>NZ_JAOCCV010000042.1:0-39565 GCF_029840585.1 Pseudomonas sp. GD03875 | reverse complement strand
ATCCAGGCCCTTCTGCTCGCTCTTCATGACCAGCGTCATGTCGAACAGCCGGGAGATTTCCTCGTGGCCGTTCAGGGTCGAAAAGCGCAGCGCATCGTCACCGAATACCGTGGTGACATTGAGGACTCGATTCATCTGCCCGCCTCCCTGCAAGCTACGCTGACCGTCACCCTCCAGCGACGGTCGTTTCAAGTGCGCGGATTTCACCCGAAGCAGACAGCCTCAACAAGGAGGCCCGTGCCATAAACGCCGAACAGGTCTCATCTTGAATCCCGATTCTGGGATGTCCGCCGCATCTCGCCGGGTGTCTCGAGCGGAAACGAAAAGGCCCGCGCTAGCGGGCCTCTTCCTGTTTACGGGACCAGCCTCAGCGGCTGGCCTTCATCGCTTCGCGCGGCACGTACTTGCCCACCTCGAACTTGCCGATGGCGGCGCGGTGCACTTCGTCCGGGCCGTCGGCCAGGCGCAGGGTGCGCTGCATGGCGTAGAAGTAGGCCAGCGGGGTGTCGTTGGAGACACCGGCGCCGCCGTGGATCTGGATGGCGCGGTCGATCACGTTCAGCGCGACGTTGGGCGCCACCACCTTGATCTGGGCGATCTCGCTCTGCGCCACCTTGTTACCCACTGTATCCATCATGTAGGCGGCGTTGAGGGTCAGCAGGCGGGCCTGGTTGATCTCGATGCGCGAGTTGGCGATGTGGTCGATGTTGCCACCCAGGCGCGCCAGCGGCTTGCCGAAGGCGGTACGGCTGACGGAGCGTTTGCACATCAGTTCCAGCGCGCGCTCGGCCATGCCGATGGAGCGCATGCAGTGGTGGATACGACCCGGGCCGAGGCGGCCCTGGGCGATCTCGAAGCCACGGCCCTCGCCGAGCAGCACGTTTTCGTAGGGCACGCGCACGTTCTCGAACAGCACTTCGGCGTGGCCGTGCGGGGCGTCGTCGTAGCCGAACACCGGCAGCGGACGAAGGATCTTCACGCCGGGGGTATCGGTCGGCACCAGGATCATCGAGTGCTGCTGGTGGCGCGGCGCGTCCGGGTTGGTCAGGCCCATGAAGATCATGATCTTGCAGCGCGGGTCGCAGGCGCCGGAGGTCCACCACTTGCGGCCATTGATGACCCACTCGTCACCGTCGCGCACGGCGTTGGCCTGCATGTTGGTGGCATCCGAGGAGGCCACGCCCGGCTCGGTCATGGCGAAGGCGGAACGGATTTCGCCGGACAGCAGCGGCTCCAGCCATTGCTGCTTCTGCGCCTCGCTGGCGTAGCGCACCAGGGTCTCCATGTTGCCGGTGTCCGGCGCGGAGCAGTTGAACGGCTCGGAGCCCATCAGCGAGCGGCCCATGATCTCGGCCAGCGGCGCGTATTCCATGTTGGTCAGGCCGGCGCCGTACTCGGATTCCGGCAGGAACAGGTTCCACAGCCCCTCGGCCTTCGCCTTGGCCTTGAGTTCTTCCATGATCGCGGTCGGCTGCCAGCGATCGCCTTCGTTGACCTGCTGCTCGAACACCGCTTCGTTCGGGTAGACGTGGGCTTCCATGAAGGCGGTGACGCGTTCACGCAGTTCCTGGACCTTGGGGGAGTAGGCGAAATCCATGGGGACACCTTGGTGGTTGGCTTCGATGGGGAATGATGCTAGAACAGCACCCACGATTTATCTAAGCTATTTTCCTGCCTTATCAACATTCATAAGCAATATGTGATGAGGCTTGATCCCGCGGAGAAGGCCATGAACTTGAACAAGGTAGACCTCAACCTCTTCATCGTCTTCGATGCCATCTATACCGAGGCCAACCTGACCCGCGCCGGGCAGATCGTCGGCATCACCCAGCCAGCCGTGTCCAACGCCCTGGCCCGCCTGCGCGAGACCTTCAACGATCCGCTGTTCGTGCGCACCGCCCAGGGCATGGTGCCCACGCCCATGGCGCAGAACATCATCGGCCCAGTGCGCAACGCCCTGCAGCTGCTGCGGGTGTCGGTGCAGGAGAGCCGCACCTTCGACGCCAAGCAGGCGAACAAGACCTACCGCATCAGCATGACCGACCTGTCCGAACAGATTCTGCTGCCGTCCCTGTTCCAGCGCCTGCGCCGCCTGGCTCCGGCGGTGCAGATCGAGAGCTTCCAGTCCAAGCGCCGCGAGACCACCAAGGAACTGGCCGCCGGCCGCCTGGACTTCGCCGTGGATGCTCCGCTCAACACCGATCCGCAGGTACGCCACGTCAAGCTGATGGAGGACCGCTACGTCTGCGCCATGCGCCCCCGCCATCCGCTGGCCAAGGACAAGATCAGCCTGGACGAATACCTGTCGCTGGCCCATATCCAGATTTCCAGCCGCCGCAGCGGCCTCGGCTACATCGACCTGTCGCTGGGCAAGATGGGCCTGCAGCGCAAGGTCGCCCTGCGCTCGCAGCATTACCTGATGGCCTCCACCGTGCTGCACAACACCGACATGGCGATGACCGTTCCGGAGCGCTTTGCCCGCCGCCACGGCCTGCATTTCGTCGACCTGCCGGTAAACGATGTGCCGGCACTGGAGACCCACCTGTACTGGCACGAGAGCACCGACCAGGACCCGGCCAACCGCTGGATGCGCGAGCAGCTGATCGAGCTGGCCCAACAGATCATCGTCCAGGAGAAGAAGGCTCCGGAGCCGGTCTGACGCGGTCCTGGACCGTAGGGTGCGCCGTGCGCACCGGGGATTGATTCGATACTCCCTGAAGCGGGGTGAGGGCATCATAGGCGGCTCGGAATAGCCTGGAAAAACCCTCACCCCGGCCCCTCTCCCACAGGCGGGGAGCACTCACAGGCTGCGCGCAATCACCATCCGCTGTACGTCGCTGGTGCCTTCGTAGATCTGGCACACGCGCACATCGCGGTAGATGCGCTCCACCGGGAAGTCCTTGAGGTAGCCGTAGCCACCCAGGGTCTGGATCGCCGCCGAGCAGACCTGCTCCGCCATTTCCGAGGCGAACAGCTTGGCCATCGAGGCCTCGGTCAGGCAGGGCTGGCCGGCTTCGCGCAAAGCCGCGGCGTGATGCACCATCTGCCGCGCCACGGCGATGCCGATGCGCCCTCCTTCCAGATTGCTCAACGCGATGCGATAGCCCTCATCCTCCTCGCCTAGGCGCAACGACGCCGGGATGCGCACTTCGTCGAGCTGGATCTGGCAGGTGTCCGAGGCGTGCTGGCCGAGCTTGTCCTCCACCCGCACCACCGAGTAGCCGGGCGTGTCGGTCGGCACGATGAATGCACTGATGCCCTTCTTGCCGGCCGCGGGGTCGGTCACGGCGAACACGATCACCAGCCCGGCGTGGCTGCCGGAGGTGATGAACTGCTTGGCGCCGTTCAATACGTAGTGATCGCCATCGCGCCGAGCGCGGGTGCGCAGGTCGCTGGCGTCTGAGCCGGCCTGGGGCTCGGTCAGGGCGAAGGCGCCGAGCATGGCGCCACTGGCCAGGGGCTGGAGAAAGCGCTGCTTCTGCTCCTCGCTGCCGAACTTGAGGATCGGCATGCAGCCCACCGAGTTGTGCACGCTCATGATGGTCGAGCAGGCGCCATCACCAGCGGCAATCTCCTCCAGGGCCATGGCGTAGGCCAGGTGGCCGGTCTGCGCGCCACCCCACTCCTCCGGTACCAGCATGCCGAGGAAGCCCAGGTCGGCCATTTCCTTCAGGGCCTCTACGGGGAAACGGTGCTCGCGGTCCCAGTCGGCGGCGAAGGGCTTCAGCCGTTCCTGGGCGAACTGGCGGGCCATGTCGCGGATCAGGATGTCCTGTTCGGCGGGAATCATCGGCTCACCTCACTTGGCTGCCATGCGCAGCGCGCCATCCAGGCGGATGACCTCGCCGTTGAGCATGGCGTTCTCGACGATATGGCGGACCAGCGCGGCGTACTCGGCCGGACGCCCCAAGCGCGGCGGGAACGGCACGTTGGCGGCCAGGGAATCCTGCACCTCCTGGGGCATGCCGGCCATCATCGGCGTCTCGAAGATGCCCGGCGCGATGCACATCACGCGGATGCCCGAGCGAGCCAGGTCGCGCGCCGCCGGCAGGGTCATGGCGGCCACGCCGCCCTTGGAGGCGGAATAGGCGCTCTGCCCCATCTGCCCGTCGAAGGCTGCCACCGAGGCGGTGTTGATGATCACGCCGCGCTCACCGCCCTCGTTCGGCTCGTTACGGGCCATGGCTTCGGCGGCCAGGCGCAGCATATTGAAGCTGCCGATCAGGTTGATCTCGATGGTGCGGCGGAAGCTGTCCAGGCCGTGGGCACCGTTACGACCGATGACCTTCTCGGCCGGCGCGATGCCGGCGCAGTTGACCAGCCCGTGTACGGCTCCGAAGGCCTGTAGCGCATCCTCCACAGCGGCACGGCCATCTGCCTCGCTGCTGATGTCGGCGCGCAGGAAGCGCGCCCGCTCGCCCAGTTCGGCGGCGGCCCTGGCGCCGGCCTCGGCATTGATGTCCAGCAACAGCACCCTGGCGCCCTGGCCCACCAGCTCGCGGGCGGTGGCCAGGCCGAGGCCAGAGCCGCCGCCGGTGATCAGGAACACGGAATCTTCGATGCGCACAGCCCACTCCTCATCCAGCGATGAATGTCGAATCGGGCCGGAGCCCGAGATTGACAGTCAGGCTGGCACAAGTTTACGTTAACGTAAAGGTAAATGAGAGCCGGTCATGTCTATCACCTATTCGATCTCCGATCTGGCCCGCGAGCTGGACGTCACCACCCGCGCCATCCGCTTCTACGAGGAGCAAGGCATGCTCGCCCCCGAGCGCCGCGGCCAGGAGCGCATCTACCGGCCCAAGGACCTGGTGGCCCTCAAGCTGATCCTGCGCGGCAAGCGCATCGGCTTCTCCCTCGCCGAGTGCAAGGAGCTGATCGACCTCTACGACCCCGCCAGCGGTAATCGCAGACAGCTGGAGACCTTCATGAGCAAGATCGCCGCCCGCCGCGCCCAGCTGGAGCAACAGCTGCTGGACATCGAACAGATGCAGCTGGAGCTGGACACTGCCGAAGAACGCTGCCTGGCGGCGCTGGCCGAGACGACCGCGTAGGGTGCGCGTGGCCGTCCAGGCCGAGTCCCTACCCAACAGACCCGGTGCGCGCGGCGCACCCCACGACAATAAAAGCAGGTGCACCATGAGCTACCCGACCCTCAACTTCGGTCTCGGCGAGACCATCGACATGCTGCGCGACTCGGTGCACCAGTTCGCCCAGGCCGAGCTGGCCCCGCGTGCGGCGCAGATCGACCGCGACAACGAGTTCCCCATGGACATGTGGCGCAAGTTCGGCGACATGGGCCTGCTCGGCATGACCGTGGAAGAGGAGTACGGCGGCACCGACATGGGCTACCTGGCCCACGTGGTGGCGATGGAGGAGATCAGCCGCGCCTCGGCCTCGGTCGGCCTGTCCTACGGCGCGCATTCGAACCTGTGCGTCAACCAGATCCGCAAGAACGGCACCCATGCTCAGAAGCTCAAGTACCTGCCCAAGCTGTGCTCTGGCGAGCACGTCGGCGCCCTGGCCATGAGCGAGCCCAATGCCGGCTCCGACGTGGTGTCGATGAAGCTGCGCGCCGAGAAGCGCGGCGACCGCTACGTGCTCAACGGCAACAAGATGTGGATCACCAACGGCCCGGACGCCAACACCTACGTGATCTACGCCAAGACCGACATCAACGCCGGCTCGCGCGGCATGACCGCGTTCATCGTCGAGCGCGACCTCAAGGGCTTCTCCCGCCACCAGAAGCTGGACAAGCTGGGCATGCGCGGATCCAACACCTGCGAGCTGGTGTTCGAGGACGTGGAAGTGCCGGAAGAAAACATCCTCGGTGGAGAAGGCCGTGGCGTGGCGGTGCTGATGAGCGGCCTGGACTACGAGCGCACCGTGCTCTCCGGCGGCCCGACCGGGATCATGAGCGCCTGCATGGACGTGGTGGTGCCCTACGTGCACGAGCGCCAGCAGTTCAAGCAGTCGATCGGCGAGTTCCAGCTGGTACAGGGCAAGCTGGCCGACATGTACGCCGGCATGAACGCCTCCAAGTCCTACCTGTACACCGTGGCCAAGGCCTGCGACCGCGGCGAGGAATCGCGCAAGGACGCCGCGGCGGTGATCCTCTACACCGCCGAGATGGCCACCAGGATGGCCCTCGATACCATCCAGCTGCTCGGCGGCAACGGCTACACCAACGAATACCCGGCCGGCCGCCTGCTGCGCGACGCCAAGCTGTACGAGATCGGCGCCGGCACCAGCGAGATCCGCCGCATGCTGATCGGCCGCGAGTTGTACAACGAGACCAAGTAACACGCGGGCAACCGTAGGGTGCGCCGCGCGCACCGGGAACATCGCATGGTGC
Organism: Pseudomonas sp. GD03875; assembly: GCF_029840585.1. NCBI lineage: Bacteria > Pseudomonadati > Pseudomonadota > Gammaproteobacteria > Pseudomonadales > Pseudomonadaceae > Pseudomonas > Pseudomonas sp. GD03875. The sequence goes on along the minus strand of NZ_JAOCCV010000042.1, from coordinate 33,210 downwards.
GCATGGCGCACCCTACAGGAAGCAACATATGGCCATCCTGCATACCCAGATCAACACCCGCTCGCCGGAGTTCGCCGCCAACCAGGCAGCCATGCTCGCCCAGGTGAACGACCTGCGCGCCCTGCTCGCCCGCGTCCACGAAGGCGGCGGCGCCAAGGCCCAGGAGCGCCACACATCGCGCGGCAAGCTGCTGCCGCGCGAACGCATCAACCGCCTGCTGGACATCGGCTCGCCCTTCCTCGAAGTCGGCCAGCTGGCCGCCCATGAGGTGTACGGCGAGGACGTGCCGGCCGCCGGAGTGGTCGCCGGCATCGGCCGCGTGGAAGGCGTCGAGTGCATGATCATCGCCAACGACGCCACGGTGAAAGGCGGCAGCTACTACCCCCTGACCGTGAAGAAGCACCTGCGCGCCCAGACCATCGCCCAGCAGAACCGCCTGCCGTGCATCTACCTGGTGGACTCCGGCGGCGCCAACCTGCCGCGCCAGGAGGAGGTGTTCCCGGATCGCGAGCACTTCGGCCGCATCTTCTTCAACCAGGCCAACATGAGCGCGATGGGCATTCCCCAGATCGCGGTCGTGATGGGCTCCTGCACCGCCGGCGGCGCCTATGTGCCGGCAATGAGCGACGAGACCATCATGGTGCGCAACCAGGCCACCATCTTCCTCGCCGGCCCGCCCCTGGTGAAGGCCGCCACCGGTGAAGTGGTGACCGCCGAGGAACTGGGCGGCGCCGACGTGCACTGCAAGACCAGCGGCGTGGCCGACCACTACGCGGACGACGACGCGCATGCCCTGGCCATCGCCCGCCGCAGCATCGCCAATCTCAACTGGCGCAAGCTCGGCCAGCTGCAGAGCCGCACCCCGCTCGCCCCGCTGCACGCGACGGACGAGCTGTACGGGGTGATCCCGGCCGATACCAAGCAGCCGTTCGATGTGCGCGAGGTGATCGCCCGCGTGGTCGACGGCAGCGAGTTCGATGAGTTCAAGGCGCTGTTCGGCACCACCCTGGTCTGCGGTTTCGCCCATGTCCACGGTTACCCGGTGGCGATCCTGGCGAACAACGGCATCCTGTTTGCCGAGGCCGCGCAGAAAGGCGCGCACTTCATCGAACTGGCCTGCCAGCGCGGCATCCCGCTGCTGTTCCTGCAGAACATCACCGGCTTCATGGTCGGCAAGAAATACGAGGAAGGCGGCATCGCCAAGCACGGCGCCAAGCTGGTCACCGCCGTGGCCTGCGCCCGGGTGCCGAAGTTCACCGTGATCATCGGCGGCAGTTTCGGCGCCGGTAACTACGGCATGTGCGGCCGCGCCTACGACCCGCGTTTCCTGTGGATGTGGCCCAACGCGCGGATCGGCGTGATGGGCGCCGAACAGGCCGCCGGCGTGCTGGTACAGGTCAAGCGCGAACAGGCGGCTCGTTCCGGCCACCCGTTCAGTGACGAAGAAGAGACGCGCATCAAGCAGCCCATCGTCGCCCAGTACGAACAGCAGGCCCATGCCTACTACTCCAGCGCCCGCCTGTGGGACGACGGCGTGATCGACCCGGCGCAGACCCGTGACGTCCTCGGCCTGGCCCTGTCCGCCAGCCTCAACGCCCCCATCGAGCCGACCACCTTCGGGGTGTTCCGCATGTAAGGCCTTTTACTCCCCTCTCCCTTTGGGAGAGGGGCCGGGGGTGAGGGATGCCATGTGCAACTCGCCCTAGACCCTCACCCCAGCCCTCTCCCAGAGGGAGAGGGCGCACAACCGAGTTGCCTGGAGCCGCCATGACCGACTTCACTACCGTACAGCTTGAAACCGACCCGCGCGGCTTCGCCACCCTGTGGCTGAACCGTCCGGACAAGAACAACGCCTTCAACGCCGAGATGATCCGCGAGCTGATCCTCGCCATCGACGTGATCGCCGCCGACAAGACCCTGCGCTTCCTGCTGCTGCGCGGGCGCGGCAAGCACTTCTCCGCCGGCGCCGACCTGGCCTGGATGCAAGCCAGCGCCAGGCTCGACTACAACGCCAACCTCAACGATGCACGCGAGCTGGCCGAGCTGATGTACAACCTCAACGGCCTGAAGATCCCCACCCTGGCCGTAGTCCAAGGCGCGGCCTTCGGCGGTGCGGTGGGTCTGGTGAGCTGTTGCGATATGGCCATCGGAACCGAGGACTCTTTGTTCTCCCTTTCTGAAGTGCGCATCGGCTTGGCCCCGGCAGTGATCAGCCCGTTCGTGGTCCAGGCCCTGGGCGAGCGTGCCGCGCGCCGCTACGCACTGACCGCCGAGCGTTTCTCAGGCAACCGCGCCCGTGAACTGGGCCTGCTGGCCGAGGCCTACCCGGCCGCCGAGCTGGATGCCCAGGTCGAAGGCTGGGTCAACAACCTGCTGCTCAACAGCCCGCAGGCGATGCAGGCCAGCAAGGACCTGCTGCGCGAGGTCGGCAGCGGCGTACTCAGCCCGGCCCTGCGCCGCTACACCGAGAACGCCATTGCCCGCATTCGCGTCAGCCCCGAGGGCCAGGAAGGGCTCAACGCCTTCCTGGAAAAACGCACGCCCGCCTGGCAGGAGCCGCAAGCATGAGCCGCACGCATATCGATACCCTGCTGGTCGCCAACCGCGGCGAGATCGCCTGCAGGGTGATGCGCACCGCCAAGGCCCAGGGCCTGAAGACCGTGGCGGTGCACAGCGCCATCGACGCCCAGGCGCGCCACGTGCGCGAGGCCGATATCGCGGTGAACCTCGGCGGCGCCAAGCCGGCCGACAGCTACCTGCTGGTCGACAAGATCATCGCCGCGGCCAAGGCCAGCGGCGCCCAGGCCATCCACCCGGGCTACGGCTTCCTCTCCGAGAACGCCGGCTTCGCCCGCGCCATCGAGGCCGCCGGGATGATCTTCCTCGGCCCGCCCGCCTCCGCCATCGACGCCATGGGCAGCAAGTCGGCGGCCAAGGCGCTGATGGAAGACGCCGGCGTACCGCTGGTGCCCGGCTACCACGGCGAAGCCCAGGACGTGGAGACCTTCCGGGTCGCCGCCGAGCGCATCGGCTACCCGGTGCTGCTCAAGGCCGCCGCCGGTGGCGGTGGCAAGGGCATGAAGGTGGTCGAAACGGAGGATCAGCTCGCGGAGACGCTCGAATCCGCCCGGCGCGAAGCCCAGTCGGCCTTCGGCGACTCACGCATGCTGGTGGAGAAATACGTGCTGCAGCCGCGCCACGTGGAGATTCAGGTGTTCGCCGACAGCCACGGCAACTGCCTGTACCTCAACGAACGCGACTGCTCGATCCAGCGCCGCCACCAGAAGGTGGTCGAGGAAGCTCCGGCCCCGGGCCTGACGCCCGAACTGCGCCGCGCCATGGGCGAGGCGGCGGTCAAGGCCGCCCAGGCCATCGGCTATGTCGGCGCCGGCACCGTGGAGTTCCTGCTGGATGCCCGCGGCCAGTTCTTCTTCATGGAAATGAACACCCGCCTGCAGGTTGAGCACCCGGTTACCGAAGCCATCACCGGCCTCGACCTGGTGGCCTGGCAGATCCGCGTGGCCCGTGGCGAGGCGCTGCCAATCACTCAGGAGCAGGTGCCGCTGAATGGCCACGCCATCGAAGTGCGCCTGTACGCCGAGGACACCGATAACGACTTCCTGCCTGCCTCCGGCGACCTGAAGCTCTATCGCGAACCAGCCGCCGGCGAAGGCCGCCGCGTGGACAGCGGCGTGGCCGAGGGCGACACCGTCTCGCCCTTCTATGACCCCATGCTGGCCAAGCTGGTCGCCTGGGGAGAGGACCGCGAGCAGGCCCGCCAGCGCCTGCTGGCCATGCTGGAGGAAACCGCCGTCGGCGGTTTCGCCAGCAACCTGCCCTTCCTGCGCCGAGTGCTGGCCCACCCGGCCTTCGCCAACGCGGAACTGGATACCGGCTTTATCGCCCGTCACCAGGAACAACTGTTGCCGGCCGTGACCGAGCTGCCGGCCGAGTTCTGGCAATTGGCCGCCGAGGCCTGGCTGCAGAGCGAGGCGCTGCGCCGTAACCATGAGGACTATCACTCGCCCTGGGCTACCAGCAGTGGTTGGCGCTCCGGCCTGAGCGCGGAAACCGATTTGCACCTGCGCAGCGGCGAGCAGCGTCACACCGTGCATCTGCGTGGCCCGCTGCAGTCGAAGCTGCTGGACGAACAACTGTGGACCGAACAGGATGGCCTGCGCCGCGCACACCGGGCGATCCGCCGGGGTGATGCGCTCTATCTGGAATGGCAGGGTCGCCTGCACGAGGTAAGCCGCGTCGACCCGATCGCCGAGGCCGAAGCCAGCCACGCCCAGCATGGCGGGCTGACAGCACCGATGAACGGCAGTATCGTCCGCGTGCTGGTCGAACCCGGCCAGGCCGTGGAAGCCGGTGCCGCGCTAGTGGTGCTGGAAGCCATGAAGATGGAGCACAGCATCCGCGCGCCCCACGCCGGCACGGTCAAGGCGCTGTACTGCGTCGAGGGCGAGCTGGTCAGCGAAGGCGCCGCACTGGTTGAGCTGGAACCGGCTCCCACCACGTAGGGTGCGTCCCCATCGGAAAACACGGTGCGCACGGCGCACCCTACGGAGATACCTCATGAACCTGCCGCAACACGTCCGCCTGGTCGAAGTCGGCCCGCGCGACGGCCTGCAGAACGAGAAACAGCCGATCAGCGTGGCCGACAAGGTGCGCCTGACCGACGACCTGAGCGACGCCGGCCTGGGCTACATCGAGGTGGGCAGCTTCGTCTCGCCCAAATGGGTGCCGCAGATGGCCGGCAGCGCCGAAGTGTTCGCCGGCATCCAGTACAAGCCGGGAGTGATCTACGGCGCCCTCACGCCCAACCTCAAGGGCTTCGAGGCCGCCGTCGAGGCCGGGGTCAAGGAAGTGGCGGTATTCGCCGCCGCCAGCGAGGCCTTCTCCCAGCGCAACATCAACTGCTCCATCGCCGAGAGTCTGGAGCGCTTCGTGCCGGTGATGGAAGCGGCCAAGGCCCACGGAATCACCGTGCGCGGCTATGTGTCCTGCGTGCTCGGCTGCCCCTACGAGGGCGAAGTGGCGCCCGAGCAAGTCGCCGCCGTGGCCCGCGAGCTGTTCGCCATGGGCTGCTACGAGGTGTCCCTGGGCGACACCATCGGCACCGGCACCGCCGGCAAGACCCGCGCGATGTTCGAGGTGGTCGGCCGCGACATCCCGCGCGACAAGCTGGCCGGGCACTTCCACGACACCTACGGCCAGGCCCTGGCCAATATCTACGCCAGCCTATTGGAGGGCATCGCTGTGTTCGACGCCTCGGTCGCCGGCCTCGGCGGCTGCCCCTACGCCAAGGGCGCCACCGGCAACGTCGCCAGCGAGGACGTGCTCTACCTGCTGCAGGGTCTGGACATCCACACCGGCATCGACATGGAGCGGCTGATTGCCGCCGGCGCGCGCATCTGCCAGGTGCTCGGCCGCGATAACGGCTCGCGGGTGGCCAGGGCTTACCTGGCCCGCGCCTGATCGCTGTCAGCTTTTCCTGACAGCCTGTAAAGCCTCGCCACGGCGGCGAGCGTGCCCCGTAGCGCCTGGCGCACGGCCAGAAGCCGCGACAGGCATCGTGCCATGTGAGGCAGATGCGCCATCGCCTCGCCCCAGGCCTTAGGCTAGGGCCAACAAGAACCATCGAGGAATCGAGATGCTGCAACCGCTCTGGACCCCTTCTGCCGAACGCATCGCCGCCACCCGCATGGATGCCTTCCGCCGCTTCGTCAACCAGCAGCACGGCCTGCAGTTGGCCGACTACCCGGCCCTGCACGCCTGGAGCGTGAGCGAGCGCGAGTCCTTCTGGCAGGCCATCGCCGACTTCTTCGAGGTACGCTTCGGCGCCCAGCCCGAAGCTGTGCTGCGCGAGGGTGTGGCCATGCCCAGCGCCCACTGGCTCCCTGGCGCCACGCTGAATTTCGCCGAGCACCTGCTGCGCCGCCGCGACGGCACGCCGGCGCTGATCGCCATCGGTGAGGACGGCTCGCGCGAAGTGCTCAGCCACGCCGACCTGGCGGCCCACGTCGCCGGCCTGCAACGCAGCCTGAAGGCGGCCGGCGTGGGCATCGGCGACCGGGTCGCGGCCTTCATGCCCAACACCTGGCAGACCGTGGTCGGCATGCTCGCCACCGCCAGCCTCGGCGCCACCTGGTCGAGCTGCTCGCCGGACTTCGGCACCCAGGGCGTGATCGACCGCTTCGGCCAGATCGAACCCAAGGTGCTGATCGCCGCCGCCGGCTACCGCTACGCCGGCAAGCACCTGGACCTGACCGACAAGCTCAACGAAATCCTCGCCCAGCTGCCGACCCTGCAGCAGCTGGTGGTGGTGCCCTACTCCCGGCCCGAGGCCAGAACAACTGATTACAAGTCAGTTGCTCAACCCGCCCTGTGGGGCGACTTCTATCAGCCCGACGGCGAGCCCGAGTTCACTCCGGTGGCCTTCGAACAGCCGCTCTACATTCTCTATTCCAGCGGCACCACGGGCGTGCCCAAGTGCATCGTCCACGGCGTCGGCGGTACCCTGCTGCAGCACCTCAAGGAACTCGGCCTGCACAGCGACCTGGGCGAGCGCGACCGGCTGTTCTACTACACCACCTGCGGCTGGATGATGTGGAACTGGCTGGCCTCCGGCCTCGCCGTCGGCGCCACCCTGGTGCTGTTCGACGGCTCGCCTTTCCACCCGGGTCCGGAGCGCCTGATCGACCTGATCGACGCCGAGGACATCAGCCACTTCGGCACCAGCGCCAAGTACCTGGCCGCCCTGGAGAAGGCCGGCGTGCGCCCGCGCGACAGCCATCGCCTGGACAGCCTGCGGGCGATCTTCTCCACCGGCTCGCCGCTGGCCCACGAGAGCTTCGACTACGTGTACCGCGACATTAAGGCCGAGCTGTGCCTGTCCTCCATCTCCGGCGGCACCGACATCGTGTCCTGCTTCGCCCTCGGCAACCCGGTGCTGCCGGTGTGGCGCGGCGAGCTGCAAAGCAAGGGGCTGGGCATGGACGTGCAGGTGTGGAACGACGCCGGCCAGGCGGTGACCGGCGAGAAAGGCGAGCTGGTCTGCGCCCGCCACTTCCCCTCGATGCCGGTGGGCTTCTGGAACGACGCCGACGGCGCCAGGTTCCGCGCCGCCTACTTCGAGACCTTCCCCGGCGTCTGGGCCCACGGCGACTACGCCGAGGAAACCGCCCACGGCGGTCTGGTGATCCACGGCCGCTCCGACGCGGTACTCAACCCCGGCGGCGTGCGCATCGGCACCGCGGAAATCTACCGCCAGGTGGAAAAGGTCGAGGAAGTGCTGGAGTCCATCGCCATCGGTCAGGACTGGCAGGGCGACGTGCGCGTGGTGCTGTTCGTGCGCCTGCGCGACGGCGTGCCCCTGGACGATGCGCTGCGCCAACGCATCTGCGCCACCATCCGCGCCAATACCACGCCACGCCATGTACCGGCCAAGGTGATCCAGGTGGCCGACATCCCGCGCACCATCAGCGGCAAGATCGTCGAACTGGCCGTGCGCAACGTGGTACACGGCCAGCCGGTGAAGAACACCGACGCCCTGGCCAACCCGCAGGCGCTGGAGCTGTACCGCGACCTGCCCGATCTGCGGGACTGACCATCCCTCCCCGGCGGCGCCCCGCAGCGCCGCCACCCTTGGTCCCTGAAGCCTGACGGGCTACGTTCGTGCCTTCTTCCATTCCATCCGTGACAACCCATGAATCTGGACCGCACCCGACAGCTTATTCGAGAAGACATCGACCGGGATAACCCTCGGGAAAGTCTCGTTCATATCCTTGAATCGGTCCTGGAACTGCTCTCGCTGCCCGACAACGATTTCCTCTGGTCATCCTGGAATGATGAACACGAGGCGAAACAGGAGATCGTGGAACTGATCGCCACCTTGGGGAATGGCGCCTTGCCGGAAAGGGCGATGGTCTCTTGGCTGTTCGTTCCCACGGGGCCATTGCAGGAGGTCAGCCTCGGCAGCGGCTGGGGCGACGTGTTTATCTCGGTATCCGCAAAATACGATGAAGTCGAAGCACTGCTGTGGGAGGAATGAGGCCAACAGGCGAAATCAGTAGCCACTGCTCAGAGTCGCCTAATTATTCTCGTAATCATTCAGTATCTCTTCCTTGAGAAGTCGCATGTTCAAGATACTCAAGACTTCCGTCGTTCTTTGGGCATGGGGATGCTGGGCCTGGGCCGCCTATAGCCATCAGTGGATCTGGCTGATTGCCTCACTGATTCCATACTTTGTTTTCAACAACCTCGGTCATTATCTCGATAAAAGCAGATAGTAATCTGCCAATGGCATACGCTTGAGTGCCGATGCTAAATCTTGACGGCCATTTGCCTTCGAGGATCGATCACATACTTGGCCAAGGTATTCCTCGAAAACGCATAGGAATGATTGACGCCAAAGAAGCCACTGTAGCAACGGGAAAGATGCGCGGCGTCGGTGAATCCGGCTGTCTTGATGGCTGCGGCCGAAGGCATTCCCGATAACGACAGGGTCACGAAATCGATCAGGCGATACCAGAGGCGATGCCTGCGGATCGGCACGCCCACATGCGAGTTGAAGAGCTTTATGAGGCCGGACTCCGACAAGCCCACTTCACTGGCCAGCAACTTGACGGAAATATTGAGCGCGGCGGTATCGCGCAACCGCTCGATGATGTGGGTGACCCTGGGATCGACCGCGGCATCGATGCCTTCCGAATATCGCCGGACAAGGTGCTCGACCCGCTCCTGAGCGCCGTCGAAACAGGGCTGTGCATCACGCAGTTGGCGGAGGTCTTCGATCAACTGGCCTTCATGCCTGTGATGGTGGAAGACGCCTCGATGGATCGAACGCATCTGGCGTCTCAGCAATTGCAGATCGGCTGTGCCCGCATCCAGATAACAGGCGGCCAGCACCGCTTCCCGATTATCGATGGATAGCCTGCTGCCGGCCGGAATCAGCACGCTCCGCGCGCCGATCCAGCGCTCGTCGCAGGGCGTGCGGAACCTTACGCAACCCTCCAGGCACACCATGAGGGATGAGGCGGCCGAATGCAGGTCCCGTATATGCAACTGGTTGCGGCCGAGGTACAGGTAGCGTCTGTTCGATACATAGACCAGGGCAGGAAGTCTTTCACATTCTGCGGACAACGCTTATCAACTCTTTCTTGTTGTTCTTATATACGGCAAGCCACTCAACATCATGCGCGAAGATATAGATAGATGGCCCTGCAGCCCTTGTCATCAGACATTCACTCGAATACTGGAAACCACTCTCCGATTACTTCTTATGGATTAGTGAAAGAGTCAGTGCAATCCATCGAAAGCACTACAGCCGTACACAGGGAATATTTGTACGAACTGAGAACACCCCGACATTGAGAGCACATTCAGAGGGCTGCTAGTTTCCCAGCCAGCTTGCACTCGCAAGCAGCCGTCATCGCTTTCGGCAATAACAACAAGATCAATGAGGTAATGACATGGAAATCAAGGCAATACTTGCCAGAACGACACTACTTATCGCCTCGCTGCTGGTCAGTACCCATGCGTTCAGTGCCCCAGGCCCCTCCGCTCCCTGCAGTAACTGCACACGTGGCCCGGCGCCCACCGTGGCCTCTCTCAAGGCATCCTCCGGCCCGTTCAGCACCGCGAAGTTCTCGGTCTCCGGGTATCTCAAAGGCTTCGGCAACAGCACCGTCTACTACCCGACGAACACCAGCGGCAAGATGGGCGCCATCGCCGTCATTCCCGGTTATCTGTCGTACGAGAGCAGCATCGAATGGTGGGGGCCGCGCCTGGCCTCCCACGGCTTCGTGGTGATGACCATGAACACCAACTCGATCTACGACCAGCCGGACAGCCGGGCCACCCAGCTCAGCAAGGCGCTGGACTACCTGATCTCCCAGAGCGGCTCCTCGTCGAGCCCGATCTACGGCAAGGTCGACAGCAGCCGGCTGGGCGCCATCGGCTGGTCCATGGGCGGCGGCGGCTCGCTCAAGCTGTCCACCCAGCGCTCGATCAACGCGATCATCCCGCAGGCGCCCTGGTACCTGGGTTCGAACACCTTCAACACCATCAATACCCCGGCCCTGATCCTGGCCTGCAGCGCCGACACGGTGGCCCCGGTGTACCAGCATGCCTCGCCGTTCTACAACCGGATTCCGGCCTCCACGCCCAAGGCTTTCCTGGAGATCTACGGCGGTTCGCATTTCTGCGCCAACTCCGGCTACCCGAACGAGGACCTGCTGGGCATGTACGGCATCGCATGGATGAAGCGCTTCATCGACTTCGACAGCCGCTACAGCCAGTTCCTCTGCGGACCGAACCACGAGTCCGACTACGCCATTTCCGAGTATCGGCAGAACTGCCCCTACTGACGGCAATGGCCGGGGCGCCCCGCATCGCCCCGGCCCGTTCTCAGATCCCCTGCCGCCCCGGGTCTTCCGGCGGGCTCTCCTCCTCGATGTCCTCCAGCTTCAGCTCCATGCCCCAGCTCGCCACGTCGGCCACCGGGGCGGGCGCGGGCTTGGCAGCGGCGGTGCTGGCGGCTGCGTTGGCCGGGTTGTCGCGGTACAGCTTGAGCTTGAGGCGCACGTTGTTGGCGGAGTCGGCATTCTTCACCGCCTCTTCCTCGTCGATCACCCCTTCGTGGACCAGGTCGATCAGCGCCTGGTCGAAGGTCTGCATGCCGAGGTTCTTCGACTTCTCCATGATCTCCTTGAGTTCGGAGAACTCGTTGCGCTTGATCATGTCGCGCACGGTCGGCGTGCCCAGCATCACTTCCACGGCGGCGCGGCGCTTGCCGTCGACGGTCTTGACCAGGCGCTGGGAGACGAAGGCGCGCAGGTTGTTGCCGAGGTCGTTGAGCAGCTGCGGGCGGCGCTCCTCGGGGAAGAAGTTGATGATCCGGTCCAGCGCCTGGTTGGCGTTGTTGGCGTGCAGGGTGGAGATGGCCAGGTGGCCGGTGTCGGCGAAGGCCAGGGCGTGCTCCATGGTCTCGCGGTCGCGGATTTCGCCGATCAGGATCACGTCCGGTGCCTGGCGCAGGGTGTTCTTCAGCGCGGCGTGGAAGCTGCGGGTGTCCACCCCCACCTCGCGCTGGTTGATGATCGATTTCTTGTGCCGGTGCACGTACTCCACCGGGTCCTCGATGGTGATGATGTGACCGCCGCTGTTACGGTTGCGGTAGTCGATCAGCGCCGCCAGGGAGGTCGACTTGCCCGAGCCGGTGCCGCCGACGAACAGCACCAGGCCGCGCTTCTCCATCACCGTCTTGAGCAGCACCTCGGGCAGCTTGAGGTCTTCGAACTTGGGGATTTCCATCTTGATGTTGCGCGCGACGATGGAGACCTCGTTGCGCTGCTTGAAGATGTTGATGCGGAAGCGGCCGACGTTGGGTATCGAGATGGCCAGGTTCATCTCCAGCTCCTTCTCGAATTCGCCGCGCTGCTCGGCATCCATCACCCCGGCGGCGATGGCGGCCACGTCGCCGGGCTTGAGCGGCTCCTGGCTGAGCGGCTTGAGCACGCCGTTGAACTTGGCGCAGGGCGGCGCCCCGGTGGACAGGTAGAGGTCCGAACCGTCCTGGCTGGACAGGATTTTCAGCATCTGGGTGAGGTCCATCGCGCGCGCTTCCATCCGAATCACGTTAACAAGGTAGGCCAGCCTGGCCGGAGCGTTTGGCCTGAAAATTGGCGTCATTCTGATGGCGTACGAATTGCTGGCACAATAGCGCCTTCGCAAAATGAGGAGCCGATCATGCCCAAGGCGATGGCCCGCCACATCCTGGTGAAGACAGAAGCCGAAGCGGCCGCCCTAAAGAAGCGCATCGCCGCCGGCGAGGCCTTCGACGTGCTGGCGAAGAAGTACTCCACCTGCCCCTCCGGCAAGAAGGGTGGCGACCTGGGCGAGGTGCGCCCGGGCCAGATGGTGCGCGCGGTGGATCAGGTGATCTTCAAGAAGGCCCTGCGCGAGGTGCACGGCCCGGTAAAGACCCAGTTCGGCTATCACCTGATCCAGGTGTTCTACCGCGAGTGAACGCGGCTCGGGTCAGGCCCAATCCAGTGGGGCCCAGCCCAGCGTGATGGCGGCCAGCGCCAGGTAGCGGCCGGTCTTGGCCAGGCCGACCAGCAGCAGGAAGCTCCACCAGGGCTCGCGCATCACCCCCGCCACCAGGGTCAGCGGATCGCCGATCACCGGCACCCAGCTCAGCAGCAGCGACCAGCGCCCGTAACGCCTATAGGTGGCCTTGGCCCGCTCCAGGCGCGCGGCGCTCACCGGGAACCAGCGCCGCTCGCGGAAGCGCTCGATGCCCCGTCCCAGCGCCGCGTTCAACACCGAACCCAGCACATTGCCGACGCTGGCCACCGCCAGCAACACGGCCACCGGCTGCCCGCCGCCCAACAGCAGGCCGACCAGCAGCGCCTCCGACTGCAGCGGCAGCAGGCTGGCGGCGCCGAAGGCGGCGAGGAACAGGCCGAGGTAGACGGAGAAATCGAGCAAGGCGCAATCCGGCGAGAAGGTCGGGCCAGCCTTATAGCCTGTTCGGCGCCGGACGCGAAGCCCGGCGGGCGCGGCGACTGGCCTAGACCAGAGATGAAACGGCGCTGTCATGAGCACGCCGTGCGCGCCTTGCAAAACTGTAACAGTGCTCCAGGATTCTTCGGGCGCCTGGTCTATTCCAGACCGGGAACGCCACCGACAAGAGGCCGTAAAGGCCACAGGAGTCCTTCAGGATGAAGTCCATCACGCTCGCCTGCTGCACCCTCGCCCTGCTCCACTTCTCCATCGCGCCGGCATCGGCTGCCCCCGGTGACCAGTACAAGCTGCTGGCCCACAACGTGTTCTTCCTGCCCGCCACGCTCAAGCCCGGCTGGGGCCAGGAAACCCGCGCCCGCCTCATCGCCCAGGCCGACTACATGAAGGGCCAGGACGCGGTGATCCTCAACGAACTGTTCGACAACCCGGCCGCCGCCATCCTGCTCGACGGGCTGAAGGCGGAATACCCGCACCAGACGCCCATCCTCGGCCGTTCACGCAACGGCTGGGACGCCACCCTCGGCGCCTACGCCGAGACCACGCCGGAGGACGGCGGCGTGGCCATCGTCAGCCGCTGGCCGATCCGCGAGCGGGTGCAGTACGTCTACGCCCAGGGTTGCGGCGCCGACTACTTCTCCAACAAGGGCTTCGTCTACGTCCGCCTCGACCGCGGTGGTCAGCCGCTGCACGTGATCGGCACCCACGCCCAGGCGGCCGACACCGGCTGCTCCGACGGCAAGGGCGCGGCGGTGCGCGCCAGCCAGTTCGACGAGATGCGCACCTTCATCGAGAGCAAGGGCATCGCGCCGAACGAGGTGCTGTTCATCGGCGGCGACTTCAACGTCATCCGCGACACCGCCGAATACCACGACATGCTCGACCGCCTGCAGGTGCATGCGCCGAACAGCTTCGCCGGCAGCGACACCACCTTCGACACCCGGCGCAATGGCATCACCCACTACCAGTACCCCAACCACGCGCCGGAATACCTGGACTACATCTTCGTCTCGCGCCACCACGGCCAGCCGGACTACTGGCACAACCAGGCGCTGGACGTCCCTTCGCCGCGCTGGAGCGTGACCCAGGCCGGCGCCACCTGGCAGTTCCAGGACTACTCCGACCACTCGCCGGTGGCCGCCTTCGTGCGCGCCGACGCCGGCACCCCGACCCGCGCCGCCAAGCCGCGGGAGAACCGCTACGGCCAGGTCACCCTGCGCAGCCAGAGCAACGGCAAGACCCTGCGCACCAGCGCCGGCCAGGCCAACGACTGGCTGCGGGTGACCGGCGACGGCAGCGAGGCGGAAAGCCTGTTCAGCCTGCGCAACTGGCACTACCCGGTGAGCTTCTGCATCCGCAGCGGCGACTATCTGGAGATCGAGTCGGTGCGTCATCGCGGCCACTGGCTGAACTGGTGGCTGGGCGGTGGCGGCGGCAACTACGCCTACTACCCCAAGGCCGGCGATTCCTCCAACCAGTTGCGCATCGAGCTGCCGAACAAGCCCACCGGCTGCCTGGCCGACGGTGACCTGGTGCGCCTGCTCGACCGCGACACCGTGCGCGGCACCGATTACTACCTGCTGCGCTGGCCCTCCGGCAGCTGGAAGGACCACCTCTACCTGTGGACCGGCAACGCCGCCGAGGCCGAGCAGTTCCGCGTGCAGTTGAAGCAGCCGACCGAGTACGAGGACTGGAGCGCCAGGCTGCGCTACTGACCCTCCCCCCGCTGCCGCCTCTCCGGGGGCGGCAGACTTCTTCGTAAGAGCCGATCACGAGCGGGCCGCAGGTCATGAAAGTGATAGCAATCTGACATTGACAGCCTCACCCGCCGGCCACCACCATCGGCTCTCCCCTCGACTGTGGATGGAGCCGTCCATGAAGCACCCGCTGACCCTCGCTCTCGCGTTCGTTTCCCTGTCCAGCGCCATCGCCATGGCCGACGCCACCGTCCAGATCGTCAACCAGTCGGGATGGGAGCTGCACGAGATCTACTTTTCCCCGGCCAGCCAGGACAACTGGGGCGAGGACCACCTGGGGGAAGACGTGCTCGAACAGGGCGACTCCCTGACCCTCACCGGCGTCGAGTCCGGGAACTGGGATATCCGCCTGGTGGACGAGGACGGCGACGAGTGCACTCTGGAAGACGTGCACATCACCGAATCCGAGCAATGGGTCGTCACCGAGGACGACCTGCTCGGCTGCCAGGCAGCCACCGACTGATCGAGCGAGCGGCCCCGGCGACAGGCCGAAGGCCGCCCCGAAGCAGCCTCAGTCCTGGCTGTTGGCGCCGATCTTGTGGATCGACAGGTCGGCGCCGTAGTACTCCTGCTCCTGGCTCAGGCGGATGCCGGCCACCGCCTTGAGCAGGCCGTAGACCAGGAAACCGCCGACCAGCGCCACCAGCACGCCCAGTGCGGTGCCGATCGCCTGGCTCACCAGGCTGACGCCGCCGAGACCGCCCAGGTAGCTCTGGCCGAAGATGCCGCAGGCGATGCCGCCCCAAACCCCGCACAGGCCGTGCAGCGGCCAGACGCCGAGCACATCGTCGATCTTCCACTTCACCTGGGTGGCGGTGAACGCCCAGACGAACAGCACGCCGGCGATGGCGCCGGTCACCAGCGCGCCGACCGGGTGCA
The DNA here is from genome assembly GCF_029840585.1 of Pseudomonas sp. GD03875. Classification (NCBI taxonomy): domain Bacteria; kingdom Pseudomonadati; phylum Pseudomonadota; class Gammaproteobacteria; order Pseudomonadales; family Pseudomonadaceae; genus Pseudomonas; species Pseudomonas sp. GD03875. The sequence continues at coordinate 18,043 of NZ_JAOCCV010000042.1, read as the reverse complement.
TCAGGTCGGAGCCGGCGCAGATCGCCACCAGGCCGGCCAGCGGACCGTTGTGCAGGAAGCCGGGGTCGTTGCGCCCCACCAGCAGCGCGGCGACGGTGCCGCCGACCATGGCCATCAGCGAGTTGACCGCCACCAGGCCGCTGATGCTGCCCAGGGTCTGGGCGCTCATCACGTTGAAGCCAAACCAGCCGATGATCAGGATCCACGAGCCCAGTGCGAGGAACGGGATGTTCGACGGCGCGAAGGCCACCAGGCGGCCGTCACGGTAGCGGCCGTCGCGGCGACCGAGCAGGATCACCGCGCCGAACGCCAGCCAGCCGCCCACCGCGTGCACCACCACCGAGCCGGCGAAGTCGTGGAACGAGGCGCCGAAGCGCTCGGCCAGCCAGGCCTGCAGGCCGAAGTTGCCGTTCCAGATCAGGCCCTCGAAGAAGGGATAGACCAGGGCCACGATCAGCAGCGTGGCGCACAGCTGCGGGCCGAACCGGGCGCGCTCGGCGATGCCGCCGGAGATGATCGCGGGAATGGCGGCGGCGAAGGTCAGCAGGAAGAAGAACTTCACCAGCGCGTAGCCGCTGCCCTCGGTGAGGGCCGCCGCCGGGGCGAAGAAGTTCACGCCGTAGGCCACCCAGTAGCCGACGAAGAAATAGGCCAGGGCCGAGACGGCGAAGTCGGAGAGGATCTTCGACAGGGCGTTGACCTGGTTCTTGTGGCGCACCGTGCCCACTTCCAGAAAGGCGAAGCCGGCGTGCATGGCCAGGACCATGATCGCGCCCAGCAGAATGAACAGGGTGTTGGAACCGTGGATGAGGGTTTCCACGGCGCTGTGTAGGTTTTCCATCGAAGGGTTTTCCCGGCAGAAAGGCACCAAAAAAGATCTCTTCCACGACCTGGCGCACCAAAGGCGAGCATAAGCCCCGGGTGCCGGTCGATGGCCGCACCCCGCTTCCGCGCAGAACACTCGCCGGAAAATCGAGGAATCGATTTTTCGGCTTGTTTTTCAGCGACATACGAAAAGAGGCAGCGGAACCACCATGGACTCGGCGCCCCTCATGGGGGCACCGTAGGGCCATGGCGCACCACGACGTGGCAAAAGCTGTGCCAGGGGTGGGCGAAAAAAAGCTGAACCTGGCCGCGACGGGGCCGCTCGAACCTGAAGAGTCCGCAACCACGATCTCAGGAGAGAGAGCCATGCCCACTACCCCTAACTCCGATCTGTCCGGCTTCGAAGCCACCGGCAAGAAAATCGCGTCGAACATCGACAAGGAAGCCCATCGCCGCAACCTGCGCGATGCGCAGAACGCCCTGTCGTCCGAGTTCCAGGCGCTGGTCAACGACACCGAGAGCCTGCTGAAGCAGACCTCCGAGGTCGCCGGCGTCCAAGTGGACGAGCTGCGTGCGCGCATCAGCAACAACATCGACCGGGCCAAGGTCATCCTCAAGGACACCGAGCAGACCCTGGAAGAGCAAGGCCGCCTGGCCGTGGCCAAGACCGAGGAATACGTCCAGCAGCACCCCTGGCAGACCCTGGGTGTCGCCGCCGGCGTAGGTTTCCTGCTCGGCCTGCTGGCCGGCCGTCGCTGAAGCGGGGCGCGCCATGGACGACATGCACATCGACGACCTGCAGCCCCAGCCGGCTCCAGAGCCGCCCAAGCCTTCCCTGAAGAAGCTGGGTGGTGCCGTGGTCGGCCTGGTGCAGGGCCATCTGGAACTACTGGGTATCGAGTTCCAGGAAGAGAAGTCGCGCGCCTTCCGGCTGTTCCTCTTCTCCGGACTCTGCCTGATCTTCGCGCTGTTGGTCCTGCTGGGCCTGTCCACCGTGGTGCTGATCGCCTTCTGGGATACCCACCGCCTGCCCGCCGCCATCGGGCTCTGCCTGGTGTTCGGCGCGGCACTGGCCTTCTGCGTGGCCAAGGCCATGCACCTGGCACGTCAGGGTGAGTCGCCGTTCCGGGCCACGCTGGCGGAGCTTGCACGCGACAAGGAGCGCCTGCTGCCATGAGCCAATCGCTATCCAGCGCGGCACGCCGCGACATGCGCAAGGAGTTGGTTCGCCTGCGCATGGAAATGAACCGCCAGCAGCTGCGCTACCACGCGCAGCCGCTGACCCACCCGCTGCAGCAGTTGCGGCAGGCGCGGCGCGGCAGCGCGACCAACGTGAAGACACCGCTGATGATGGCCGCCGGCGTGTTCCTGACCCTGTTCGGCGGGCGTCTGGGCACCTTCGGCAAGCTGGCGCGCGGCGCCATGGTCATCTATCCGCTGGTGAAGGGGTTGCAGCAGAGCAAGAAGAAGGACGCTCTCGAACTGCACCATCGTTGAAACATCTGGCCGCATTCTTGCAAAAGCGATGAGTCGTCGACCGGTCCGTCCGGTCAGGTTTTTTCATCTGAGCAAGGAAACGGTCCGTGATCGACGGGCAACCCACAGCAGTCTTCCAGCCCTTCATCGACACCGCCACCGGGCGCATCGCCGGGGTCGAAGCCCTCGGCCGATTGCGCCAGGAGGACGGCGCCCTGCGCTCGGTGGGGCCACTGTTCACCGACCCCAGGGTCTCCCCCGCCCACCTGCGCCGCCTGGATCGGCAGATCCGCGACGACGCCCTCTCCCGCCTGCACGCCGCGCCGCGTGAGTGGTTCATCAGCATCAACATCTCGCCGCGCTGGATCACCCGCATGCGCCCCAACCAGGCCCTGCACAGCCTCAAGCAGTTGCAGCGCCACGGCGTGCCGCCGGAGCGGGTGGTGTTCGAGATCACCGAGCTCGGCGGAGCCAGCCAGAAGCTGTCCGAGGTGGTGGCGCGCTACCGGGAAGCCGGGGCGCGCATCGCCATCGACGACTTCGGCGCCGGCTACTCGCAGCTGGACCGGGTACTGGCCCTGCAGCCGGACATCCTCAAGCTGGACATGCGCCTGTTCCAGGCCGCCGCCCGGGGCGGGCCCAGCGGCGAAGTGGTCAAGGCGCTGGCGCAGATGGCAGAGAAGACCGGCTGCTGGATCATCGCCGAGGGCGTCGAGACCGAGGCCGAACTGGACTTCGCCCTGGAGTGTGGCGCGCGCTACGTGCAGGGCTACCTGTTCGCCAAGCCCGAGGAGCGCTTCTTCGCCAGCGACGCCTTCGTCAAGCGCTTCGCCAAGCTCCGCGAGCAGTACGTGCAGCACAAGCTGGCCGAACGCGCCCGCCTGGTGAAGCTGCAGCAGCAGCTGGCCGAACTGATGGGGCTGGTGCGCCGCTGGGCCGAGCGCGGCGGCAGCCTCGACTCGCTGCTGCGGCCCACCGACTATCCCTGGCTGCTGCGCATCTACCAGTGCGACCGCCACGGCACCCAGGTCAGCCCCAACCTGCAGTGGGACGGCCAGCGCTGGCAGGAAGACGCCCGCTACCTGGGCCACAACTGGTCCTGGCGGCCCTACTTCTACCAGTTGCTGGCGGAAGGCTGGGCGGAGCGCCGGCTGACCCTGTCCAACACCTACCGCGACGCCACCAGCAACCAGTACTGCCTGACGGCCGGCCAGTTCATCGACAGCGGCCGCCGGCTCCTGCTGCTGGATATCGACGCGGCGGGCTTCTGACCGTGGGGTGACGACTACATCAGGATCGGCCGGTGGAAGGGGGCCAGCTCCATGCGGTCGCGGCCGTTCTGCTTGGCGCGGTACAGCGCCTTGTCGGCCCGCTCGATCAGCTCCGATACGCTTTCCAGCAGGTAATACTGGGCCACGCCGATGGACGCGGTGACGCGTGCCCCCTCCGGCAGGCCGTCGTAGGAGACCTCGGCCAGCGCCTCCTGCATGCGCTTGATGCAGTGCTGGGCCATCTCGATGGTGGTCTGGGGCAGGAACAGGATGAACTCCTCGCCACCGTAGCGGGCGAAGAAATCGGTGCTGCGCAGCAGCGGCTGCACGGTGCCGGCGAAAGTCCTGAGCACCTCGTCGCCCGCCGGGTGGCCATAGGTGTCGTTGATCCGCTTGAAGTGGTCGAGATCGAAGATACACACGCAGAAGCCGGCGCCGCCGCGGTCGGTCCGGTTCTTCTCGTGGCCGAGCATTTCCAGCAGGTAGCGGCGGTTGTAGGCCCCGGTCAGCTCGTCGTGGGTGGCCAGCTCGGTGACCTGCTGCAGCACCTCCTGCAACTGGGCATTGCTGGCCATCAGCTTCTTGCGCAGGTCGCTGATGCTGCCGCCGAGCACCGAGATGAACGGCAGGAAGACGGAGAAGCTGCACCAGAGCACCATCTCCACCGCCAGGTTGAAGCGCTCGCCGTCGATGCGCTGGATCACCGGCAGGGTCATGGCGTAGGCGGCGATCGTCAGCAGGCTGAGCATCAGCAACTGGCGGGTGCGCAGCTTGAAGCAGCCGAACATCATGATGATCAGCAGCACCACCAGGTAGGCGCCCCTCGCCTCGCCCGCGTAGAGCTGGGTGAACAGCACCATGGCGATGGCCGCCACCATCTGCGCCATGGTCATGCTCGGGTCGCGGAAGCGCCGGTTGATGCCGAAGTGGAACAGCAGGTAGAAGCCCAGGTTGGTGAGCGCCGCGATCACGGCCCAGACCTGCATCACCCAGGCGGGGGAAATATCGTTGTAGAGGGACACGCCCTGGGGAACGCTGGCCAGCACGTACATGGCCACGCTCATCAGGAAGCGGCGGACGCGCAACTGCTGCTGCGAGTTCCTGGGCAAGGCGGCTTCGGAGATCACGTGCGCAATGCTCATTGTTGTTATGTCTGCGATGTCACGACGATATCACCGTGGCCGCAAAAATCCCGCCACCGCCCGTCGCCCGCCCGGCGGACCGGGGCCACGGCGGCGGCCCCTTGCAGGCGCCGGCGCGAACGCCGAAGCTAGCGCCAAATGAATCGGCGAGGACAGCCCTTGGATTGGCAAACCCTGCTCACCCGCGAACGGCTGGGCAAACCCGTGCACAGCTCCGACGAACTCGGCCGCAGCCCGTTCCACAAGGATCACGACCGCATCATCTTTTCCGGCGCCTTCCGCCGTCTGGGCCGCAAGACCCAGGTCCACCCGGTCTCCAGCAACGACCACATCCACACCCGCCTCACCCACTCGCTGGAAGTGGGCTGCGTCGGCCGCTCCCTCGGCATGCGCGTCGGCGAGATGCTGCGCGGCGAGTTGCCGGACTGGTGCGCGCCGAGCGACCTGGGGGTGATCGTGCAGTCCGCCTGCCTGGCCCACGACATCGGCAACCCGCCGTTCGGCCACTCGGGCGAAGACGCCATCCGCCACTGGTTCCGCCAGGCCGCCGGGCGCGGCTGGCTGGACGACATGAGCGACGCCGAGCGCGCCGACTTCCTCAGCTTCGAGGGCAACGCCCAGGGCTTCCGGGTGCTGACCCAGCTGGAATACCACCAGTTCGACGGCGGCATGCGGCTGACCTACGCCACCCTCGGCACCTATCTGAAATACCCCTGGACCGCTCGCCACGCCGAGGCTCTCGGCTACAAGAAGCACAAGTTCGGCTGCTACCAGAACGAGCTGCCGCGCCTGGAGCAGATCGCCGCCAAGCTCGGCCTGCCGCAGATCGACGAACAGCGCTGGGCGCGCCACCCGCTGGTGTTCCTGATGGAGGCGGCCGACGACATCTGCTACGCGCTGATCGACCTGGAGGATGGCGTGGAGATGGAGCTGCTCGACTACGCGGAAGTCGAGGCGCTGCTGTTCGACCTGGTCGGCGACGACCTGCCGGAAACCTACCGCCAGCTCGGCCCCAACGACTCGCGGCGGCGCAAGCTGGCGATCCTCCGCGGCAAGGCCATCGAGCACCTGACCAACGCCGCCGCCCGCGCCTTCGTCGAGCAGCAGCCGGCGCTGCTGCAAGGCAGCCTCGAAGGCGACCTGGTGGAGCACATGCACGGCCCGGCCAAGCGCTGCGTGCTGCGCGCCAAGGCGGTGGCGCGCGAGCGGATCTTCCAGGACAAGCGCAAGACCCTGCACGAGATCGGCGCCTACACCACCCTGGAAATCCTCCTCAACGCCTTCTGTGGCGCGGCGCTGGAACAGCACTCGGGACGCGACCTCTCGTTCAAGAACCGGCGCATCCTCGACCTGCTGGCCCACTACGCGCCGGAGCCGGGCTGGCCGCTGTACCTGTCGTTCCTGCGCATGATCGACTTCATCGCCGGCATGACCGACAGCTACGCCACCGAAATGGCCCGGGAAATGACCGGGCGCTCCAGCCCGGTGTGAAACGATGAAGGCGCTGTTCCGGCAGGCGATCACCTGGCACGCGGGCCCTCCGGCCTGGGGCCCGGCGGTGGTCGCCGGCCTCGGCTGCGCCCTGCCCCTGCTGCTAGGCCTGTTCAGCGGCCACCCGGGCTTCCTCTGGGCCTCGGCCGGCGCCTTCCAGGCGGCCCAGGCCAACCCGCTGCACCGCTTCGGCATGCTTCGCCTGCTGCTGCTCGTCCTGCTCGGCGCCTGCAGCGCGGGCCTGGGCTTCTGGTCGGTCAGCCATCCCGCGCTCAGCCTCGGCCTGTTCGCCCTGTACGGCTTCCTCCTGGCCTGGCTGCAGCGCTTCGGTACCGAGGCCGGCAAGCTCGGCCTGGGCCTGGCGGTATGCCTGTGCCTCGGCCAGGGGCAGCACGGCCTGGGCACGCTGAAGAACGCCGACGCGGTGGCAGCCCTGTTCGTCCTCGGCGGCCTCTGGGTCGCCCTGCTCGCCTTCGGCCTGCGCGGAGTGCACGGCCTGCGCATGTGGCCGCACATGCCACGCCTGATGGCCGTCCTCAAGGTGCTCAAGCGCCATGCCAGGCGCCTGCCGGAACAGCGCTGGCGGCTGCACGCGCTGGGCTACACCCTGGGCTGCGCCGCGGCGGGCCTGATCGTGCAGGTGGCCGGGCTGCAGCGCGGCTACTGGCTGACCCTGGCGCTGATCGCCACCCTGCAGCTGGAAATGCGCGGCAGCCTGGTGCGCGCCTTGCAATTGAGCATGGCCAGCCTGTGCGCTTCCCTGCTGCTGATCTACTTCGGCCACAGCCTGCAGAGCCCGCCGCTGATGGTCGCCTTCATCCTGCCGCTGATCATCCTCAGCCGCGCCTTCCAGGCCCACCACTACGGCCTGTTCGTGCTGCAGGTGACGATCAGCTTCGTGCTCCTGGCCGAGAGCCTGTCCCACGACTGGCACCTGGCCCAGGTGCGCCTGTTCAACAGCCTGATCGGTGTGGTGCTGGCGATGCTGGTGGCGCTGCTGATGCACGGCCTGCAACAGTGGCTGGAACGCGGCAAGGCGCCTTCGCAATCCTGACCGAGCGTCTATGCTTTTGCCCTGACCGGGAACGCTGCGGAGCAGGAACATGCAGGGCAAGATCCACGGAAAAGGACGGCGCTTTCCACTTCACGTTCACATCAGCGTGCTGTTCACGCTCCTGCTGCTGGGCAGCGGCACCCTGCTCGGCCTGTTCAACTACCACCAGACCACCCGGATCATCCTCTCCAGCAGCCAGCAGCTGTTCGGCCAGATCCGCGACCAGGTCGAGGCCGACCTGCGGCACACCTACCAGCCGATCCGCCACCTGCTCGGCCTGCTCGCCCTCGATGATCGCGGCCCGTTTCTGGACACCCGCCAGCGCATGGGTCTGCTGCCGGTGTTCGCCCAGGCGCTGCGCGACAACCCGACGCTGGCCTCGCTCTACCTGGGCTACGAGGACGGCGACTTCTTCATGGTGCGGCCGCTGCGCGACGAGCGCCTCAAGCGGATCTTCGACGCGCCGGCCGGCGCCGCCTACCAGGTCTGGAGCATCGAGCGCAGTGGCGACGCGCGGCCGCTGTCCGAGGCGCACTACTTCGATGCCGGCCTCAACCCGATCAGCCGCCGCCAGCAGTTGAGTGAAAGCTACGACCCACGCAGCCGCGACTGGTACGCCAGCGCCCGGGCGAGCGGTGACCTGATCACCACCGAGCCCTACGTGTTCTTCTCCACCCGCGACGTGGGCACCACCCTCGCCCGGGTAAGCGCCAGCGGCGCCGTGCTCGGCGCCGACCTGACCCTGGCCGACCTGTCGGCGACCCTGGCGCGGCACCAGGTGACACCCTCGACCGAACTGGTGCTGTACCGCCCCGACGGCGCCGCGGTGGCCTACCCGGACGTGGAGCGGCTGGTGCTGAACAGCGAGTCCGCCGAACTGGTGCCGGTGGAGCGGCTCAGCCCGGCGCTCGGCGAGCTGTTCCAGCGAGACCTCGCCAAGGACCGCGAAGGCGCAATGAAACTCGCCGGCAAGCGCTGGCAGGTCTCCTACAGCCAGCTCGCCGAGGGCGGACCCAACGGCCTGCGCCTGGCCCTGCTGGCCCCGGAGCAGGAACTGCTCGCCGACGCCTACCGCATCCGCTGGCAGGGCGCGGTCCTCACCCTGGCGATCCTGCTGCTGTGCATCCCGCTGGGCTGGCTGATGTCGCGACTGCTGGTCAGGCCGCTACGCGCCCTGGTGGTCGAAGCCGAGGCCATTCGCAGCTTCGACTTCGCCCACCCCGCCAGCGGCCGCTCGCCGGTGCTGGAGATCGACCAGCTGGCGCTGGCCATGGGGCGGATGAAGGAAACCCTGTCCGGCTTCCTCGAGATCACCGCCAGCCTGTCCGCCGAGACCCGCTTCGACGCCCTGCTGCGCCGGGTGCTGCGCGAGACGGTGGACCTCAGCGAGGCCAGCGCCGGCCTGCTCTACCTGCGCGACCGCGACAGCGGCGCCCTGGAACCCCACGGCCTGTTCATCAACAACGAGCAGCACAGCCTCGAGGAACACCGCATCCCCACCTACGTGCCGGGCGAAGCACGGATGCCCGACTGGGTGCGGCAGCCCGCCGAAGGCGGCGACACCGCCGTGGCCTCGCTCGGCTTCGACCAGGCCAACGGCCTGCAGAGCCTGCTGCACACCCTGGACAGCCCCCGCGTGCACCTGGTCTGCACCGGCCTGCACAACCGCCAGGGCGAGACCCTCGGCGTGCTCCTGCTGCTGCACCGCGACACCGGTGAGGAAGCCGAACCGGCCATGCTGCGCCCGCAGCGCATCGCCTATGTCGAGGCGGTGTCCGGCGTGGCTGCCCTGTGCATCGAGAGCCAGCGCCTGCTGGAACAGCAGAAACGCCTGCTCGACGCCTTCATCCAGCTGATCGCCGGCGCCATCGACGCCAAGAGCCCCTATACCGGCGGCCATTGCCAGCGGGTGCCGGAACTGACCCTGATGCTGGCCCGGGCCGCCGCCGACAGCGAGTCCGAGCCGTTCCGGGACTACCGGCCGAGCGACGAGGACTGGGAGGCCCTGCACATCGCCGCCTGGCTGCACGACTGCGGCAAGGTCACCACTCCCGAGCACGTGGTGGACAAGGCGACCAAGCTGGAGACCCTGTACGACCGCATCCACGAGGTCCGCATGCGCTTCGAACTGATCAAGCGCGATGCCTGGGTGGCCTACTGGGAAGGTGTGGCCCGGGGCGGCGACGAGGCTGTCCTGGCCGACCTGCGGGACGAGACCCTGGCCACCCTGGACGAGGAATTCGCCTTCGTCGCCCGCTGCAACCTGGGCGGCGAGGCCATGGAAGAGGCTGACCGGGAACGCCTCGCCAGCATCGCCGGCAGGACCTGGACGCGCACCTTGGACGACCGCATCGGCGTGTCCTGGGAAGAAAACCAGCGCCAGGACCGCACCCCGGCGCCGGAGCTGCCGGTGCGGGAGCCGCTGCTGGCGGACAGGCCCGAGCACCTGTTCGAGCGCCCGCCCAGCGAGGCGATACCGGCCGACAACCCCTGGGGCTTCCGGCTGGACGTGCCGCCGTACAAGTACAACCGCGGCGAGCTGTACAACCTGGGCATCGCCCGCGGCACCCTCACCCCCGAGGAGCGCTACATCATCAACAACCACATCGTGCAGACCATCCGCATGCTCGACCACCTGCCCTTCCCCCGGCACCTGGCGAACGTCGCGGAGATCGCCGGCGGGCACCACGAGAAAATGGACGGCAGCGGCTATCCGAAACGCCTGAAGCGCGAGGACATGAGCCTGCCGGCACGGATGATGGCCATCGCCGACATCTTCGAGGCCCTCACCGCGGTGGACCGCCCCTACAAGCAGGGCAAGACCCTGAGCGAAGCGCTCGCCATCATGGCCCGCATGTGCCGCGACGCCCACATCGATCCGGAACTGTTCGCCCTGTTCGTCACCTCCGGCGTCCCCCAGGCCTACGCCGAGCGCCACCTGCGGGCGGAGCAGATCGACACGGTGGACAACACCGAAATCCTGGCCCGTGCCGGGCTCGACCATGCAGGGCGCCCCTAAGGGGTTCCCGTGACGGCGCTGCCGGCCTGCCGGCCCAGGCGGCGGAACAGCAGCCAGGACGACGCGCACAGCGTGCCGCACAGCAGCATCGCCAGGCTCAGGTCCGAGGCCTGGATGTCCGTGTGGCCGCGCAGGTTCATGATCGCGCTCAGCAGCACCGCCGCCAGGCCCACGGCCAGGCTCATGCTGAGCTGCATGGACATCGCCGACAGGCTGCTGGCGCGGCTGGCCAGCTCCGCCGGCACGTCGGAGAAAGTCAGCGCGCCCAGGGTGCTGAACTGCAGGGAACGGATGATGCCGCCGACGAACAGCAGCAGGACGATCACCCAGTACGGCGTCTGCGCCTCGAACACAGCGCACAGGGCGATGGAACAGCCGGCCAGCAGCGCGTTGCCCATTAGCGTGCGGCGGAAGCCAAAGCGCTGGACGATGCGTACCGAGAGAAACTTGATGGTCAGCGCGCCCGCGCCGCCGGCCAGGGTCAGCAGGCCGGCCACCAGCGGGCTGAGGCCGAAGCCCACCTGGAACAGCAGCACCAGCAGGAACGGCTGCGAGGCGCTGCCCAGGCGGAACAAGTTGCCGGCCCAGATCGCCGTGGCGAAGGTCGGCACCCGCAGCAGGCGCAGGTCGATCAGCGGCTGCGCCACGCGCCGCGCATGGCGCACGTAGAGCGACGCGCTGGCCAGCCCGACCAGCAGCAGGAGGACGGCCCAGGCGAGCGGCAGCAGGCCGTGGCCGATGGCCTCGAAGGCGAACACCAGGCAGGCCAGGCCGACCCCGCTGAGCAGGAAGCCGCGCCCGTCCAGCCGCGCCCCGGGCTGGCCCGGGTGGGCCGGCACGTGGCGGCGGATCATCAGGATGCCGAGCACGCCGATGGGCAGGTTGATCAGGAAGATCCAGTGCCACGACAGCACGCTGACCAGCAGCCCGCCCAGGGGCGGGCCCAGCACCGGGCCGATCAATGCGGGAATCGAGAGGAACGCCATGGCCTGCAGCAGATGCTCGCGGCGCGCCCAGCGCAGCAGGATCACCTGCCCCACCGGCACCATCATCGCCCCCGCCGCGCCCTGCAGCAGGCGCGACAGCGATAGTTGCAGCAGCGAGGTGGAAGCCGCACAGGCCAGCGAGGCGGCCATGAACAGGCCGATGGCGAAGACGAACACCCGGCGCGGGCCGAAGCGGTCCGCCGCCCAACCGCTGACCGGCACGAACAGCGCCACCGCCAGCAGGTACAGCGACACCACCAGGTTCATGCGCACCGTCGGCTCGCCGAACTCGGCCGCCATCTGCGGCAGCGCGGTGAGCACGGCGGTGGCGTCGAGCAGCTCCATGAACAGCGCGCAGCCGATGATGGTGGGCACCGCGCGGCGGAACGGTGGGGCCTCCACTGGCGGGACCACCGATGGCGAGGCCGCCGGCTCGGCCCGGGCGACCTCCAGGGGCTCCCGGCGGCCCACCTCAGAACAGCCCGGAGTTCGGCGGCTCCGTGCCCTTCAGGCGCCAGGCGCCAACCACCGCGGCCTTCCAGTGGCGCGGGTTGTGGTTGGCCACGGTGCGGGCGTTGCGCCAGTGGCGGTCGAGGTTGTGGCCACGCCCGGTGGTGGAGGCACCGCCGACGTCGAACAGCAGCTCGCCGGCCTTGAGCGCGGACTCCACCGCCAGGTACTGGGCCTGGGCCACGTCCACCGAGGCGCGGGTCACCGCCTCCTGGCTCAGCCCTTCGGCCCAGGCCGCGTCGATGCTGTCGGCGGCGCGCAGCACCAGGGCCTCGGCGGCGAAGGCGCGGGCGGAGATTTCGCCCACCGCGAGTTCCACGTAGGGGTCGTCCACCGAGCGGCTGGCGCTGCTGTGCTTGATCGGCCGGGCGTGGTCCCGGGCGAAGCTCACCGCGTCGTTCAGGGCGTTGCGGGCGATGCCCGCCTCCACCGCGGCGAGGAACAGTTGCAGGAACGGGGTGACGATGGAGCGCTGACCCTCCTCGTTCGGCCGCGTGCGGATTTCGTGCGCGTGCACCAGCACGTCGTTCAGCTCGGTGGTGCCGCTGGCGGTGAGGCGCTGGCCCATGGCGTCGAAGTCGTCGAGCAGCACCAGGCCCTCGCGGTCGCGCGGCAGGATGAAGGACACCGGCTGCTCGTTCTCGTCCAGCGCCACGGCGCTGACCCAGTCGGCGTACAGCGAGCCGGTGCTGTAGAACTTGCTGCCGCTGGCCCGGTAGTGCTCGCCCTCGCGCACGATGCGCGCGCTGATGGCGCCGTTGGCGCCGCCGATTTCCCAGCCGGCGTTGCCGAACACCTCGCCGGCCAGGTAGCGCGGGAACCAGCGCTCGCGCTCCTCCTCGCTGCCGCGCACCAGCAGCCCCTCGATGAAGGAGAAGCTCGGGCGCAGCGCCTGGGCGACGTTGGAGTCCACCGCCGCCAGGTCGACGACGAACTGCACCACCTCGCGCACACTGGCGCCGCTGCCGCCGTAGGCCTGGGGAATCCGCCAGGTCAGCAGGCGGTCCTCGGCCAGTTCGCGGATCTGCCGGTGCGGCAGTTCGCGCTGGCGCTCGCGCTCGGCGGCGCCCTCGCCTATCCGCGCCAGGCGCGTGACGGCGCGCCGGCGCAGCTCGGCCACGCCGAGGAAACCCTTGGAAGTAATGCTGGATAGCTGCAGGCTCATATCGATCATCCCGGTAGGCAGGGTGCGCAGTGCCGCAGCGGTGCGGCTGGCTCCCTGGCGTTGTTTCTTTCTCATGTTCATGCCCCCACGGCCGCCAGGGCCTCGGGCGGGAAACGCAGTGGTTCACGGGCGGCGCCGAGCGCCGCCGGGTCGCGGTAGCGCGCCCCGTGGTGGTCGCCCGGCAGCCGCGCGCGGCCGGCGCCGAACAGGCGCTCGCGCAGGGTCTCGCCGGGGGTGTAGGCGTCGCGGAAGCGGCCGCGTCGGCGCAGCTCGGGCACCACCAGTTCGATGAAGTCCCGCGCCGTCTCGAACGACAGGTACTGGCGCAGGTTGATGCCGTCGATGCCGTCCTCGTCGAGCCATTTCTCGATCTCGTCGGCCACCGTCTTCGGCGTGCCGGCGACGAAGAAGCGCCCCTCGTTGAAGCCGTTGATCCGCGCCAGGGCGTCGGCCACCGTGGCGTTCGGGTCGTTGTGCCGCAGCAGGCCCCAGGTCGCGCCATCCTGCGGCAGCACGTCGGCCAGCCGCGCCTGCGGCGGGAACGCGGTGAGGTCCAGCGGTGCCTGCATGTGGGCCAGGGCGCCCTCGACGCTGTGCAGGCGGCGGTAGCTGCGCAGCTTGTCCTGCACTTCCAGGTCGGTGCGGCCGACGATCACCCCGGCCTGGACGATGAACTTCAGCCCCGCCGGATCGCGGCCGTGGGCCCGCGCCTTCGCCCGCATCTGCTCGATGTTGCGGCGCACCGCCTCAGGCGTGGCGCCGCCGGTGAACACCACCTCGGCGTGGCGCCCGGCGAACTCCATGCCGGCCGGCGAGCCAGTGGCCTGGAACAGCACCGGGGTGCGCTGCGGCGAGGGCTGGCAGAGGTGCGGCCCGGCCACCCTGAAGTGCTCGCCCACATGGTCGATGTAGCGCACCTTGGCAGGGTCGGTGTAGACCCGGTTGGCCCGGTCCAGCAGCACCGCGTCGTCGTCCCAGCAGCCTTCCCAGAGCTTGTACAGCACGTCCAGGTATTCGTCGGCGATCTCGTAGCGGTGGTCGTGGGGCACCTCGCCGTCCAGGCCGAAGTTGCGCGCGGCGTTGGGCAGGTAGGAGGTGACGATGTTCCAGCCGACCCGGCCCTTGGTCAGGTGGTCCAGGGTGCTCATGCGCCGGGCGAAGGCGAACGGCGGCTCGTAGGTGGTGGAAAAAGTGGCGCCGAAGCCCAGGTGGTGGGTCACCGCGGCCATCGCCGGGATCACCAGCAGCGGGTCGTTGCTGGGTATCTGCACCGCCTCGCGCAGGGCGGTCTCGGGGCCGCCGCGGAACTGGTCGTAGGCGCCGACCACATCGGCCAGGAACACCCCGTCGAAGGTGCCGAACTCCAGCAGCTGCGCCAGTTCGGTCCAGTAGTCCAGGTCGTTGAAGCGGTGCCGGTTGTTCTCCGGGTGTACCCACAGGCCGTGGACGATGTGGCTGACGCAGTTCATCTCGAACAGGTTAATGAGCAATTGCTTCGACACGGACGCCGCGCTCCTCGTGGATGTACAGGAAGGGAATCGCCGCCAGCAGGGTGCGCGTGTAGGCGTGGCGCGGCCGGGCGAAGACCTCGCGCACGGGGCCGCTCTCGACCACCGCGCCGTCCTTCATCACCAGCACGCGGTCGCTGACCTGCTGCACCACGCCCAGGTCGTGGGAGATGAACAGGCAGGCCAGGCCCAGGCGTTGCTTGAGATCGGCGAGCAGCTGGAGGATCTGCGCCTGTACCGACACGTCCAGCGCCGACACCGGCTCGTCGCACACCAGCACTTCCGGCTCCGCCGCCAGCGCCCGGGCGATGGCGACGCGCTGGCGCTGGCCGCCGGACAGCTCGATGGGCCGCCGCGCCAGCAGCGCCGGGTCGAGCTGGACCAGCCGCAGCAGCTCCTCCGCCCGCTGCCGGCGCGGGGCGCCGGCGGGCACGGCGGCCACCGCCAGGGCCTCGTCCAGCACCCGGCCGACCGTGTAGCGCGGGTCGAACGAGCCGAGCGGGTCCTGGAACACCACCTGGATGCGCCGCCGCTCGCGGCGCTGCTCGGGGGCGGACAGCGAGCGCCAGGGGCGGCCACGCAGCAGCACCTCGCCGTCGTCCGGCCGCTCCAGGGCCAGCACCATACGCGTCAGGGTGGTCTTGCCCGAGCCGGACTCGCCGACGATGCCCAGGGTCTCCCCCGCGCGCAGCACGAAGGAGGTCGGCGTCACCGCCGCGCGGGCCTCGCCGTCGGGGCCGACGAAGCTCTTCGTCAGGTCCCGCGCCTCGACCACCGCCGGGCGTTCGGCGAAGGCGTCGGCGTTGTCGCTGGACAGCGCCGGGTCGCGCCGCACGTGCACCGCCGCGGCGGCGCGCAGCAGCGACTTGGTGTAGGCCTCGCGCGGCGCGTAGAGCACCTGCTCGACCGGCCCCTGCTCGACGATCTCGCCATGGCGCATCACCGCCACCCGGTCGGTCAGGCGCGACACCACGGCCATGTCGTGGCTGACCACCAGCATGGCCCGGTCGCGGCTGCGCAGGGACTCCAGCAGCGCCATGACCTGGGCCTGCACGGTGGCGTCCAGCGCCGTGGTCGGCTCGTCAGCGATCAACAGGTCCGGCTCGCAGGCGATGGCCGAGGCGATCAGCGCGCGCTGGCGCAGGCCGCCGGAGAGCTGGTGCGGGTACTGCCGGGCGCGCAGCTCCGGCTGCGGGATGCCCACCGAGCGCAGCAGCTCGATCACCCGCGCCTCCCGCTCCTCGCGGTTCAGCGTGGTGTGCAGGCGCAGCGCCTCGTCGATCTCGCGGCCGACCGGGCGCAGCGGGTCGAGGGAGCCGAGGGCGTCCTGCATGATGAAGCCGATGCGCCCGCCACGGATCGCCTGCCAGTCGCGCGGGCGGCGCGCCAGCAGGTCCTGCCCGTCGAAGCGCAGGTGGCCGGCCCGGACCTGCGCGCCCTGCCCCGACAGCCCGACCAGGGTGCGCGAGGTGACGCTCTTGCCCGAGCCGGACTCGCCGACCAGGGCCAGGCACTCGCCCCGGTAGAGCTGGAAGGACACGCCCTTGACCACCGGCTCGGCGCCGGCGAAGCCCACGCGCAGGTCGTTGACCTCGACCAGCGGCGCGAGCGGTGCGATCAACGTGGTCATGGCGCCTTGCCCTCGCTGTGCTTCAGCAGGGCGCGGCCCAGCGCGGTGATCGCTACCACGGTCAGGGTCACGGCCACGCCGGGCGCGGCCACCAGCCACCAGGCGTTGGCCAGGAAGTTGCGCCCCACCGAGAGCATCGAGCCCCACTCCGGCGCTGGCGGCGGCGCGCCGAAGCCGAGGAAGCTCAGCGAGGCGCCGGCGGCGATGTTGCCGCCGATGCTGATGGTGGCGAGGATCAGGATCGGCTTGATGGCGTTGGGCAGCACGTGGCGCAGGATCACCACCGGACGCGGCAGGCCCAGGGTCAGCGCCGCCTCCACGTAGGGCGCGCGGCGCACCACCAGGGTCTGCGCGCGGACCATGCGGGCGAAGCGCGGGATGCCGGCGATGCCGATGGCGATGATCGCGTTGAGCATGCCCTGGCCCCAGAAGGTGATGATCAGCAGGGCCAGCAGCAGGTCCGGGAAGGCCAGCAGCACGTCGACGAAGCGCATGATCGCCGCGTCGACCCAGCGATGGCCGAGGCCGGCCGCGAGGCCGAAGGCGACGCCGCCGAGCAGCGCGATGAGGGTGGCCGCCACGCCCATCAGCAGCGAGGCGCGGGCGCCGTGGACCAGGCGCGCGAACACGTCGCGGCCGTTCTCGTCGGTGCCCAGCCAGTGGGCCAGGCTGGGCGTCTGGAAGGCATCGCGGGCGCTGGCCGCCAGCGGATCGCTGCGCACCAGCCAGGCCGGTTCGAGGCTGGCCAGCAGCAACAGCAGGACGAACAGGCCGGCCAGCAGCAGCCCCGGGCGGCGCAGGGCAACCAAGGACCAGGCCGGCAGGCGCCAGCTCGGCACGGCGCGCGGGCCAGCCAGGGTGTCGGGAGCGGAAAGACTCATGGCGCGTTCCTCCGGTTCACGGCGACGGGTTGGGCAGGCGCGCGTGGATGGCGTCGATCGCCTCCACCAGGCCGTCGTCCAGGGCCAGCTCCAGGCTGCCCAGGTTCTCTTCCAGCTGCGCCAGGCTGGTGGCGCCGATCAGCGCGCTGGTGACGAACGGACGGTCGAGGACGAAGGCCAGCGCCAGCTGCGCCGGCGACAGGCCACGCGACCGCGCCAGCTCCACGTAGGCGCGCACGGCGCGGCCGGCTTCCTCGCTGGCGTAGCGGCCGAAGCGCCCGTAGGGCGAGCCGGCCGACAGCCGCGCGCCCTCCGGCTGGGCGCCGTCCAGGTACTTGCCGGTGAGCACGCCGAAGGCCAGCGGCGAATAGGCCAGCAGGCCCACCCCCTCGCGATGGCTGAACTCGGCCAGGCCACCCTCGTACTGGCGGTTGAGCAGGCTGTAGGGGTTCTGGATGCTGACGATGCGCGGCAGGCCGAGGCGCTCCGCGGCCTGGAGGAAGCGGGCCACGCCCCAGGGCGTCTCGTTGGACACGCCGATATGGCGGATCAGCCCCTCCTGCACCAGATCCGCCAGGGCGGACAGGGTCTCCTCGATGGCGACGCTCTCCTCGTTCTCCACCCAGGGGTAGTCGCGCAGGCCGAAGAAGTTGGTGCTGCGGTCCGGCCAGTGCAGCTGGTAGAGGTCCAGGTAGTCGGTCTGCAGGCGGTCGAGGCTGCCCAGCAGCGCGAGGCGCAGGTTCTTCGCATCGTGCCGGCTCTTGCCCTCGCGAATGTGGTTCTGCGACGGGAACCGGGGCGGACCGACGATCTTGCTGGCCAGCACGATATCCTGGCGGCGCTTGCTTTTCGCCAGCCAGGAGCCGATGAAGCGCTCGGTGCTGCCCCAGGTCTCGCCACGGGTCGGCGTGGGGTACATCTCCGCCGTGTCCACCAGGTTGACGCCCTGGGACAGCGCATAGTCGAGTTGTTGGTGGGCGTCGGCTTCGCTGTTCTGGTGGCCCCAGGTCATGCTGCCGAGGCCGATGGCGCTGACCCGGATGTCACTGTTGCCGAGTGGGCGGTATTTCATGGATGTGTCTCAC
>NZ_JAOCCV010000041.1:0-42315 GCF_029840585.1 Pseudomonas sp. GD03875 | reverse complement strand
CTGAAAAACTGTATTCGCGCGCGTGCTGGCGTTAAGTCAGCTGTGCCAGCTTTCTAGGCAGCGGCGACTTGCGTCGTTATGATGCCTGCCTCCTTTGTTTGGGCCTTACTTCGATGAGTGATGTACTGCGGCTGCTGCAGGATGGCGAGTACCACTCCGGCGAGGCGATCGGAGCCGTGTTGGGGGTGAGCCGCGCTGCGGTGTGGAAGCGTCTGCAGTCACTCGAGTCCGAGTTCGGGCTGGTTATCCATAGGGTTCGTGGTCGTGGCTACCGTCTGCAGGCGCCAATCTCCCTGCTCGAGCGATCTTTCCTGGAGGTTGACTGTCGCGATGCTGGCTGGGCATTCGTCTGCTTCGAGTCGGTCGACTCCACCAATGCCGAAGTGCTGCGCCGCCTGGCTGCCGATGCGTCGGCGCCATTGTTGGTGGTTGCGGAAAAGCAGGAGGGCGGGCGTGGTCGACGTGGTCGTGCCTGGGTCAGCCCCTACGCCTCCAATCTCTATTACAGCCTTGGATTGCGCCTGGAGGGCGGCAGTTTTCCTCTGGAGGGACTAAGCCTCTCGGTTGGCCTGGCCGTGCTTCGCACTCTGGAAGAGGCCGGTTGCACGGGGGCTGGCTTGAAGTGGCCGAACGACTTGCTGGTTGGGGGGCGCAAGATCGCCGGCATTCTCCTAGAGCTGGCTGGAGACCCCTCGGATGCCTGTCAGGTGGTGATCGGCGTCGGGGTGAACGTGAACATGCTGTCGGGTGACTCGATCGAGATCGACCAGCCCTGGACCTCGCTGCGCGAGCAGGCGGGGCGGCTGCAGGATCGTACGGCGGTCGCCTTGAGTCTTGGGCGCTGGTTGCGCCATTACCTGGCGCTGCACGCTGCGGGGGGATTCGCCTCGCTACAGGCCGAATGGCAGGCCGCACACCTTTGGCAGGAAAGACCGGTCAGCCTGCAGGCAGGCGCACAGCGCATCGATGGCAAGGTGCTGGGTGTCGACCGCGCCGGTGCTCTGCGCCTGGAGGTGGAGGGAGAGGAGCGGCAGTTCAGTGGCGGTGAGATTAGCCTGAGGTTGCGTGATGATTCTTGAGCTGGACTGTGGCAATAGCCTGATCAAGTGGCGGGTGCTCGGGGATATGCCCTGGCGTAGCCTGTTCGGCGGCGTGGTGGAGTCCGACGAGGCGCTATTGCAGGCGCTTCGCGGTTTGAGCGAGCTGTCGTTGCGTGGTGGTCGCCTGGTCAGCGTGCGCAGCGATGCGGAAACCACGGCACTCATCGCCGCGCTCGAGTCCGAGTTCGGTCTGGCTATGCAATATGCGTCTCCGCAGCAAGCCCTCTCGGGTGTCAGCAATGGCTACCAGGACTACGAGCGCCTGGGGCTGGATCGCTGGCTGGCGGTTGTCGGCGCCTATCAGCTGGCTCGTGGCGCCTGTCTGGTGCTGGATCTCGGTACCGCGGTGACGTCCGACCTGGTCGACCAGGCTGGGCGCCATCTGGGCGGATACATTTGCCCCGGGCTGCCGCTGATGCGCAGCCAGTTGCGTACTCATACCCGTCGCATCCGTTACGACGACACCACTGCCGAGCAGGCTCAGCTCAGCCTCGATCCCGGTCGCTCTACGGCTGAAGCGGTGGAACGCGGTTGCACTTTGATGTTGCGGGGCTTCGTGCTCACCCAGCTGGAGCTGGCGCGCGAGCGACTGGGTGAGACATTCACCATCTTTCTTACGGGCGGTGATGCCGGCCTGGTTCACGAAGTGCTTCCGCAGGCTCAGCTGGTCTCCGATCTCGTATTCGTCGGTCTGGCCGAGGCCTGTCCGCTGCCTGGGGAGTGAACATGCGCTGGTTCTTTCTTCTTCTGTTGGTTCTGAATCTTTTCTATTACGTGTGGCATCAGCAGCAGGCGCCGTTGCGTGCCAAGGCGGTTGAGCCAATGGAGATGTACCGGGGGGCTCAGCAGGGCATTCGCTTGCTGGACGCATCGGATCGGGCCAGGGTCAGGCCGGAGCTTGCGAGGCCGTCGGCGGTTGTGGGCGATGAAACCTGTCTGTTTCTCGGTAGTTTCCAGCAGGAGGGCGCAGCTCGCCAGGTCGAGCAGCGCCTTATCGCCCTGGATATAGAGGCAGAGGTGCGTTCGGTGGATGCGGCGGCCGGGCTCGACTACTGGGTCTACCTCGCGCCACTCGCTTCGCGACAGGCTTCGTTGCGGCAGCTGAAGGAGCTGCAGGCTCGCAAGATCGACAGCTACATCATTACCCAAGGGGACCTGGCCAATGGCATTTCCCTTGGGATCTTTCCCCGTAGCGACTCTGCTGAAAGCGTGATGCAGCGCCTGCGTGACGCCGGCTACGAGCCGATGTTGCGCGAGCTGCCTCGCGCCCAGCGCAGCTTCTGGGTGCGCATCGCGCCCGAGAGTCGCCGTCTGGCCGACGATGCCCTGCAGCAACTGGCTTCCGACTTCAAGGATCTACAGCATCAAATAATGCCGTGCGAAAGCGTTGCATCTACCCAGTAGTTTGCATAGAATGGCGCCCGCTTTGCGGGGGAGCCTTCGCGGAGTGGCTGTCGGAAATAGCTAACCTCAAGTTTTTATTGAGAAATTGCTTGACAGCTAGGTGGCAGTAGTTAAAATGCCGCCCACTTTGGAGGGGTTCCCGAGCGGCCAAAGGGATCAGACTGTAAATCTGACGTCATAGACTTCGAAGGTTCGAATCCTTCCCCCTCCACCAGATTAAGCGTGAGCCGCAAGCTCCGCGGGCATAGTTTAGTGGTAGAACCTCAGCCTTCCAAGCTGATGATGCGGGTTCGATTCCCGCTGCCCGCTCCAAGTTTGCTGTTTGTGCAAAGTGTTTCGCTCATGTAGCTCAGCTGGTAGAGCACACCCTTGGTAAGGGTGAGGTCAGCGGTTCGAATCCGCTCATGAGCTCCACTTCGACAAAGGCAGATATGCAGATATCTGCCTTTGTTTTAATGGCAGTGTCAGTTCTCAATTCCTTGTTCGGAGACGGGTCAGATGGCTAAGGAAAAATTTGAACGTAACAAACCGCACGTCAACGTTGGCACCATCGGTCACGTTGACCACGGTAAGACCACTCTGACCGCTGCTCTGACTCGCGTCTGCTCCGAAGTATTCGGTTCCGCTCGTGTCGACTTCGACAAGATCGACTCCGCTCCGGAAGAGAAGGCTCGTGGTATCACCATCAACACCGCGCACGTGGAGTACGACTCCAACATTCGCCACTACGCGCACGTTGACTGCCCGGGTCACGCCGACTACGTGAAGAACATGATCACCGGTGCTGCCCAGATGGACGGCGCGATCCTGGTCTGCTCCGCTGCCGACGGTCCGATGCCGCAAACCCGTGAGCACATCCTGCTGTCCCGTCAGGTAGGCGTTCCCTACATCGTCGTGTTCCTGAACAAGGCCGACATGGTCGACGACGCCGAGCTGCTGGAACTGGTCGAGATGGAAGTTCGCGACCTGCTGAGCACCTACGATTTCCCGGGTGACGACACTCCGATCATCATCGGCTCCGCGCTGATGGCTCTGAACGGCGAAGACACCAACGAAATGGGTACCACCGCCGTCAAGAAACTGGTCGAGACCCTGGACTCCTACATTCCGGAGCCGGTGCGTGCCATCGACATGCCGTTCCTGATGCCGATCGAGGACGTGTTCTCGATCTCCGGTCGCGGTACCGTGGTAACCGGTCGTGTCGAGCGCGGTATCGTCCGTATCCAGGAAGAAATCGAGATCGTTGGTCTGCGTGCTACCACCAAGACCACCTGCACCGGCGTGGAAATGTTCCGCAAGCTGCTCGACGAAGGTCGTGCTGGCGAGAACTGCGGCGTGCTGCTGCGCGGCACCAAGCGTGATGAAGTCGAGCGTGGCCAGGTTCTGGCCAAGCCGGGCACCATCAAGCCGCACACCAAGTTCGAAGCCGAAGTGTACGTTCTGTCCAAAGAAGAGGGTGGTCGTCACACCCCGTTCTTCAAGGGCTACCGTCCGCAGTTCTACTTCCGTACCACTGACGTGACCGGTTCGTGCGAACTGCCGGAAGGCGTCGAGATGGTAATGCCGGGCGACAACATCAAGATGGTTGTCACCCTGATCAAGCCGATCGCTATGGACGACGGCCTGCGTTTCGCGATTCGCGAAGGCGGCCGTACCGTTGGTGCCGGCGTGGTTGCCAAGGTCATCGAGTAATCGATTGATCTATCTCGGTAAGGCCGGCATAATGGTCGGCCTTACTTCGATTTAGGCCAGTAGCTCAATTGGCAGAGCGGCGGTCTCCAAAACCGCAGGTTGGGGGTTCGATTCCCTCCTGGCCTGCCAGATTCCTGATTAGAAGTGGATCTGGCGTTTCTTTCGACAGGGTTTTCTCATGAATGCCAAAGCTGAAGCTCAGAACTCCCGCTTTGATGCGCTGAAGTGGCTCGTTGCTGCCGCTCTGGTCGTCGCGGGTGTTGTCGGCAATCAGTATTTCTCGGCTGAACCGCTCCTGTATCGCGTGCTGGCTCTGCTGGCTCTGGCTGTCGTGGTCGGTTTCGTCGCGTTGCAGACCGCGAAAGGTCAGGCGTTCTTTGCTCTGGCAAAAGAAGCGCGCATCGAGATTCGCAAGGTCGTATGGCCGACTCGTCAGGAGACCACCCAGACCACGTTGATCGTGGTGGCTGTGGTGCTGGTCATGTCGCTGGTCCTTTGGGGCTTGGATAGCCTGCTGGGTTGGCTTGTTTCGTTGATTGTCGGTTAAGGGTGTCCCGTGGCTAAGCGTTGGTACGTCGTGCATGCTTACTCGGGCTACGAGAAGCATGTCATGCGCTCTCTGGTCG
This sequence comes from Pseudomonas sp. GD03875, assembly GCF_029840585.1. Lineage (NCBI taxonomy): Bacteria > Pseudomonadati > Pseudomonadota > Gammaproteobacteria > Pseudomonadales > Pseudomonadaceae > Pseudomonas > Pseudomonas sp. GD03875. The sequence continues at coordinate 37,493 of NZ_JAOCCV010000041.1, read as the reverse complement.
AGCGCGTCAAGCTGGCTGGCATGGAAGACGAGTTCGGCGAGATTCTGGTTCCCACCGAGGAAGTGGTGGAAATGCGTAACGGCCAGAAGCGCAAGAGCGAGCGCAAGTTTTTTCCCGGCTATGTGCTGGTCCAGATGGAAATGAACGAAGCGACCTGGCACTTGATCAAGGATACGCCGCGCGTCATGGGCTTCATCGGTGGTACTGCCGACAAGCCGGCGCCGATCACCGAGAAAGAGGCCGATGCCATCCTGCGTCGTGTCGCCGACAGCGGCGACAAGCCGAAGCCGAAGACCCTGTTCGAGCCGGGCGAGACCGTTCGTGTCATCGACGGGCCGTTCGCCGACTTCAATGGCGTCGTCGAAGAGGTTAACTACGAAAAGAGCCGGATCCAGGTCGCGGTGCTCATTTTCGGTCGCTCCACGCCGGTGGAGCTGGAGTTCAGTCAGGTCGAGAAGGCATAACTGGACAATGCATCCCGTACCCCGCAGCCAATGGCTGCGGGGTTTTGTCGTCATTGGGATAAATGCGTACTAACCGGGGAGCCTCGTTGAGGCGTCTGACCCGATATTGGAGTAGCTCATGGCTAAGAAGATTCAGGCTTACATCAAGCTGCAAGTGAAGGCCGGCCAGGCCAACCCGTCGCCGCCCGTCGGTCCCGCTCTGGGCCAGCACGGCGTGAACATCATGGAATTCTGCAAGGCGTTCAACGCCAAGACCCAGGGTATGGAACCCGGTCTGCCGACTCCCGTGATCATTACCGTCTACAGCGACCGCAGCTTCACCTTTGAAACCAAAAGCACCCCGGCTTCGGTGCTGCTGAAGAAGGCCGCCGGCCTGACCAGCGGTTCCGCTCGTCCGAACACCGTCAAAGTGGGCACCGTTACCCGTGCTCAGCTGGAAGAGATCGCCAAGACCAAACAGGCCGATCTGACCGCAGCTGACCTGGATGCGGCCGTGCGTACCATCGCCGGCTCCGCGCGTAGCATGGGCCTCAACGTGGAGGGTGTGTAATGGCTAAGCTGACCAAGCGCCAGAAGGCTATCGCCGAGAAAGTAGAAGCCGGCAAAGCCTACAACTTCGAAGAGGCCGCCAAGCTGCTGGCCGAGCTGTCCACCGTCAAGTTCACCGAGTCCTTCGACGTCTCCGTGAACCTGGGTGTCGACCCGCGTAAATCCGACCAGGTCGTGCGTGGCGCCACCGTGCTGCCGAACGGCACTGGCAAGACCGTCCGCGTTGCCGTGTTCACCCAGGGCCCGGGCGCCGAAGCCGCTCTGGCTGCCGGTGCCGATAAGGTCGGTATGGACGATCTGGCTGCCGAAATGAAAGCCGGCGACCTGAACTACGACGTAGTCATCGCCTCCCCGGACGCCATGCGTGTCGTTGGCCAGCTGGGCCAGGTACTGGGCCCGCGCGGCCTGATGCCGAACCCGAAAGTCGGTACCGTGACTCCGGACGTGGCTACCGCCGTGAAGAACGCCAAGGCCGGTCAGGTACGTTTCCGTACCGACAAGAACGGCATCATCCACACCTCCGTTGGCAAGATCGGCTTCGAAGCCGCCGCGCTGAAGCAGAACGTGGAAGCCCTGCTGGCTGACCTGAAGCGCCTGAAGCCGTCGACCTCCAAAGGTATCTACGTCAAGCGCGTGACCCTGAGCACCACCATGGGTCCGGGTCTGGTGATCGATCAGGCTTCTCTGGAAGCGTAAGTGACATGGCCGGCGGACTCGTCCGCCGGCCTCGAAAGATTGGGGTCCCTGCCTGGCGGGGGCTATCCAAGACCGTAGGTGGCGCAAGCCTTAAACCCTGGAGAGCGATCTCCTGAACCTACGCAGATGGTGCTCCCGATTCGTACCGAATCAGACACCAAAACGACGTCGGGCTCCGGCCTGACGAAACGGTAAATCCAGGAGTAAACCCGTGGCAATTAAACTCGAAGACAAGAAGGCCATCGTCGCTGAAGTCAACGAGGCTGCCAAAGCCGGTCTGTCCGCTGTCGTGGCTGATGCCCGTGGCGTGACCGTCGGCGCAATGACCGGACTCCGTAAAGAGGCCCGCGAAGCTGGTGTGTACGTGAAAGTCGTGCGTAACACCCTGCTCAAGCGCGCCGTTGAAGGCACTCAGTTCGACGTGCTCAGCGACGTGTTCAAAGGCCCGACCCTCATCGCTTTCTCCAACGAGCATCCGGGCGCTGCCGCCCGTATCTTCAAGGATTTTGCCAAGGGTCAGGACAAGTTCGAGATCAAGGCAGCTGCGTTCGAGGGCAAGTTCCTCGCAGCAAACCAGATCGACGTACTGGCAACTCTGCCGACCCGTGACGAGGGCATCGCGCAGCTGATGAGCGTTATTCAAGGCGCCACCAGCAAGCTCGCTCGCACCCTGGCAGCTATTCGCGACCAGAAAGAAGCTGCTGCTGCCTAAGGCGGCGTAGGTACTTTCGAAATCACATGTTTAATTTGATGGCTGCGTAGGCTGTCACCCCAATACAGGAATTCATAGTCATGTCTCTGACTAACGAGCAAATCATCGAAGCGATCGGCCAGAAATCCGTTGTGGAAATCGTCGAGCTGATCAAGGCGATGGAAGAAACCTTCGGCGTTACCGCTGCTGCCGCTACCGTTGCTGCTGCTGGCCCGGCCGCTGCCGCTGCCGAAGAGCAGACCGAGTTCACCATCATGCTGACCGAAGCCGGCGACAAGAAAGTGAACGTGATCAAGGTCGTTCGCGAACTGACCGGTCTGGGTCTGAAAGAAGCCAAGGCAGTGGTTGACGGCGCTCCGGCTCCGGTCAAGGAAGGCGCTTCGAAAGAAGAAGCCGAAGCTGCCAAGAAGGCCCTGGAAGAAGCTGGCGCCAAAGTCGAGCTCAAGTAAGCGACGACCTTGCGTCTACAGCCCGAGCGTTGAGCGAAAGGCTGATGGCTGGTGGCTGATGCCACCGGCCTTTTTCCGTTATGGGCAGCGGGCCGGAAGGTCGCTGTCCATGACGTGAAAACCCCGCCCGAGGGCGGCGCAAACCACAGGGTTTGCACGATTTTCTGGCCCTTGCCGTCGGCAGAGGCCAAACAAGCAGGTGACCAAGCTGGGGAACGCTGATGGCTTACTCATACACTGAGAAAAAACGTATCCGCAAGGACTTTAGCAAGTTGCCGGACGTGATGGATGTGCCGTATCTCCTGGCCATCCAGTTGGATTCGTACCGCGAATTCCTGCAGGCGGGAGCAAGCAAGGAGCAGTTCCGCGACGTTGGCCTGCATGCGGCCTTCAAGTCCGTATTCCCGATCATCAGCTACTCCGGCAACGCCGCTCTGGAGTACGTCGGCTATCGCCTGGGCGAGCCCGCGTTCGACGTCAAGGAGTGCGTGCTGCGTGGCGTGACCTTCGCCGTGCCGCTGCGGGTCAAAGTCCGTCTGATCATCTTCGACAAAGAATCGTCGAACAAAGCGATCAAGGACATCAAAGAGCAAGAAGTGTACATGGGCGAAATTCCGCTCATGACCGAGAACGGTACCTTCATCATCAACGGTACCGAGCGTGTGATCGTTTCCCAGCTGCACCGCTCTCCGGGCGTGTTCTTCGACCACGACCGTGGCAAGACCCACAGCTCCGGTAAGCTGCTGTACTCCGCGCGCATCATTCCCTACCGCGGCTCCTGGCTGGACTTCGAGTTCGATCCGAAGGACGCCGTGTTCGTCCGTATCGACCGTCGCCGCAAGCTGCCGGCTTCCGTCCTGCTGCGCGCCCTGGGCTACAGCACCGAGGAAGTGCTGGACGCCTTCTATGACACCAACGTCTACCACGTGAAGGGCGAGACCCTGAACCTGGAACTGGTGCCGCAGCGCCTGCGTGGCGAGATCGCCGCGTTCGACATCAAGGACGAGAAGGGCAAGGTCATCGTCGAGCAGGGCCGCCGTATCACCGCGCGCCACATCAACCAGATCGACAAGGCCGGCATCAAAGAGCTGGAAGTGCCGCTCGACTACCTGCTGGGTCGCACCACCGCCAAGGCCATCGTCCATCCGGCCACCGGCGAGATCGTTGCCGAGTGCAACTCCGAGCTGACCACCGACCTGCTGGCGAAGATCGTCAAGGCCCAGGTCGTCCGCATCGAGACCCTGTACACCAACGACATCGACTGCGGTCCGTTCATCTCCGACACGCTGAAGATCGACTCCACCGGCAACCAGCTGGAAGCCCTGGTCGAGATCTACCGCATGATGCGTCCCGGCGAGCCGCCAACCAAGGATGCCGCCGAGACCCTGTTCAACAACCTGTTCTTCAGCGCCGAGCGTTACGACCTGTCCGCCGTCGGCCGCATGAAGTTCAATCGTCGTATCGGTCGCACCGAGATCGAAGGCTCCGGCGTTCTGTCGAAAGAAGACATCGTCGACGTGCTGAAGACCCTGGTCGACATCCGTAACGGCAAAGGCATCGTCGACGACATCGACCACCTGGGTAACCGTCGCGTGCGTTGCGTCGGCGAGATGGCCGAGAACCAGTTCCGCGTTGGCCTGGTGCGTGTAGAGCGCGCGGTCAAAGAGCGCCTGTCGATGGCTGAAAGCGAAGGCCTGATGCCGCAAGACCTGATCAACGCCAAGCCGGTCGCGGCGGCGGTGAAGGAGTTCTTCGGTTCCAGCCAGCTTTCCCAGTTCATGGACCAGAACAACCCGCTCTCCGAGATCACCCACAAGCGCCGCGTCTCCGCACTCGGCCCGGGCGGTCTGACCCGTGAGCGCGCCGGCTTCGAAGTCCGCGACGTACACCCGACCCACTACGGCCGCGTGTGCCCGATCGAGACTCCTGAAGGTCCGAACATCGGTCTGATCAACTCCCTGGCCGCCTATGCCCGCACCAACCAGTACGGCTTCCTGGAAAGCCCGTACCGCGTGGTGAAGGACACCAAGGTCACCGACGAGATCGTGTTCCTGTCCGCCATCGAAGAGGCCGATCACGTGATCGCCCAGGCTTCGGCGACCATGAACGCCAAGGGCCAACTGGTCGACGAGCTGGTGGCCGTGCGTCACCTGAACGAGTTCACCGTCAAGGCGCCGGAAGACGTGACCCTGATGGACGTGTCGCCGAAGCAGGTCGTTTCCGTCGCTGCCTCGCTGATTCCGTTCCTCGAGCACGACGACGCCAACCGTGCACTCATGGGTTCGAACATGCAGCGTCAGGCCGTGCCGACCCTGCGTGCCGACAAGCCGCTGGTCGGTACCGGCATGGAGCGCAACGTCGCCCGTGACTCCGGTGTGTGCGTCGTGGCCCGTCGTGGTGGCGTGATCGACTCCGTCGACGCCAGCCGTATCGTGGTTCGCGTGGCCGACGATGAAGTCGAAACCGGTGAAGCCGGTGTCGACATCTACAACCTGACCAAGTACACCCGCTCCAACCAGAACACCTGCATCAACCAGCGTCCGCTGGTGAGCAAGGGTGACAAGGTTTCGCGCGGCGACATCATGGCCGACGGTCCGTCCACCGACATGGGTGAACTGGCGCTGGGTCAGAACATGCGCGTAGCGTTCATGCCGTGGAACGGCTTCAACTTCGAAGACTCCATCTGCCTGTCCGAGCGCGTGGTCCAGGAAGATCGCTTCACCACGATCCACATCCAGGAACTGACCTGTGTGGCCCGTGACACCAAGCTCGGCCCAGAAGAAATCACCGCGGACATCCCTAACGTGGGTGAGGCCGCGCTGAACAAGCTGGACGAAGCCGGTATCGTCTACGTCGGTGCCGAAGTGCTGGCGGGCGACATCCTAGTTGGCAAGGTCACCCCGAAAGGCGAGACCCAGCTGACTCCGGAAGAGAAACTGCTGCGTGCGATCTTCGGTGAGAAGGCATCCGACGTTAAGGACACCTCCCTGCGCGTGCCGACCGGCACCAAGGGCACCGTCATCGACGTCCAGGTCTTCACCCGTGATGGAGTGGAGCGCGACAGCCGTGCCCTGGCCATCGAGAAGCAACAGCTCGACGAGATCCGCAAGGACCTGAACGAAGAGTTCCGTATCGTAGAAGGCGCCACCTTCGAGCGTCTGCGTTCCGCCCTGGTCGGTGCCAAGGCCGAAGGCGGTGCTGGCCTGAAGAAAGGCGCTGTCATCGACGACGCCTACCTCGACGGTCTGGAGCGTGGTCAGTGGTTCAAGCTGCGCATGGCCGACGATGCTCTGAACGAGCAGCTGGAGAAGGCCCAGGCCTACATCAGCGACCGTCGCCAGCTGTTGGACGACAAGTTCGAAGACAAGAAGCGCAAGCTGCAGCAGGGCGATGACCTGGCTCCGGGCGTACTGAAGATCGTCAAGGTCTACCTGGCCATCAAGCGTCGCATCCAGCCGGGCGACAAGATGGCCGGTCGCCACGGTAACAAGGGTGTGGTCTCGGTGATCATGCCGGTCGAAGACATGCCGCACGATGCCAATGGCACCCCGGTCGACATCGTCCTCAACCCGCTGGGCGTACCGTCGCGGATGAACGTCGGTCAGATCCTCGAAACCCACCTGGGCCTGGCGGCCAAGGGCCTGGGCGAGAAGATCAACCGCATGCTCGAAGAGCAGCGCAAGATCGCCGAACTGCGCAAGTTCCTCAACGAGATCTACAACGAGATCGGTGGTCGCCAGGAAAGCCTGAACGAGTTCTCGGACACCGAGATCCTCGAGCTGGCGAAGAACCTGAAGGGCGGCGTTCCGATGGCTACCGCCGTGTTCGACGGTGCCAAGGAAACCGAGATCAAGGCCATGCTGAAGCTGGCCGATCTGCCGGAAAGCGGCCAGATGCGCCTGACCGACGGCCGTACCGGTAACCAGTTCGAGCGTCCGACCACCGTCGGCTACATGTACATGCTCAAGCTGAACCACCTGGTCGACGACAAGATGCACGCACGTTCCACCGGTTCCTACAGCCTGGTTACCCAGCAGCCGCTGGGTGGTAAGGCGCAGTTCGGTGGTCAGCGTTTCGGGGAGATGGAGGTCTGGGCGCTGGAAGCCTACGGCGCCGCCTACACCCTGCAGGAAATGCTGACCGTCAAGTCGGACGACGTGAACGGCCGGACCAAGATGTACAAGAACATCGTGGACGGCGATCACCGCATGGAGGCCGGCATGCCCGAGTCCTTCAACGTGTTGATCAAAGAGATCCGCTCGCTCGGTATCGACATCGAACTGGAAACCGAATAACACGCCTTGCTGCGGCCGTACTGTCGGCCGCAGCAGGTCCGTGAGGAGGAAAGGCCTTGAAAGACTTGCTGAATCTGTTGAAAAACCAGGGTCAGGTTGAAGAGTTCGATGCGATCCGTATCGGTCTGGCTTCGCCTGAGATGATCCGCTCCTGGTCTTTCGGTGAAGTGAAAAAACCGGAAACCATCAACTACCGTACCTTCAAGCCCGAGCGTGACGGCCTGTTCTGCGCCAAGATCTTTGGCCCGGTCAAGGACTACGAGTGCCTGTGCGGCAAGTACAAGCGCCTCAAGCACCGCGGCGTGATCTGCGAGAAGTGCGGCGTGGAAGTTGCCCTGGCCAAGGTCCGTCGTGAGCGCATGGCGCACATCGAACTGGCTTCGCCGGTCGCCCACATCTGGTTCCTGAAGTCCCTGCCGTCCCGTATCGGCCTGCTGCTGGACATGACCCTGCGTGACATCGAGCGCGTGCTCTATTTCGAGAGCTACGTGGTGATCGATCCGGGCATGACCACCCTGGAGAAGGGCCAGCTGCTGAACGACGAGCAGTACTTCGAAGCCCTCGAAGAGTTCGGCGACGATTTCGACGCGCGCATGGGCGCCGAGGCCGTTCGCGAGCTGCTCAACGCCATCGACCTGGATCACGAGATCGGCCGCCTGCGCGAAGAGATTCCGCAGACCAACTCCGAGACCAAGATCAAGAAGCTGTCCAAGCGCCTGAAGCTGATGGAAGCCTTCAAGGACTCCGGCAACCACCCGGAGTGGATGGTCCTGACCGTTCTGCCGGTACTGCCGCCGGACCTGCGTCCGCTGGTTCCGCTGGATGGCGGCCGCTTCGCGACCTCGGATCTGAACGATCTGTATCGCCGCGTGATCAACCGTAACAACCGTCTGAAGCGCCTGCTCGACCTGGCCGCTCCGGACATCATCGTGCGCAACGAGAAGCGCATGCTGCAGGAAGCGGTCGACGCCCTGCTCGACAACGGCCGTCGCGGTCGCGCCATCACCGGCTCGAACAAGCGTCCGCTGAAGTCGCTGGCCGACATGATCAAAGGTAAGCAAGGTCGCTTCCGTCAGAACCTGCTCGGTAAGCGCGTGGACTACTCCGGTCGTTCCGTGATCACCGTGGGCCCGACCCTGCGCCTGCACCAGTGCGGTCTGCCGAAGAAGATGGCCCTCGAGCTGTTCAAGCCGTTCATCTTCGGCAAGCTCGAAGCCCGCGGCATGGCCACCACCATCAAGGCGGCCAAGAAGATGGTCGAGCGCGAACTGCCCGAGGTCTGGGACGTTCTCGCCGAGGTCATCCGCGAACATCCCGTGCTGCTCAACCGCGCACCGACCCTGCACCGTCTGGGCATCCAGGCGTTCGAACCGGTTCTGATCGAAGGTAAAGCCATCCAGCTGCACCCGCTGGTCTGTGCCGCGTACAACGCCGACTTCGACGGTGACCAGATGGCCGTGCACGTTCCGCTGACCCTCGAGGCTCAGCTGGAAGCGCGCGCGCTGATGATGTCCACCAACAACGTGCTGTCGCCCGCCAACGGCGAGCCGATCATCGTGCCGTCGCAGGACGTGGTACTGGGTCTGTACTACATGACCCGCGAAGCCATCAACGCCAAGGGCGAAGGTCGCGTATTCGCCGACCTGCAGGAAGTCGACCGCGTATTCCGCGCCGGCGAAGCTTCCCTGCACGCCAAGGTCAAGGTGCGCATCAATGAGACCGTCAAACAGAAGGACGGCAGCCTGGTCAAGAACACCCGCATCGTCGACACCACCGTCGGCCGCGCGCTGCTGTTCCAGATCGTGCCGGCCGGCCTGTCCTATGACGTGGTCAACCAGTCGATGAAGAAGAAGGCGATCTCCAAGCTGATCAACCAGTGCTACCGCACCGTGGGTCTGAAGGACACCGTGATCTTCGCCGACCAGCTGATGTACACCGGTTTCGCCTACTCGACCATCTCCGGTGTGTCGATCGGTGTGAACGACTTCGTCATCCCGGACGAGAAGGCACGCATCATCGATGCTGCCACCGAGGAAGTGAAGGAAATCGAATCGCAGTACGCCTCCGGCCTGGTCACCCAGGGCGAGAAGTACAACAAGGTGATCGACCTCTGGTCCAAGGCCAACGACGAAGTGTCCAAGGCGATGATGGCCAACCTCTCGAAAGAGAAGGTGGTCGATCGCGAAGGCAAGACCGTCGATCAGGAGTCCTTCAACTCCATGTACATGATGGCGGACTCCGGTGCGCGTGGTAGCGCCGCCCAGATCCGTCAGCTGGCCGGTATGCGTGGCCTGATGGCCAAGCCGGACGGCTCCATCATCGAGACGCCGATCACCGCGAACTTCCGTGAAGGCCTGAACGTACTGCAGTACTTCATCTCCACTCACGGTGCTCGTAAGGGTCTGGCGGATACCGCACTGAAGACCGCGAACTCCGGTTACCTGACCCGTCGCCTGGTTGACGTGGCCCAGGATCTGGTGGTGACCGAAGTCGACTGCGGTACCGAGCACGGTCTGCTGATGACTCCGCACATCGAAGGCGGCGACGTGGTCGAGCCGCTCGGTGAGCGCGTGCTCGGTCGTGTGATCGCCAAGGACGTGCCGAAGCCGGGCAGCGACGAGATCATCGTGCCGGCCGGTACCCTGGTCGACGAGAAGTGGGTCGAGTTCATCGAGCGCAACAGCATCGACGAAGTGATCGTGCGTTCGCCGATCACCTGCGAAACCCGCTACGGCATCTGCGCCAAGTGCTACGGCCGCGATCTGGCCCGTGGTCACCAGGTGAACATCGGTGAAGCGGTCGGCGTCATCGCTGCCCAGTCCATCGGTGAGCCGGGCACCCAGCTGACCATGCGTACGTTCCACATCGGTGGTGCGGCGAGCCGGACCTCGGCCGCCGACAACGTCCAGGTGAAGAACGGTGGTGCGATCCGTCTGCACAATCTGAAGCACGTCGAGCGTGTCGACGGCAACCTGGTGGCGGTTTCCCGTTCCGGCGAGCTGGCCGTGGCCGACGAGTTCGGTCGCGAGCGCGAGCGTTACAAGCTGCCGTACGGCGCCGTGATTTCCGTGAAGGAAGGCGACAAAGTCGACGCTGGTGCCATCGTCGCCAAGTGGGACCCGCACACCCACCCGATCGTGACCGAGATGAAGGGTACCGTGACCTTCGTCGGCATGGAGGAGGGCATCACCGTCAAGCGCCAGACCGACGAACTGACCGGTCTGACCAACATCGAGGTGATGGATCCGAAGGATCGTCCGGCTGCCGGCAAGGACATCCGTCCGGCCGTGAAGCTGGTCGACGCCAACGGCAAGGAACTGCTGCTGCCGGGTACCGACGTACCGGCCCAGTACTTCCTGCCCGCCAACGCCCTGGTCAACGTCAACGACGGTGCCCAGGTCGGTGTGGGTGACGTGATCGCGCGTATCCCGCAGGAAACCTCGAAGACCCGCGACATCACCGGTGGTCTGCCGCGCGTTGCCGACCTGTTCGAGGCCCGTCGTCCGAAAGAGGCTTCGATCCTGGCGGAAATCAGCGGCACGATCGCCTTCGGCAAGGAGACCAAGGGCAAGCGCCGTCTGGTCATCACCCCGACCGATGGCAGCGATCCGTACGAGGAGCTGATTCCGAAGTGGCGTCACCTGAACGTCTTCGAAGGCGAACAAGTGAACCGCGGCGAAGTCATCTCCGACGGCCCGAGCGATCCGCACGACATCCTGCGTCTGCTGGGCGTCAGCGCGCTGGCCAAGTACATCGTCAACGAGATCCAGGACGTTTACCGTCTGCAGGGCGTGAAGATCAACGACAAGCACATCGAGACCATCCTGCGGCAGATGCTGCGCAAGGTCGAGATCAGCGAGTCCGGCGATTCCAGCTTCATCAAGGGCGACCAGATGGAACTGACCCACGTTCTGAGCGAGAACGAAGTGCTGGCGGGCGACGACAAGTTCATCGCCAAGTTCGAGCGCGTTCTGCTGGGTATCACCAAGGCCTCGCTGTCCACCGAATCGTTCATCTCCGCGGCTTCCTTCCAGGAAACCACCCGCGTGCTGACCGAAGCGGCCGTGACCGGCAAGCGCGACTACCTGCGCGGCCTGAAGGAGAACGTCGTTGTGGGTCGTCTGATCCCGGCCGGTACCGGCCTGGCCTACCACAGCGAGCGCAAGCGTCGTCGTGAAGCCGACAAGCCTCAGCGCGTGAGCGCGAGCGAGGTCGAAGCGGCTCTGACCGAAGCGCTGAACTCCAGCGGTAACTGATCGGATGGGGTCCCCGGGCGAGCAATCGCCCGGGGACTCGTCTTGACTGGGGGAGTGAGTCTCTTTAGACTCATGCACCCCTAAATTTGGCAGGGCGACTAGCTCTGCCATTTTGCTTTAGGGCAATAGCGTCGAAAGACAACAGTGGAGCTTATAGATGGCAACTATCAACCAGCTGGTACGCCAGCCGCGCAAGCGCCTCGTCGAGAAGAGCGACGTGCCTGCGCTGCAGAACTGCCCGCAGCGCCGTGGCGTGTGCACCCGTGTGTACACCACCACGCCGAAGAAACCGAACTCCGCACTGCGTAAAGTGTGCCGTGTTCGTCTGACCAACGGTTTCGAAGTCACCTCCTATATCGGTGGTGAAGGTCACAACCTGCAAGAGCACAGCGTCGTGCTGATCCGTGGCGGTCGTGTAAAAGACCTTCCGGGTGTGCGCTACCACACCGTTCGCGGTTCGCTGGACACCACCGGTGTCAAAGACCGTAAGCAGGGTCGTTCCAAGTACGGTACCAAGCGTCCGAAGTAATTCGGTTCGCCATTTTTCTATTTATTGAGTCGATAAGAGTAAGGTCGGGCGTAACCGATTGGTTATGGTCCCGGGCTAACCTGAAGACCGTTTGAGGGCTTATCAATGCCAAGACGTCGTGTAGCAGCCAAGCGTGAGATTCTGGACGATCCGAAATACGGAAGCCTGATTCTCGCCAAATTCATGAACCACGTGATGGAAAGCGGCAAGAAGGCAGTCGCCGAGCGCATCGTTTACGGTGCCCTGGAAACCGTCAAAACCCGCAAGAACAGCGATCCCCTGGAGATCTTCGAGAAAGCTCTCGACGCCATCGCTCCGCTGGTCGAAGTCAAGTCCCGCCGTGTAGGCGGTGCTACCTACCAGGTTCCGGTCGAAGTTCGTCCGTCCCGTCGTAATGCCCTGGCCATGCGCTGGCTGGTGGAAAGCGCGCGCAAGCGTGGTGAGAAGTCCATGGCTCTGCGCCTGGCTGGTGAGCTGCTGGATGCCTTCGATGGCAAAGGCGCTGCCGTCAAGAAGCGTGAAGACGTGCACCGTATGGCCGAGGCCAACAAAGCGTTCTCGCACTACCGCTTCTAATTACGGCATCCATTCTTTTGCGAGGGCTTTATGGCTCGTACTACTCCCATTAACCGCTACCGGAACATTGGTATCTGCGCCCACGTTGACGCGGGCAAGACCACCACTACCGAGCGGATCCTGTTTTACACGGGTCTCAGCCACAAGATGGGTGAGGTGCACGACGGCGCTGCTACCACCGACTGGATGGTGCAGGAGCAGGAGCGCGGTATCACCATCACTTCCGCTGCGATCACCACCTTCTGGGAAGGCTCGCGCGGTCAGTATGACAAGTACCGCGTCAACGTCATCGACACCCCCGGTCACGTGGACTTCACCATCGAAGTGGAGCGTTCGCTGCGCGTACTCGACGGCGCTGTCGTGGTGTTCTGCGGCACTTCCGGCGTTGAGCCGCAGTCCGAAACCGTATGGCGTCAGGCCAACAAGTACGGCGTTCCGCGTATCGTCTACGTGAACAAGATGGACCGTGCCGGCGCCAACTTCCTGCGCGTCGTCGGTCAGATCAAGAACCGCCTGGGTCACACCCCGGTTCCGATCCAGATCGCCATCGGCGCCGAAGATAACTTCGAAGGTCAGGTCGACCTGATCAAGATGAAGGCTATCTACTGGAACGAAGACGACAAGGGCACCAGCTATCGCGAGGAAGAGATTCCTGCCGAGCTGGTCGACCTGGCCAACGAGTGGCGCAACAACATGGTCGAGGCAGCTGCCGAGGCCAGCGAAGAGCTGATGAACAAGTATCTCGAAGAGGGTGATCTCTCCGTCGAGGACATCAAGGCCGGTCTGCGTCTGCGCACCCTGGCCAGCGAAATCGTTCCGGCTGTCTGCGGCTCCTCGTTCAAGAACAAGGGCGTGCCCCTGGTTCTCGACGCCGTGATCGACTTCCTGCCGGCGCCGACCGAAATCGCTGCGATCCAGGGTATCCACCCGGATCACGTCGACGACGGCGACGAGGCTCCGAAAGACGAGCGTCATGCCGACGACAGCGCGCCGTTCTCGGCGCTGGCGTTCAAGATCGCTACCGACCCGTTCGTCGGTACTCTGACCTTCGTGCGCGTCTACTCGGGCGTTCTGGAGTCTGGCCAATCGGTCATCAACTCCGTGAAGGGCAAGAAAGAGCGCGTTGGTCGTATGGTGCAGATGCACGCCAACCAGCGTGAAGAGATCAAGGAAGTGCGCGCTGGCGACATCGCGGCCCTGATCGGCATGAAGGATGTCACCACTGGTGAAACCCTGTGCGATCCGGACAAGCCGATCATCCTCGAGCGCATGGACTTCCCGGAGCCGGTGATTTCGGTAGCGGTAGAGCCGAAGACCAAGGCCGACCAGGAGAAGATGGGTATCGCCCTGGGCAAACTGGCTCAGGAAGACCCGTCGTTCCGCGTCAAGACCGACGAAGAGACCGGTCAGACCATCATCTCCGGTATGGGTGAGCTGCACCTGGACATCCTCGTTGATCGCATGAAGCGCGAGTTCAACGTCGAGGCCAACATCGGCAAGCCGCAGGTTTCCTACCGTGAAACCATCACCAAGGACAATGTCGAGATCGAAGGCAAGTTCGTTCGTCAGTCCGGTGGTCGCGGTCAGTTCGGTCACTGCTGGATTCGCTTCTCGACTCCGGACGTGGACGACAAGGGCAACATCACCGAAGGTCTGGTGTTCACCAACGAAGTCGTGGGTGGTGTGGTTCCGAAGGAATACATCCCGGCGATCCAGAAGGGTATCGAAGAGCAGATGAAGAACGGCGTCGTCGCCGGCTATCCGCTGATCGGCCTGAAGGCGACCGTGTTCGATGGCTCCTACCACGACGTCGACTCCAACGAGATGGCGTTCAAGATCGCTGCTTCCATGGCGACCAAGCAACTGGCCCAGAAGGGCGGTGGTAAGGTGCTTGAGCCGATCATGAGGGTCGAGGTGGTGACACCCGAGGACTACATGGGTGACGTGATGGGCGACCTGAACCGTCGTCGCGGTCTGATCCAGGGTATGGAAGATTCGGTTTCCGGTAAGGTAATCCGTGCCGAGGTTCCGCTGGGCGAGATGTTCGGTTATGCGACCGACGTCCGTTCCATGTCCCAGGGTCGTGCAAGCTACTCCATGGAATTCTCCAAGTACGCCGAAGCTCCGTCGAACATCGTCGAAGCGCTGGTTAAAAAACAAGGCTAATCCCGCCCTTTAAGTAAGAGGTTTACTGTCGTGGCCAAGGAAAAATTTGAACGTAACAAACCGCACGTCAACGTTGGCACCATCGGTCACGTTGACCACGGTAAGACCACTCTGACCGCTGCTCTGACTCGCGTCTGCTCCGAAGTATTCGGTTCCGCTCGTGTCGACTTCGACAAGATCGACTCCGCTCCGGAAGAGAAGGCTCGTGGTATCACCATCAACACCGCGCACGTGGAGTACGACTCCAACATTCGCCACTACGCGCACGTTGACTGCCCGGGTCACGCCGACTACGTGAAGAACATGATCACCGGTGCTGCCCAGATGGACGGCGCGATCCTGGTCTGCTCCGCTGCCGACGGTCCGATGCCGCAAACCCGTGAGCACATCCTGCTGTCCCGTCAGGTAGGCGTTCCCTACATCGTCGTGTTCCTGAACAAGGCCGACATGGTCGACGACGCCGAGCTGCTGGAACTGGTCGAGATGGAAGTTCGCGACCTGCTGAGCACCTACGATTTCCCGGGTGACGACACTCCGATCATCATCGGCTCCGCGCTGATGGCTCTGAACGGCGAAGACACCAACGAAATGGGTACCACCGCCGTCAAGAAACTGGTCGAGACCCTGGACTCCTACATTCCGGAGCCGGTGCGTGCCATCGACATGCCGTTCCTGATGCCGATCGAGGACGTGTTCTCGATCTCCGGTCGCGGTACCGTGGTAACCGGTCGTGTCGAGCGCGGTATCGTCCGTATCCAGGAAGAAATCGAGATCGTTGGTCTGCGTGCTACCACCAAGACCACCTGCACCGGCGTGGAAATGTTCCGCAAGCTGCTCGACGAAGGTCGTGCTGGCGAGAACTGCGGCGTGCTGCTGCGCGGCACCAAGCGTGATGAAGTCGAGCGTGGCCAGGTTCTGGCCAAGCCGGGCACCATCAAGCCGCACACCAAGTTCGAAGCCGAAGTGTACGTTCTGTCCAAAGAAGAGGGTGGTCGTCACACCCCGTTCTTCAAGGGCTACCGTCCGCAGTTCTACTTCCGTACCACTGACGTGACCGGTTCGTGCGAACTGCCGGAAGGCGTCGAGATGGTAATGCCGGGCGACAACATCAAGATGGTTGTCACCCTGATCAAGCCGATCGCTATGGACGACGGCCTGCGTTTCGCGATTCGCGAAGGCGGCCGTACCGTTGGTGCCGGCGTGGTTGCCAAAGTCATCGAGTAATCGACGGCTGTTGAGGAAAAGGGCCCTTTGGGGCCCTTTTTCTTTGATTGGTTAAAAGTTGACACCCCCAGGGGGCATCCGTACAATCACGCCTCCTTTTAACGGGCGTAGTCCGTCCGTTGGGGAAAGCAGAGATAGAGTCTGAGGTCAAAATGCAAAACCAACAAATCCGTATTCGGTTGAAGGCTTTTGACCATCGCCTGATCGATCAATCCACCCAGGAAATCGTGGAAACCGCGAAACGTACTGGTGCTCAGGTGCGTGGTCCTATTCCTCTGCCTACTCGCAAAGAGCGGTACACCGTTCTGATCTCCCCGCACGTCAACAAAGACGCGCGCGATCAGTACGAAATTCGTACCCACAAGCGTGTTCTGGACATCGTCCAGCCGACGGATAAAACCGTCGACGCGCTGATGAAGCTCGACCTTGCGGCAGGCGTGGAAGTGCAGATCAGCCTCGGCTAAAACCTGGCGGTTTTAGTCGTGTAACGCTCTGAAATGGGCGGCCATAGCGGGTGAAAGCCCCGTACACTCATGAGGTTTACAACATGACTATTGGTGTAGTCGGTCGTAAGTGCGGCATGACCCGCATTTTCACCGAAGAAGGTGTCTCCATTCCGGTCACGGTCATCGAGATCGAGCCGAATCGCGTCACCCAGTTCAAATCCGAAGAAAGCGATGGCTACCGCGCTGTGCAGGTAACCGTGGGCGAGCGTCGTGCTTCCCGCGTGACCAAGGCTCAGGCCGGTCACTTCGCCAAGGCTAATGTCGCTGCTGGTCGTGGCGTCTGGGAATTCCGCCTGGAAGAAGGCGATTACCAGGCTGGCGATCAGATCACTGCCGAACTGTTCCAAGCTGGCCAACTGGTGGATGTCACCGGTGAGTCCAAGGGTAAAGGCTACGCCGGTACCATCAAGCGCTGGAACTTCCGCGGTCAGGACAATACCCACGGTAACTCCGTTTCCCACCGTGCTCCGGGCTCCATCGGCCAGTGCCAGACTCCTGGTCGTGTCTTCAAGGGCAAGAAAATGTCCGGTCACCTTGGCGCCGAGCGCGTGACCGTGCAGTCCCTGGAAGTGGTCCGTGTCGACGCCGAGCGTAATCTGCTGCTGGTCAAGGGTGCCGTTCCGGGCGCTCCCGGTGGCGACGTGCTGGTACGTCCGGCTGTCAAAGCTCGCGGTTAATAGGGGAAGCTGAGATGCAACTGAATGTAAATGGCGCTCAGGCTATCGAAGTCAGCGAGCGCACTTTCGGCAGCGAGTTCAACGAGACACTGGTTCACCAGGCTGTCGTCGCCTACATGGCTGGCGGTCGTCAGGGTTCCCGTGCTCAGAAGACTCGTGCTGAAGTCACCGGTGGTGGCAAAAAACCGTGGCGTCAGAAGGGCACCGGTCGTGCTCGTTCCGGTTCCAGCGTTGGCCCGATCTGGCGTGGCGGTGGCGTTACCTTCGCCGCCCGTCCGCAGGATCACAGCCAGAAGCTGAACAAGAAGATGTACCGCGCTGCTCTGCGCTCCATCCTCTCCGAGCTGGTTCGTCAGGATCGCCTGGTCGTGGTCGAAGACTTCGCCGTCGACGCCCCGAAGACCAAGGCTCTGCTGGGCAAGCTGGATGGCATGGGTCTGTCCGATGTGCTGATCGTCACCGAAGCCGTCGACCAGAACCTGTACCTGGCTGCGCGCAACCTGCCGCACGTTGATGTTCGCGACGTTCAAGGCTCCGATCCGGTCAGCCTGATCGCCTTCGACAAAGTGCTGGTTACCGTGTCGGCCGTGAAGAAATTCGAGGAGCTGCTGGCATGAACCAGGAACGCGTATTCAAAGTGCTGGTTGGCCCGCACATCTCCGAGAAGGCCTCCGTGCTGGCAGATGGTTCGAGCCAATTCGTTTTCAAGGTTGCGGTTGATGCAACCAAGCTGGAAATCAAGAAGGCCGTCGAAAGCCTGTTCAGCGTGAAGGTAGACACTGTCCGCACTGTCAACGTACAGGGCAAGACTAAGCGTACCGCTCGCGGCCTGGGCAAGCGTAACGACTGGAAGAAGGCGTATGTCTCCCTCCAGGCGGGCCAAGATCTCGATTTCACCAGCAGTGCTGAGTAAGGTAGGGGCGCATCATGGCAATCGTTAAATGCAAACCGACTTCCGCTGGCCGCCGTTTCGTGGTCAAAGTGGTCAATCAGGAGCTGCACAAAGGCGCTCCTCATGCTCCGCTGCTCGAGAAGAAGTCGAAAACTGGCGGCCGTAACAACAACGGTCGTATCACCACTCGCCACATCGGCGGTGGCCACAAGCAGCACTATCGTCTGGTCGACTTCCGCCGCAACAAGGATGGCATCCCTGCCGTCGTCGAGCGCGTGGAATACGATCCGAACCGTACCGCCCACATCGCTCTGCTGAAATATGCCGACGGTGAGCGTCGCTACATCATCGCGCCGAAAGGCGTGAGCGCTGGCGATCAACTGGTATCCGGTGCCGCTGCTCCGATCAAGGCCGGTAACAGCCTG
Organism: Pseudomonas sp. GD03875; assembly: GCF_029840585.1. Lineage (NCBI taxonomy): Bacteria > Pseudomonadati > Pseudomonadota > Gammaproteobacteria > Pseudomonadales > Pseudomonadaceae > Pseudomonas > Pseudomonas sp. GD03875. The sequence goes on along the minus strand of NZ_JAOCCV010000041.1, from coordinate 19,077 downwards.
CCGCTGCGCAACATCCCTGTCGGTTCGACCATTCATGCGATCGAACTGAAGCCGGGTAAAGGCGCTCAGCTGGTTCGCTCCGCTGGTGCTTCCGCCCAGCTGGTAGCTCGTGAAGGTGCCTACGTCACCCTGCGTCTGCGCTCCGGCGAGATGCGCAAGGTACTGTCCGAGTGCCGTGCGACTCTGGGTGAGGTTTCCAACTCCGAGCACAGCCTGCGTTCCCTGGGTAAAGCCGGTGCCAAGCGTTGGCGCGGCGTTCGCCCGACCGTTCGTGGTGTTGCCATGAACCCGGTCGATCACCCGCATGGTGGTGGTGAGGGTCGTACCTCCGGTGGTCGTCACCCTGTTTCGCCGTGGGGCTTCCCGACCAAGGGTGCCAAGACTCGTGCGAACAAGCGTACCGACAACATGATCGTCCGCCGCCGTAAGTAATTAGAGGGATACGACAGTGCCGCGTTCTCTGAAAAAAGGTCCTTTTATCGATCTTCACCTACTGAAGAAGATCGAAGTGGCGGTGGAAAAGAACGATCGCAAGCCGGTTAAAACCTGGTCGCGTCGCTCCATCATTCTGCCGCAGATGGTCGGTCTGACCATCGCTGTGCATAACGGTCGTCAACATGTCCCGGTCCTCGTGAACGAAGACATGGTCGGCCACAAACTCGGCGAGTTCGCTGGTACCCGCACTTATCGTGGGCACGCTGCGGACAAGAAAGCCAAGCGTTAAGGGGTAAGGAACGATGGAAGTAGCCGCTAAGCTGTCGGGCGCTCGAATCTCCGCCCAGAAAGCCCGCTTGGTCGCCGACCAGATCCGCGGGAAGAAGGTGGGCGAAGCGCTCAACCTGCTGGCTTTCAGCTCGAAGAAAGCCGCCGAGATCATCAAGAAAGTGCTGGAGTCGGCCGTGGCCAACGCCGAGCACAACGAAGGCGCAGACGTTGATGACCTGAAGGTCAGCACCGTTTTCGTCAACGAGGGGCGTTCGCTTAAGCGCATCATGCCGCGTGCCAAAGGCCGTGCTGATCGCATCGTCAAGCGGTCTTGCCATATCACTGTCAAGGTTGCGGACAAGTAACGGAGTCGATCAGATGGGTCAGAAAGTACATCCCGTTGGCATCCGCCTGGGAATCGTCAAGGAGCACACCTCCGTCTGGTACGCAGACAAGCGTCAATACGCTGATTATCTGTTTGCCGACCTGAAGGTGCGTGAGTACCTCCAAGACAAACTAAAAAGCGCGTCCGTAAGCCGTATCGACATCGCTCGCCCGGCTCAAACCGCACGCATCACCATCCACACCGCTCGTCCTGGCATCGTGATCGGCAAGAAAGGTGAAGATGTTGAGAAGCTGCGTCAGGACCTGACCAAGCAAATGGGTGTGCCGGTGCACATCAACATCGAAGAGATCCGCAAGCCGGAGCTCGACGGTATGCTGGTAGCTCAGAGCGTTGCTCAGCAGCTGGAACGCCGCGTCATGTTCCGTCGCGCCATGAAGCGCGCCGTACAGAACGCCATGCGTATTGGTGCCAAGGGCATCAAGATCCAGGTGAGTGGTCGTCTCGGCGGCGCGGAAATCGCCCGTACCGAGTGGTACCGCGAAGGTCGTGTGCCCCTGCACACCCTGCGTGCCGATATCGATTACGCCACCTACGAAGCGCACACCACCTACGGTGTGATCGGTGTGAAGGTTTGGATCTTCAAGGGCGAGGTCATCGGTGGCCGCCAAGAAGAGCTGAAGCCTGTCGCCCCGGCGCCTCGCAAGAAAGCTGCTAAGTAAGGAGTACGCAACATGTTGCAACCCAAGCGTACAAAATTCCGCAAGCAGATGACCGGCCACAACCGTGGTCTGGCCCATCGCGGTAGCAAGGTCAGCTTCGGCGAATTCGCCCTGAAAGCTGTTTCCCGTGGTCGCCTGACTGCTCGTCAGATCGAATCGGCCCGTCGTGCCCTGACTCGTCACGTTAAGCGTGGCGGTAAGATCTGGATCCGTGTCTTCCCGGACAAGCCAGTTACCAAAAAGCCCCTCGAAGTGCGGATGGGTAAAGGTAAGGGTGGCGTCGAGTACTGGGTAGCTCAGATCCAGCCGGGCAAGGTGCTGTACGAGATCGAAGGTGTTCCGGAAGAGCTGGCGCGTGAGGCTTTCGCCCTGGCTGCTGCAAAGCTGCCCCTCGCCACCTCCTTTGTTAAGCGGACGGTGATGTGATGAAAGCGAAAGAACTCCGTGAAAAATCGGTTCAGCAGCTGAACGAGCAACTGCTCGGTCTGCTGCGCGACCAGTTCAATCTGCGCATGCAGAAGGCAACTGGTCAGTTGGGGCAGTCTCACCTGCTCTCGCAAGTGAAGCGCGACATCGCTCGCGTGAAGACTGTGCTCAACCAGCAGGCAGGTAAGTGATCATGGCTGAAGCTGAGAAAACCGTCCGCACGCTGACTGGCCGCGTCGTCAGCGACAAAATGGACAAGACCATCACCGTTCTGATCGAGCGCCGCGTCAAGCACCCGATCTACGGTAAGTACGTGAAGCGTTCGACCAAGCTGCACGCCCACGACGAAACCAACCAGTGCAAAATCGGCGACAAGGTCACCATCCGTGAGACCCGTCCGCTGGCCAAGACCAAGTCCTGGGCCCTGGTGGAAGTCGTCGAACGTGCCGTGGAAGTCTAAGGACTAAGGGTCGGAGAAAGATATGATTCAGACTCAATCCATGCTCGACGTCGCTGACAACAGCGGTGCTCGTCGCGTTATGTGCATCAAGGTCCTTGGTGGTTCGCACCGTCGTTACGCCGGTATCGGCGACATCATCAAGGTCACCGTGAAGGAAGCGATTCCGCGCGGCAAGGTGAAGAAAGGCCAGGTAATGACCGCTGTCGTGGTCCGTACCCGTCACGGCGTGCGCCGTGCCGATGGCTCGATCATCCGCTTCGACGGCAACGCTGCTGTTCTGCTGAACAACAAGCAAGAGCCGATCGGCACCCGTATCTTCGGGCCGGTGACTCGTGAACTGCGTTCCGAGAAGTTCATGAAGATCGTCTCGCTCGCCCCCGAAGTGCTGTAAGGAGAAGCCGTCATGCAAAAGATTCGTCGTGACGACGAGATCATCGTCATCGCCGGCAAAGACAAGGGCAAGCGTGGCAAGGTGCTGAAAGTGCTGGCTGACGATCGTCTGATCGTCGGCGGCATCAACCTCGTCAAGCGTCATACCAAACCGAACCCGATGGCTGGTGTTCAGGGCGGTATCGTCGAGAAAGAGGCGCCGCTGCACGTTTCCAACGTCGCCATCTTCAACGGTGAAACCAACAAGGCTGACCGCGTTGGCTTCAAAGTCGAAGACGGCAAGAAAATTCGTGTCTTCAAGTCCACCCAAAAGCCGGTTGGCGCTTGAGAATCATAGGTAAAACACCATGGCACGACTGAAAGAGATTTACCGGAAGGAAATCGCGCCCAAGCTGAAGGAAGAACTGCAGCTGGCCAACGTGATGGAAGTTCCGCGCGTTACCAAAATCACCCTGAACATGGGTCTTGGCGAAGCGATCGGTGACAAGAAGATCATCGAGAACGCCGTTGCCGACCTGGAAAAGATCACCGGTCAAAAGCCCGTCGTGACCTTCGCCCGCAAGTCCATTGCCGGCTTCAAGGTTCGTGAGGGCTGGCCGATCGGTGTCAAGGTGACTCTGCGTCGCGATCGTATGTACGAGTTCCTGGATCGCCTGCTCTCCATCTCCCTGCCGCGCGTGCGTGACTTCCGCGGCCTGAATGCCAAGTCCTTCGATGGTCGTGGCAACTACAGCATGGGTGTCAAAGAGCAGATCATCTTCCCGGAAATCGATTACGACAAGATCGATGCGCTGCGTGGTCTGGACATCACCCTGACCACCACTGCCCGTACGGACGATGAAGGTCGCGCTCTGCTGCGTGCCTTCAACTTCCCGTTCCGCAACTGATTGGAGTTTGGATCATGGCCAAAATGAGCATGAAGAACCGTGAGCTGAAGCGTCAGCAAACGGTAGCCAAGTACGCCAAGAAGCGTGCCGAGCTGAAAGCTGTCATCGCCAACCCGAACTCCACTCCGGAGCAGCGTTGGGAAGCCCAGATCGCCCTGCAAAAGCAACCGCGTGACGCCAGCGCCAGCCGCCTGCGTAACCGTTGCCGCATCACCGGCCGTCCGCACGGCGTGTACCGCAAGTTCGGCCTCGGCCGTAACAAGCTGCGCGAAGCTGCGATGCGCGGTGATGTGCCGGGTCTGGTGAAAGCCAGCTGGTAAGAAAAAGCGAAGCCGGCCTAGCGCCGGCTTTGTTTTATCGATCAAGCCCCTTTTGGGGCTTGATTCATTTTTGATCGATCTCTAGAATGTCCGGCTCTCCTGAGCCTGGCATTTGCCGAGCTCGAGGATGGTTCCAGCCGAAAGGCTGTTCTTTTTGTATCAGGAGCATCTAGCCCATGAGTATGCAGGACCCGTTAGCGGACATGCTAACTCGTATCCGTAATGCCCAGATGGCTGAAAAGTCGGTAGTAAGCATGCCGTCTTCCAAGCTGAAGGTGGCAGTAGCCAACGTTCTGAAGAATGAAGGTTACATCGCGGGATACCAGGTCAGCAGCGACGCCAAGCCGCAGCTGTCCATCGAGCTGAAGTACTTCGAGGGCCGTCCGGTCATCGAGGAAGTGAAACGCATCAGCCGTCCTGGCCTGCGCCAGTACAAGCCTGTCGATCAGCTGCCGAAAGTTCGCGGCGGTCTGGGCGTTTCCATCGTCTCCACCAACAAAGGTGTGATGACTGATCGCGCTGCACGCGCTGCCGGTGTCGGCGGTGAAGTGCTCTGCACCGTGTTCTAAGGGGGGATAAGCATGTCTCGCGTTGCTAAGAACCCCGTCAAGCTGCCGGCTGGTGTCGAGGTCAAACTCGCAGGCCAACAGCTTTCGATCAAGGGTGCCAAGGGCTCCCTCGAACTGAACGTGCACTCGTCCGTGGAAGTCATCCAGGACGCCGGTGAGCTGCGTTTTGCCGCCCGCAATGGCGATCAGCAGAATCGTGCCATGGCCGGTACCACTCGTGCACTGGTCAACAACATGGTCATTGGCGTGAGCCAAGGCTTCGAGCGCAAGCTGCAGCTGGTCGGTGTGGGCTACAAGGCCCAGGCCAAGGGCCAGGTGCTGAACCTCGCGCTGGGCTTCTCCCATCCGATCGACTACGAACTGCCGCAGGGCGTTACCGCCGAAACCCCCAGCCAGACCGATATCCTGATCAAGGGCATCGACAAGCAGCTGGTTGGTCAGGTGGCTGCGGAGATCCGCGACTTCCGTCGTCCTGAGCCGTACAAAGGCAAAGGTGTGCGTTATTCCGACGAAGTCGTACGTCGCAAAGAAGCTAAGAAGAAGTAGGGCATAGCAAATGAGCGAAAAGAAAGAAACTCGTCTGCGTCGCGCTCGCAAGGCACGCCTGAAAATGCGCGAGCTGGAAACCGTACGCCTCAGCGTGTACCGCTCTTCCCAGCACATCTACGCCCAGGTCATTTCGGCCGACGGCGCCAAGGTTCTGGCCAGCGCCTCGACCCTGGACAAAGAACTGCGTGACGGCGCCACCGGCAACGTCGACGCGGCCAAGAAAGTCGGTCAACTGGTTGCCGAGCGCGCGAAAGCCGCTGGCGTCACCCAGGTGGCGTTCGACCGTTCTGGCTTCAAGTACCACGGCCGTGTGAAAGCGCTGGCTGATGCTGCTCGTGAAGGCGGGCTGGAGTTCTAAGTTATGGCAAATCACGAGCAAAAGCGCGATCGCGACAATCGTGGCGACGATGCCCAGGGCGAAGGCTACATCGAGAAGCTGGTCCAGGTTAACCGCGTTGCCAAGACCGTAAAGGGTGGCCGTATCTTCACCTTCACTGCGCTGACCGTGGTGGGTGATGGTAAAGGTCGCGTCGGTTTCGGCCGCGGCAAGTCCCGCGAAGTGCCGGCCGCCATCCAGAAGGCGATGGAAGCTGCACGTCGCAACATGATTCAGGTCGACCTGAACGGCACCACCCTGCAATACCCGATGAAGTCCGTCCATGGCGCGTCCCACGTGTTCATGCAGCCGGCTTCCGAAGGTACCGGCATCATCGCCGGCGGCGCCATGCGTGCCGTGCTGGAAGTGGCTGGCGTGCAGAACGTTCTGGCCAAGTGCTATGGCTCCACCAACCCGGTGAACGTGGTGTACGCCACCTTCAAGGGTCTGAAGGCCATGCAGTCGCCGGAATCCGTGGCTGCCAAGCGTGGCAAGAGCGTCGAGGAGATCCTCTGATCATGGCTACCGTCAAAGTCACTCTGATCAAGAGCACCAACGGCCGTCTGGCCAACCACAAAGCTTGCGTCAAGGGCCTGGGCCTGCGCCGCATTGGTCACTCCGTGGAAGTTCAGGACACTCCTGAAAACCGCGGCATGATCAACAAGGCTTACTACCTGCTGCGTGTAGAGGGTTAATCCATGCAACTGAACGATCTGCGTTCCGCGCCGGGTGCCCGTCGCGAGAAGCACCGTCCGGGCCGTGGCATCGGTAGCGGCCTGGGCAAGACCGGTGGCCGCGGCCACAAAGGTCAGACCTCCCGTACCGGTGGCTCCATCGCTCCGGGCTTCGAGGGTGGCCAGCAGCCGCTGCACCGTCGTCTGCCGAAGTTCGGCTTCGTTTCCCTGAAAGCCATGGATCGCGCCGAAGTGCGTACCTCCGAGCTGGCCAAGGTGGAAGGCGACGTCGTATCCCTGCAGTCGCTGAAGGATGCCAACGTCATCAACCAGAACGTGCAGCGTGTGAAAGTCATGCTGTCCGGCGAGGTTGGTCGCGCGGTCACCCTGAAAGGTATCGCCGCCACCAAGGGTGCGCGTGCGGCCATCGAAGCAGCTGGCGGTAAGTTCGAGGACTAAATGGCTAAGCAAGGTGCTCTCTCCGCGCTAAGCAATGGCGGGTTGTCCGAGCTCTGGGCTCGACTGCGTTTCCTGTTCCTGGCGATCATCGTCTATCGGATCGGCGCGCACATTCCGGTGCCCGGAATCAACCCTGACCGGCTGGCCGACCTGTTCCGACAGAACGAGGGGACCATTCTTAGCCTGTTCAACATGTTTTCCGGCGGCGCGCTGGAGCGGATGAGCATCTTTGCACTGGGGATCATGCCGTACATCTCGGCCTCGATCATCATGCAGCTGATGACCGCCGTCAGCCCGCAGCTGGAGCAGTTGAAGAAGGAAGGGGAAGCTGGCCGTCGCAAGATCAGCCAGTACACCCGCTACGGCACTCTCGTCCTGGCGATCGTCCAGGCCGTCGGCATGTCCGTCGGCCTGGCCAGCCAGGGCGTCGCATTCTCGGGCGATTTCGGCTTCCACTTCGTGGCGGTGACGACCTTCGTGGCCGGCGCCATGTTCATGATGTGGCTGGGCGAGCAGATCACCGAGCGGGGTGTCGGCAACGGTATCTCGATGCTGATCTTTGCGGGCATCGTGGCCGGCTTGCCGTCGGCGATCGGGCAGTCCTTCGAGTCTGCTCGTCAGGGCGATATCAACATCTTCGCCCTGATCGCCATCGGTCTGCTGGCGGTAGCGATCATCGGTTTCGTGGTGTTCATCGAGCGTGGCCAGCGTCGCATCGCGGTGCACTACGCCAAGCGTCAGCAGGGCCGCAAGGTCTTCGCTGCGCAGACCAGCCACCTGCCGCTGAAGGTGAACATGGCGGGCGTGATCCCGGCCATCTTCGCCAGCAGCATCCTGCTGTTCCCGGCTTCGCTGGGGACCTGGTTCGGCCAGTCCGACGGTCTGGGCTGGCTGCAGGACATTTCGCAGGCGATCGCTCCCGGCCAGCCGTTGAACATTCTGCTGTTTAGTGCAGGGATCATCTTCTTCTGCTTCTTCTACACGGCGCTGATGTTCAACCCGAAAGACGTAGCGGAAAACCTGAAGAAGTCCGGTGCCTTTATTCCGGGCATCCGTCCGGGCGAGCAATCCGCGCGCTATATCGATGGCGTGCTGACCCGCTTGACCATGTTCGGTGCTCTGTACATGACGGCCGTTTGCCTCCTCCCGCAGTTCCTGCAGGTGGCAGCCAACGTACCGTTCTACCTTGGCGGGACCTCGTTGCTGATCGTGGTCGTGGTTGTCATGGACTTTATGGCCCAAGTGCAATCCCACCTCGTGTCTCACCAGTACGAGTCCCTGATGAAGAAAGCCAACCTGAAGGGCTATGGCGGCGGAATGCTCCGCTGACATGGTTTCCGTAAGGTTCTAGGAGTTACTGATGAAAGTTCGTGCATCGGTCAAGAAGCTGTGCCGCAACTGCAAGGTCATCCGTCGCGACGGCGTCGTGCGCGTGATCTGCAGCGCGGAGCCGCGTCACAAGCAGCGCCAAGGCTGAGTGTGAGTCACGCGTAATGAGCCCGGCAGCTAGTGCGCTGCCGGGTTGATTCTTTGTTATTACAGCGCTAATATCGCGCGCCCTATTTCTTGGCTTCCAGGGCGTGGGTAGCTGTCAATTGGAGTTCCACTGAATGGCCCGTATTGCAGGCGTCAACATTCCGGATAACAAGCACACTGTTATCTCGCTGACCTACATCTACGGTGTTGGTCGCACCACTGCGCAGAAAATCTGCGCAACCACCGGTGTCAATCCGGCGGCAAAGATCAAGGATCTCTCTGACGAGCAGATCGAGCAACTGCGTGGCGAAGTCGCGAAGCTCACCACTGAAGGTGACCTGCGTCGCGAAGTCAACATGAAGATCAAGCGTCTGATGGACCTGGGCTGCTACCGCGGTCTGCGTCATCGCCGTGGCCTGCCGGTCCGCGGTCAGCGCACCAAGACCAACGCGCGCACCCGCAAGGGCCCGCGTAAGCCGATCCGCAAGTAATTGCGCCCGCGAATCGACAGGATATAAGTCATGGCTAAGCCAGCTGCTCGTACTCGTAAGAAAGTCAAAAAGACAGTGGTTGATGGGATCGCCCATATCCACGCGTCTTTCAATAACACCATCGTGACCATCACCGACCGTCAGGGCAATGCCCTGTCCTGGGCCACCTCCGGTGGTTCCGGTTTCCGCGGTTCCCGTAAGAGCACCCCGTTCGCTGCCCAGGTGGCTGCCGAGCGTGCCGGTCAGGCTGCTCTGGAATACGGCCTGAAGAACCTCGACGTGAACGTCAAGGGCCCGGGTCCGGGTCGCGAATCCGCTGTGCGTGCTCTGAACGCCTGCGGCTACAAAATCGCCAGCATCACCGACGTGACGCCTATCCCGCACAACGGGTGCCGTCCGCCGAAGAAGCGTCGCGTGTAATAGGAGACAGTGAAGAATGGCTCGTTACATTGGTCCCAAGTGCAAACTGTCTCGTCGTGAAGGCACCGATCTCTTCCTGAAGAGTGGTGCGCGCGCGCTCGAATCCAAGTGCAACATCGAAGCGGCTCCCGGCCAGCACGGCGCTCGCCGTGGCCGTCAGTCCGACTACGGTACCCAGCTGCGTGAGAAGCAGAAAGTCCGTCGTATCTACGGCGTGCTGGAGCGTCAGTTCAGTGGCTACTACAAGGAAGCTGCCCGTCGCAAGGGCGCTACCGGCGAGAACCTGCTGCAACTGCTGGAATGCCGCCTGGACAACGTGGTTTACCGCATGGGCTTTGGTGCCACTCGCGCCGAATCCCGCCAGCTGGTATCGCACAAAGCCATCACCGTGAACGGTTCGACCGTGAACGTCCCGTCCTACCAGATCAAGGCTGGTGACGTGGTTGCGGTTCGCGAAAAGGCCAAGAACCAGCTGCGCGTTGCCCAGGCTCTCGACCTGTGCGCCCAGCGTGGTCGCGTTGAGTGGGTTGAAGTAGATGCTGAGAAGAAATCCGGCGTGTTCAAAAGCGTTCCGGTTCGCGGCGATCTGTCCTCCGACATCAACGAAAGCCTGATTGTCGAGCTCTACTCCAAGTAAGGGCTAGAAAATAGGTGCATCCATGCAGATTTCGGTAAATGAGTTCCTGACCCCCCGTCATATCGACGTTCAGGCGGTCAGTTCGACCCGCGCCAAGATCACCCTCGAGCCCCTCGAGCGTGGTTTTGGCCATACCCTGGGCAACGCGCTGCGTCGCATCCTGTTGTCCTCCATGCCTGGCTGTGCAGTAGTCGAGGCCGAGATCGACGGCGTACTCCACGAGTACTCCGCCATCGAAGGTGTGCAGGAAGATGTGATCGAGATCCTGCTCAACCTGAAAGGCCTGGCCATCAAGCTGCACGGTCGTGACGAAGTCACCCTGACTCTGGCCAAGAAGGGCTCGGGTGTGGTCACTGCTGCCGATATCCAGCTGGATCACGACGTCGAGATCGTCAATGGCGATCACGTAATCGCCAACCTGGCGGACAACGGCGCTCTGAACATGAAACTCACCGTGCGTCGTGGCCGTGGCTACGAGCCGGCTGATGCCCGTCAGAGCGATGAAGACGAAAGCCGTAGCATCGGTCGTCTGCAACTGGACTCCTCGTTCAGCCCGGTCCGTCGTGTTGCCTACGTGGTGGAAAACGCCCGTGTCGAGCAGCGTACCAACCTGGACAAGCTGGTCATCGACCTGGAAACCAACGGCACCCTGGACCCTGAAGAGGCCATCCGTCGTGCCGCGACCATCCTCCAGCACCAGCTGGCGGCCTTCGTTGATCTGAAGGGCGACAGTGAGCCGGTAGTGGTCGAGCAGGAAGACGAGATCGATCCGATCCTCCTGCGTCCGGTCGACGACCTCGAGCTGACCGTACGTTCGGCCAACTGCCTGAAGGCGGAGAACATCTACTACATCGGTGATCTGATCCAGCGCACCGAAGTAGAGCTGCTCAAGACGCCGAACCTGGGCAAGAAGTCCCTGACCGAGATCAAGGACGTTCTGGCCTCCCGTGGTCTGTCCCTCGGTATGCGCCTCGACAACTGGCCGCCGGCAAGTCTGAAGAAGGACGACAAGGCTACTGCCTGATCGTCCGTAATCACCGAACCGAAAGTTTGGTAAGGAATTTCAATCATGCGTCATCGTAAAAGTGGCCGTCACCTGAGCCGCACCAGCGCCCACCGCAAGGCCATGTTCCAGAACATGGCGGTGTCGCTGTTCGAACACGAACTGATCAAGACCACCCTGCCGAAAGCCAAGGAACTGCGCCGCGTTGCCGAGCCGCTGATCACCCTGGCCAAGGTAGACAGCGTTGCCAACCGTCGTCTGGCCTTCGACCGTACCCGTTCGAAAGCCATCGTCGGCAAGCTGTTCAACGATCTGGGCAAGCGCTACGCCACCCGTCAGGGCGGCTACCTGCGCATCCTGAAGTGCGGCTTCCGCGCTGGCGACAACGCCCCCATGGCGTACGTCGAGCTGGTTGACCGTCAGGTCGCTGGCGAAGCCGTAGAAGCTGCTGAATAAGCTGTTTCTGCTGTACAAGAAACCGGGCCTGGCGCCCGGTTTTTTGTTGCCACATGAAAGCTTTAAGCTATCGATCTGTTCGACTCAATAAATTGGTTGGATCGACTGCTCTCTTCTAGACTTTTCCCATCACTGGCCACGAGGCCAGCCGATCAAAGGCTGATGAGGAGAAGAAAAAATGGAGCAGAAGAGCGAAGGCAAGTGCCCGTTCTCGGGCGACACCATCCCCAAACACACCGCCGGTGGCGGTACGGCGAATCGCGACTGGTGGCCGAACCAGCTGCGCGTGGACCTGCTGAGCCAGCATTCGTCGAAGTCCAACCCGCTGGGGGAAACATTCGATTACGCCAAGGCCTTCGGCAGCCTCGACCTGGATGCGCTGAAGCAGGACCTCAAGGCCTTGATGACCGATTCCCAGGACTGGTGGCCCGCCGACTTCGGCCACTACGGCCCGTTGTTCATCCGCATGGCCTGGCACAGCGCCGGCACCTACCGTACCGGTGACGGCCGTGGTGGCGCCGGCCGTGGCCAGCAGCGCTTCGCCCCGCTCAACAGCTGGCCGGACAACGTCAGCCTGGACAAGGCGCGCCGCCTGCTGTGGCCGATCAAGCAGAAGTACGGCCAGAGCATCTCCTGGGCCGACCTGCTGATCCTCACCGGTAACGTCGCCCTCGAGTCGATGGGCTTCAAGACCTTCGGCTTCGCTGGCGGCCGCGAAGACACCTGGGAGCCGGATCAGGACCTCTACTGGGGCACCGAGACCACCTGGCTGGGTGGCGACGCGCGCTACGGCAAGGGCGGCGAAGGCACCCTGGTGGCCGAGCCCGCGTTGCACGGCAACGAACAGGATCGTACCGACAGCCAGGGTCGTAACCTCGAAGACCCGCTGGCCGCCGTGCAGATGGGCCTGATCTACGTGAACCCGGAAGGCCCGGAGGGCAATCCCGACCCTATCGCCGCTGCCCACGACATTCGCGAGACCTTCGCGCGCATGGCGATGAACGACGAGGAAACCGTGGCCCTGATCGCCGGCGGCCACACCTTCGGCAAGACCCACGGTGCCGGTCCGGCCGACAATGTGGGCGCCGAGCCGGAAGCCGCCGACCTGGAGCAGCAGGGCCTGGGCTGGAGTAACGCGTTCGGCAGCGGCAAGGGTGGCGACACCATCACCAGCGGCCTGGAAGTGACCTGGACCACCACGCCGACCAAGTGGAGCAACAACTTCTTCTGGAACCTGTTCGGCTACGAGTGGGAACTGACCAAGAGCCCTGCCGGCGCGCACCAGTGGAAGCCCAAGCACGGCATGGGCGAGGGCACGGTGCCGGATGCGCACGACGGCGCCAAGCGCCACGCCCCGGCCATGCTGACTACCGATCTGTCGCTGCGCTTCGACCCCGTCTACGAGAAGATCTCCCGCCGCTTCATGGAGAACCCCGATCAGTTCGCCGACGCCTTCGCCCGCGCCTGGTTCAAGCTCACCCACCGCGACATGGGGCCGCGCTCCCGTTACCTGGGCCCGGAAGTCCCGGCCGAGGAGCTGATCTGGCAGGACCCGATCCCGGCGGTCGACCATGCCCTGGTCGACGAGCAGGACGTCGCGGCGCTCAAGGCCAAGGTGCTGGCCTCCGGCCTGTCGGTGTCCGAACTGGTCGGCACCGCCTGGGCTTCGGCCTCGACCTTCCGCGGCTCGGACAAGCGCGGCGGCGCCAATGGTGCGCGCATCCGCCTGGCACCGCAGAAGGACTGGGCCGCCAACCAGCCGGAACAGCTGGCCAGCGTGCTGCAGGTGCTGGAAGGCATCCAGGGAGAGTTCAACGCGGCGCAGGCGGGTGGCAAGAAAATCTCGCTGGCCGACCTGATCGTGCTGGCCGGTTCGGCGGGCATCGAGCAGGCGGCGAAGAGCGCAGGCCATGAGCTGAGCGTGCCCTTCGCCCCGGGGCGGATGGATGCTTCCCAGGAGCAGACCGACGTCGAGGCCATGGCCGTGCTCGAACCCATCGCCGACGGTTTCCGCAACTTCCTCAAGGGTCGTTACCGGATACCGGCCGAGGCGCTGCTGATCGACAAGGCGCAGCTGCTGACCCTGACCGCACCGGAGCTGACGGTACTGCTCGGCGGCCTGCGGGCGATCAACATCAACGTCGGTGGCGAGCAGACCGGGGTGTTCACCTCGCGCCCTGGTAGCCTGAGCAACGACTTCTTCACTCACCTGCTCGACATGGGCACGGCGTGGAAGCCGGTGTCGGAGGATCGCCAGGTGTTCGAAGGCCGTGATCGCCAGACCGGCGAAGTGAAGTGGATCGGATCGCGCGTCGACCTGGTGTTCGGCTCCAACTCGGTGCTGCGCGCGGTGGCCGAGGTGTATGCCGGCCCGGCTGGCGAGGCGAAGTTCCTCGAGGACTTCGTCGCCGCCTGGACCAAGGTGATGAACCTGGATCGTTTCGACCTGGCGGCCTGAGGCCCGTAGCAAGGAAAAGCCCCGCAACCGCGGGGCTTTTTCGTTTCAGGCGTGATCGCGTTCCAGCAGCGGCTTGAGGAAGTGGCCGGTGTGCGACGCCTTGTTCGCCGCGACCTCCTCGGGCGTGCCGGTGGCGATGATCATGCCGCCCTTGGAGCCGCCCTCGGGGCCGAGGTCGACCAGCCAGTCGGCAGTCTTGATCACGTCCAGGTTGTGCTCGATCACCACCACGGTGTTGCCGTGGTCGCGCAGGCGGTGCAGCACGTCGAGCAGTTGCTGGATATCGGCGAAGTGCAGCCCTGTCGTAGGTTCATCGAGGATATACAGGGTCTTGCCGGTATCGCGCTTGGACAGCTCGCGGCTCAGCTTGACCCGCTGCGCCTCGCCGCCCGACAGCGTGGTCGCGCTCTGGCCCAGCTTGATGTAGGACAGGCCGACGTCGACCAGGGTCTGCAGCTTGCGCGCCAGGGCCGGCACGGCATCGAAGAACTCGCGGGCTTCCTCGATGGTCATGTCGAGCACCTCGGTGATGCTCTTGCCCTTGTACTTCACTTCCAGGGTCTCGCGGTTGTAGCGCTTGCCCTTGCACACGTCGCACGGCACGTAGATGTCTGGCAGGAAGTGCATTTCCACCTTGATGACGCCGTCGCCCTGGCAGGCTTCGCAGCGGCCGCCCTTGACGTTGAAGCTGAAGCGCCCCGGGCCATAGCCGCGCGAGCGCGACTCCGGCACGCCGGCGAACAGTTCGCGGATCGGGGTGAACAGGCCGGTGTAGGTCGCGGGATTCGAGCGTGGCGTGCGGCCGATCGGGCTCTGGTCGATGTCGACCACCTTGTCCAGGTGCTGCAGGCCGTCGAACGAATCGTGGGCGGCGGCTTCCAGGGTGGTGGCGCCGTTCAGCGCGGTGGCGGCCAGCGGGAACAGGGTGTTGTTGATCAGCGTCGACTTGCCCGAGCCGGACACGCCGGTGACGCAGGTGAGCAGGCCGACCGGAATCTCCAGGTCGACGTTGCGCAGGTTGTTGCCGCGAGCGCCCTTGAGCTTCAGCGACTTCTTCTTGTCGCGGGCGGTGCGCTTCGCCGGATAGCGGATCTTCTCGCGGCCGGAGAGGTACTTGCCGGTCAGCGAGTCGGGGTGGTTCATCACCTCGTCCGGGGTGCCCTCGGCGACCACGCGGCCACCGTGCACGCCGGCGCCGGGGCCGATGTCGACCACGTAGTCGGCCAGGCGGATGGCGTCCTCGTCGTGCTCGACCACGATCACCGTGTTGCCCAGGTTGCGCAGGTGGGTGAGGGTGCCGAGCAGGCGCTCGTTGTCGCGCTGGTGCAGGCCGATGGAGGGCTCGTCGAGGATGTACATGACGCCCACCAGGCCGGCGCCGATCTGGCTGGCCAGGCGGATGCGCTGGGCCTCGCCACCGGACAGGGTGTCGGCGCTGCGATCCAGGGTCAGGTAGTCGAGGCCGACGTTGACCAGGAACTGCAGGCGCTCGCGGATCTCCTTGAGGATCTTCTCGGCGATCTCGCCGCGACGGCCGGTCAGGTGCATGCCGCCGAAGTAGTCGCAGGCATCGCCGACCGGCAGCCCGGTCACGGCCGGCAGGGTACGGTCGCCCACCCACACGTGGCGCGACTCGCGGCGCAGGCGGGTGCCGCGGCAGTCCGGGCAGGGCTGGGTGCTGAGGAACTTGGCCAGTTCCTCGCGCACGGTGGCCGACTCGGTCTCGCGGTAGCGTCGTTCCAGGTTGGGGATGATGCCCTCGAACGGGTGCGAGCGCTTGACGATGTCGCCGCGGTCGTTGAGGTACTTGAAGTCGACGTTTTCCTTGCCGCTGCCGAACAGGATGACCTTCTGGTGTTCGGCGGCCAGGTCGTCGAACGGCTCTTCCAGGCTGAAACCGTAGTGCGCGGCCAGCGAGCCGAGCATCTGGAAGTAGTAGACGTTGCGCCGGTCCCAGCCACGGATGGCGCCCTCGGCCAGGGTCAGCTCGCCGTTGACCAGGCGCTTGGCGTCGAAGAACTGCTTCACGCCCAGGCCATCGCAGGTCGGGCAGGCGCCGGCCGGGTTGTTGAAGGAGAACAGCTTGGGTTCCAGCTCGCTGATCGAGTGGCCGCAATGCGGGCAGGCGAAGCGCGCGGAGAAAATGATCTCGTCGCCGACTTCATCGTCCATGGGCGCGACCAGGGCGATGCCGTCGGCCAGGTTGATGGCGGTCTCGAAGGATTCGGCCAGGCGCTGCTGCAGGTCCTCGCGTACCTTGAAGCGGTCCACCACCACGTCGATGGAGTGCTTCTTCTGCTTGTCCAGCTTGGGCAGCTCATCCAGTTCGTAGAGCTTGCCGTTGACCCGGGCGCGGACGAAGCCCTGGGCGCGCAGCTCGTCGAACACCGCCAGGTGCTCGCCCTTGCGCTCGCGGATCACCGGGGCCAGCAGCATCAGCTTGCGGCCTTCGGGCAGGGCCAGCACCTGGTCGACCATCTGGCTGACGGTCTGCGCCTCCAGTGGCACGTCGTGGTCCGGGCAGCGCGGGATGCCGACGCGGGCGTAGAGCAGGCGCAGGTAGTCGTAGATCTCGGTGATGGTGCCGACGGTCGAGCGCGGGTTGTGCGAGGTCGACTTCTGCTCGATGGAGATGGCCGGCGACAGGCCTTCGATGGTGTCGACGTCGGGCTTCTCCATCATCGACAGGAACTGCCGGGCGTAGGCCGACAGGGACTCGACGTAGCGGCGCTGGCCCTCGGCGTAGAGGGTATCGAAGGCCAGCGACGACTTACCCGAGCCGGACAGGCCGGTGATCACGATCAGCTTGTCGCGCGGCAGGGTCAGGTCGATGTTTTTCAGGTTATGGGTACGGGCGCCACGAATCAGAATCTTGTCCACTTAGGGAACCTCTAAAAGCTACCTGCGTTGCCATCGCTGCGTTAAAAGCACGCTCAGAATGCTCATTTACTACTCGTAAACTGCGCTTCTGACTCACTACGTTCGCCCTGCGGGCCAGCCTATGGCTGTTACTCCGCTGCGCTACGTTTCGCCTGCTTTTGCCTTGCGCTGGCGGCCTCGCCAACGCTTTTAGAGGCTCCCTACTGCAGCCTCGCAGGTGGCGGGCGGAAACGAAGCAGTATACGGCCGCGCCCTGCCACGCGGCAAAGCGCCGAGGTGCCGAAAATGCGGCCCCCGGTGCGACGTTCTGTACGGACTGCGCATGCCGACAAAACGTCTACAGGCCCTGTCATGACTGATAGAATCGCCGGCCTCTTTGTTCAGGGTTTTTCCATGCACGATCCGCACAGCGAACGCATGAGCGCCAGGGAAACGCGCGCCGCCGGTGGCCTGGCGCTGGTGTTCGCCTTCCGCATGCTGGGCATGTTCATGGTCCTGCCGGTGCTGGCCACCTACGGCACCGACCTGGCCGGCGCGACCCCGGCGCTGATCGGCCTGGCCATCGGCGCCTACGGTCTGACCCAGGCTGTGCTGCAGATTCCCTTCGGTGTGATCTCCGACCGCATCGGCCGCCTGCCGGTGATCTACCTCGGCCTGCTGGTGTTCGCCGCTGGCGCTGTGGTGGCGGCCAATGCCGACTCCATCTGGGGCGTGATCGCTGGCCGCGTGCTGCAGGGCGCCGGGGCCATCTCGGCGGCGGTGATGGCGCTGCTGTCGGACCTGACCCGCGAGCAGCACCGGACCAAGGCCATGGCCATGATCGGCATGAGCATCGGCCTGTCGTTCGCCGTGGCCATGGTGATCGGGCCGCTGCTGACCCGTGCCTTCGGCCTGTCCGGGTTGTTCTGGGCCACCGCCGGCATGGCGCTGGTGGGCATGCTGATCATCGCTGTCTTCGTGCCGCGCGCCTCCAGCGCCCTGCAGCACCGCGAGTCCGGGGTGGCGCGCCAGGCGCTGCTGCCGACCCTGCGCAACGGCGAGCTGCTGCGCCTGAACCTGGGCATCGGCGTGCTGCACGCGATCCTCATGGCCAGCTTCGTGGTGCTGCCGCTGGCGCTGGTGGACCAGGGTGGCCTGCCCAAGGAAGAGCACTGGTGGGTCTACCTCAGCGCCCTGCTGGTCGGCTTCTTCGGCATGGTGCCGTTCATCATCTATGGCGAGAAGAAACGCCGGATGAAGCGGGTGCTGTGCGGCGCGGTGGCGGCGCTGGTGCTCTGCGAGCTGTACTTCTGGGGCTTCGGCCACAGCCTCACGGCGCTGGTGCTGGGCTTCATCCTGTTCTTCACCGCCTTCAACCTGCTGGAGGCCTCGCTGCCCTCGCTGGTGAGCAAGGTGGCGCCGGCCGGTGGCAAGGGCACGGCGATGGGCGTTTACTCCACCAGCCAGTTCCTCGGCGCCGCCGTGGGCGGCATTCTCGGCGGCTGGCTGTACCAGCACGGCGGGCTCGCCCTGGTGTTCGTCGGCTGTGCGGTGCTGGGGGTTTTCTGGCTGCTGGCAGCTGCTACTATGCGCGAGCCGCCTTATGTGACCAGCCTGCGCCGGCCCCTCGCGGCCGAAGCCGTCGCCGATGGCGCGCTGGTGGGGCGCCTCCTCGCGATACCCGGTGTCAGCGACGCCGTCGTGGTGGCCGAGGAGGCCGCGTTGTACATCAAAGTGGATACCCAACAACTGGACCGCGCGTTGCTCGAGCGAGTGCTCGAAGAGGCCGCGGGGACGCATTCAGCTTAGGAGAACGAAATGGCCCGTGGGGTTAACAAAGTCATTCTGATCGGCAACGTCGGCGGCGACCCGGAAACCCGTTATCTGCCCAATGGCAACGCGGTGACCAACATCACCCTGGCCACTACCGACAGCTGGAAGGACAAGCAGACCGGCCAGCAGCAGGACCGCACCGAATGGCACCGCGTGGTGTTCTTCGGCAAGCTCGCCGAGATCGCCGGCGAGTACCTGCGCAAGGGCTCGCAGTGCTATGTGGAAGGCCGCCTGCAGACTCGCGAGTGGGAGAAGGACGGCGTCAAGCGCTACACCACCGAGATCGTGGTCGACATGAACGGCACCCTGCAGCTGCTCGGCAGCCGCGGCGGCAACAACGAAGGCGGCGGCGACTACGCCCCGCGCCAGCAGCAGTCGCGCCCGGCTCCGCAGCAGGCCGCGCCGCGTCCGGCGCCGCAACCGGCCGCCCAGCAGCCGGCCCCGGACTACGACAGCTTCGACGACGACATTCCGTTCTAAGTCGCGAGCGCCTTGAAAAGGCCCAGCCACACGACCGTGCGGCTGGGCCTTTTCGTTTGGCTATGTCTGAGTTGACTGTTGTCG
>NZ_JAOCCV010000040.1:0-43445 GCF_029840585.1 Pseudomonas sp. GD03875 | reverse complement strand
AACCGAGCCTTAGCTCGGTTTTTTCTTGAAGAGTGGTGCCCAGGAGAAGACTCGAACTTCCACGGTGTTGCCACCGCTAGGACCTGAACCTAGTGCGTCTACCAATTCCGCCACCTGGGCACATTGCGACGATTGCTCGCCGACTTTTTGCAGCTTCACCGCTTGCGGCGGTACGGAGGCTGCTCCGTTAAAAGCGAAACCGAGCTTTTGGCTCGGTTTCTGAAGAGTGGTGCCCAGGAGAAGACTCGAACTTCCACGGTGTTGCCACCGCTAGGACCTGAACCTAGTGCGTCTACCAATTCCGCCACCTGGGCACGGGAAACTATGATTACTCAGTCGCTTCCGTGTTACAACGTCTCAGCAACGTTGTGGGCGCGAACTATACGGAGCCCGTTTTTGCTTGTAAACCCCTGACGGCGAAAAAATTATTGTGCTGACCCCCGATGCCGTTTCGCGCTTCAATAGGGGCATGGCACACCATCTATATATGCGTAAAGGTGATTTCACTTAATGGCCGATTGGCAATCCCTCGATCCCGAGGCCGCCCGTGAGGCGGAAAAATACGAAAACCCCATCCCCAGCCGCGAGCTGATCCTCCAGCACCTGTCCGAGCGCGGCTCTCCCGCCGCTCGTGAAGAGCTGGTGGCCGAGTTCGGCCTGACCACCGACGAGCAGCTCGAAGCGCTGCGTCGCCGCCTGCGTGCCATGGAGCGCGACGGCCAGCTTATCTATACCCGTCGCGGCACCTACGCGCCGGTGGACAAGCTCGACCTGATCCGCGGCCGCATCAGCGGCCACCGCGATGGCTTCGGCTTCATGGTGCCGGATGACGGCAGCGACGACCTGTTCCTCAGCCCGGCGCAGATGCGCCTGGTGTTCGACGGCGACCGCGTGCTTGCTCGCGTCTCCGGTCTCGATCGCCGTGGCCGCCGCGAAGGCGCCATCGTCGAGGTCATCGCGCGCGCCCACGAGACCATCGTGGGCCGCTATTTCGAGGAGGCCGGCATCGGCTTCGTCGAGGCCGACAATCCGAAGATCCAGCAGGAAGTGCTGGTCACCCCGGGTCGTACGAGCGGTGCCAGGGTCGGTCAGTTCGTCGAGATCAAGATCACCCACTGGCCCACGTCGCGCTTCCAGCCCCAGGGCGATATCGTCGAAGTGATCGGCAACTACATGGCGCCGGGCATGGAGATCGACGTGGCTCTGCGCAGCTACGACATCCCCCATGTCTGGCCCGAGGCGGTGGTCAAGGAAGCGCGCAAGCTCAAGTCCGAAGTCGAGGAGAAGGACAAGGAGAACCGCGTAGATCTGCGTCACCTGCCGTTCGTCACCATCGACGGCGAGGACGCCCGCGACTTCGACGACGCCGTCTATTGCGAGAAGAACAGCGGCCGCTGGAAGCTGTTCTCCGGCGGCTGGAAGCTCTACGTGGCGATTGCCGACGTATCGCACTACGTCAAGGTCGGCTCCGCGCTGGATGCCGAGGCGGAGAAGCGCGGCAACTCGGTGTACTTCCCCGAGCGCGTGGTGCCGATGCTGCCGGAAGAGCTGTCCAACGGCCTGTGCTCGCTGAACCCGCAGGTCGACCGCCTGGCCATGGTCTGCGAGATGAGCATGTCCAAGTCCGGTGAGCTGGTCGACTACCAGTTCTATGAGGCGGTGATCCACTCCCATGCGCGGCTGACCTACAACAAGGTCAGCTACATGCTGGAGCAGCCCAAGAGCAGCGAGGGCAAGGCCCTGCGCGACGAGTACAAGGCGGTCCTGCCGCACCTCAAGGAACTCTATTCGCTGTACAAGGTGCTGCTGGCCGCTCGTCACGAGCGCGGCGCCATCGACTTCGAGACCCAGGAAACCCGCATCGTCTTCGGTGCCGGCCGCAAGATCGCCGAGATCCGTCCGACCCAGCGCAACGACGCGCACAAGCTGATCGAGGAATGCATGCTGGCGGCCAACGTGGCCACCGCGCGCTTCATGCTCGACCACTCGATGCCCTCGCTGTACCGGGTGCACGACGGTCCTCCGGCCGAGCGGGTCGAGAAGCTCAAGGCCTTCCTCGGTGAGCTGGGGCTGGCCCTGCACAAGGGCAAGCAGGGGCCGACGCCGAAGGATTACCAGAAGCTGCTGGCCAGCATCCAGGATCGTCCGGACTTCCACCTGATCCAGACCGTGATGCTGCGCTCCCTGAGCCAGGCCGTGTACAGCGCCGACAACAACGGCCACTTCGGCCTGAACTACGAGGCCTACACCCACTTCACCTCGCCGATCCGGCGTTACCCGGACCTGCTGGTGCACCGTGCCATCCGCAGCGTGATCCGCTCCAAGCGCGAGACCAAGCACGTACAGCGCGCCGGCGCGGCGAGCATGCCCAAGGCGCGTATCTACCCGTACGACGAAGCGGCGCTGGAGAAGCTCGGTGAGCAGTGCTCGATGACCGAGCGGCGCGCCGACGAGGCCACCCGCGACGTGGTCAACTGGCTCAAGTGCGAGTTCATGCAGGACCGCGTCGGCGAGACCTTCGAGGGCGTGATCACCGCGGTGACCGGCTTCGGCATCTTCGTCGAGCTGCGCGACATCTATGTCGAGGGCCTGGTCCACGTCACGGCGCTGCCGGGCGACTACTACCACTTCGACCCCGTGCATCATCGCCTGGCCGGCGAGCGCAGCGGGCGCAGCTTCCGCCTGGGTGACAGCGTGGAAGTGAAGGTCATGCGCGTCGATCTGGACGAGCGCAAGATCGAGTTCGAGCTGAGCGAAGGGCGGGCCGACAAGGCGCCGGCGGGCCGTGGCCGTGCCGGCGAGTCGCGTCGCAAGCCGGCGGCCAAGACCCCGGGGCCCGGTAACACCGATGTGCAGAAGAGCCGTGATGTGAAGAAGGCTCTGCTCGACGGCGCCAAGAAGGGCGGCGGCAAGGCTCCCGCGGCCAAGGGCGGCTCCGGCAAGGCTTCCGGCCATCGCAAGGGCACGCCCAAGGCGGGCGGTGCTCCGTCGGCAAGTCGGCCGAGCAAGCGCAAGGCGAAGCAATGAGCCAACTGGAAAAGGTCTACGGCGTCCACGCCGTCGAGGCGTTGCTGCGTCATCATCCCAAGCGGGTCAAGCAGCTGTGGCTGGCCGAGAGCCGGCATGATCCGCGGGTGCAGGCCCTGCTGGCGCTGGCCGGCCAACATCGCGTGGCGGTCGGGCACAAGGATCGCCAGGAGCTGGACGAGTGGGCCGAGGGCGTGCACCAGGGCGTGGTGGCCGAGGTCAGTCCGAGCCAGGTGTGGGGCGAGAACATGCTCGACGAGCTGCTCGAGCGTGGCGAGGGTCCCGCCCTGCTGCTGGTGCTGGACGGGGTGACCGACCCGCACAACCTCGGCGCCTGCCTGCGTACCGCCGACGCCGCCGGCGCCCAGGCGGTGATCGTGCCCAAGGACAAGTCCGCGACCCTCAACGCCACCGTGCGCAAGGTGGCCTGCGGTGCCGCCGAGGTGATTCCGCTGGTGGCGGTGACCAACCTGGCGCGTACCCTGGAAAAGCTGCAGAAGAAGGGCCTGTGGATCGTCGGCACTGCCGGCGAGGTCGACCAGGAGCTGTACCAGCTGGATATGACCGGCCCCACCGTGCTGGTCATGGGCGCCGAGGGCAAGGGCATGCGCCGCCTGACCCGCGAACACTGCGACTACCTGGTGAAGCTGCCTATGGGGGGCAGCGTCAGCAGCCTCAATGTGTCGGTTGCCACGGGAGTCTGCCTGTTCGAGGCGGTGCGCCAGCGTCGCGTGGCCGGCAAGGCCTGATCAAATAATCGCCAATTCGCCTTGCGCGCGACAGGGGGCTTCTCTAGAATGTCGCCCCTTGCCGCGACGGCAGGCGCTTGCGCGCCTTCGCTTCGGCAAGATCAACGAGTCATTCACTCCTTGCCTGACCACGTTCCGTTGGCAGGCTGCAACCCGTAAGGAGCATTCATGCGTCATTACGAAATCATCTTCCTGGTTCACCCGGACCAGAGCGAGCAAGTCGGCGGCATGGTCGAGCGTTACACCAAGCTGATCGAAGAAGACGGCGGCAAAATCCACCGTCTGGAAGACTGGGGTCGTCGCCAGCTGGCCTACGCCATCAACAACGTTCACAAGGCTCACTACGTGATGCTGAACGTCGAGTGCAGCGGCAAGGCCCTGGCCGAGCTGGAAGACAACTTCCGCTACAACGATGCCGTGATCCGTAACCTGATCATCCGCCGCGACGAAGCCGTTACCGGCCAGTCCGAGATGCTCAAGGCCGAAGAAAACCGCAGCGAGCGCCGCGAGCGCCGTGAGCGCGTTGAAACCGAATCCGCCGAAGGCGAAGACGGTGACAACAGCGACAACGCTGACGAGTAATCCACGGATCTATTGAGGAGCCACATTCATGGCACGTTTCTTCCGTCGTCGTAAATTCTGCCGTTTCACCGCCGAAGGCGTGAAAGAGATCGACTTCAAGGATCTCAACACCCTGAAGGCCTACATCTCCGAAACCGGCAAGATCGTTCCCAGCCGTATCACCGGTACCAAGGCTAAGTACCAGCGTCAGCTGGCCGTCGCTATCAAGCGCGCCCGCTACCTGGCCCTGCTGCCCTACACCGACAGCCACGGCCGTTGATAGCGGACCGTCGATTTCGTAGTAAGGGATAAACCGCATGCGCGCCATGGCTGAATTCATCATGCGCGGCCGCATGCAGGCCACCCTCGTGGTGGTCGGTTCGGCGGCAGTGCCGCTGTTGTTCTGGTTGAGTGCCGCCGCCAGCTGCCTGGTGCTGCTGCGGCGGGGGCCGAGAGATGCCGTTGGCATCCTCGCCTGGGCGTTGCTGCCGGCCCTGGGCTGGTGGCATTTCGGCGAGCCGCGCACCCTGCTGGTGCTGCTCGGTTCGCTGGGGCTGGCGCTGTTGTTGCGCGCCGGCCACGCCTGGAGTCGGGTGGTGCTGCTGAGCATTCCCGTCGGCCTGGTGTATGGCGTGGTTCTGGGTGCGGTGTTCCGTGAACCCATCGCCGCTCTGGCGGGTGAGCTGTACAAGCTCATGCCGCAGATGCTCGATGGGGTCTACCAGCAGATGTCGGTAGAGGAGCGGACCCGCCTGGAGGCACTGATCGTCCCCGTGCTCACCGGATTGATGGCGGCGTTGCTGCAGGCCGTCAGCCTGCTCTGCCTGATGCTTGGGCGGTACTGGCAGGCGGCACTGTACAACCCCGGTGGCTTCGGGCGCGATTTTCGCGCCTTGCGGCTGCCGCCGGCACTGGCCTTCGGGCTGTTGGCGGTCATGTTCCTGGCGCCGAATCTGGGCCTGGAGATGGCCATGCTGACACCGCTGTGCAGCGTGCCGCTGGCGTTTGCCGGGGTGGCCCTGCTGCATGGCCTGGCCGCCGAAGGGCGTCTGGCGCGGTTCTGGCTGGTGGGGCTGTATGTGTCGCTGCTGCTGTTCATGCAGCTGGTTTATCCGTTACTGGTGGCCCTGGCCATCGTCGACAGTCTGATGGATTTTCGCGGTCGCCGAGCGCGCAACGATGGCGCAGGCCCCGCGGACGGTGAAGGTTAAAAGTTAAGAGGTAAGACCCAAATGGAAGTTATCCTGCTGGAAAAAATCGCCAACCTGGGCAACCTGGGCGACAAGGTCAACGTCAAATCCGGTTACGGCCGCAACTACCTGCTGCCGCAGGGCAAGGCTACCGCCGCTACCGCCGAGAACGTTGCTGCGTTCGAAGCTCGTCGCGCCGAGCTGGAAAAAGCCGCTGCCGAGAAGAAGGCTTCCGCCGAATCTCGCGCTGCCCAACTGGCCGAGCTGGAAGTCACCATCACTGCCGTGGCCGGTGACGAAGGCAAGCTGTTCGGTTCCATCGGTACCCACGACATCGCCGAAGCCCTGACCGCCTCTGGCGTGGAAGTGTCCAAGGCCGAAGTGCGTCTGCCGAACGGTACCATCCGCCAGGTCGGCGAGTTCGACGTTGCTGTGCACCTGCAC
Organism: Pseudomonas sp. GD03875; assembly: GCF_029840585.1. Classification (NCBI taxonomy): domain Bacteria; kingdom Pseudomonadati; phylum Pseudomonadota; class Gammaproteobacteria; order Pseudomonadales; family Pseudomonadaceae; genus Pseudomonas; species Pseudomonas sp. GD03875. Next base: position 37,474 of record NZ_JAOCCV010000040.1, on the reverse strand, counting down.
TCCGACGTGGAAGCCACCGTCAAGGTGATCGTGGTAGCCGCCTAAGGCGAGCGACCCGCGGGCCTTGCACGAAGGTGCGGGCCTGCAGACAATCGGGCACTCATCGCTTTGCGGTGCGTGCCCGTTGTTTTTTAGAACCCTTGGCCAAGCCGCGCGGCTTGCCCAAGGGCTCTGCGCAGTGGAATCCGAGTTGCCATGAACGATATCAGCGTCCCCCAGCAGTACGACCTGGAAACCGCCGCCCTCAAGGTGCCGCCGCATTCCATCGAGGCCGAACAGGCCGTGCTGGGCGGCCTGATGCTCGACAACAACGCCTGGGAGCGGGTCTCCGACGCGGTGTCCGATGGCGATTTCTACCGGCATGACCACCGCCTGATCTTCCGCGCCATCTTCACCCTGGCCGAGCGCAACTCGCCGTTCGACGTGGTGACCCTGTCCGAGCAACTGGACAAGGAAGGCCACCTGAGCCAGGTCGGCGGCCTGGGCTACCTCGGCGAGTTGGCCAAGAACACGCCCTCGGTGGCCAACATCAAGGCCTATGCGCAGATCATTCGCGAGCGCGCCACCCTGCGGCAGCTGATCGGCATCAGCAACGACATCGCCGACATGGCCTACGCGCCCCAGGGCAAGAGCGCGGTGGAGGTGCTCGACGAGGCCGAGCGGCAGATCTTCCAGATCGCCGAGGCGCGGCCCAAGGCCGGCGGGCCGGTGGGGATCAACGATATCCTGGTCAGGACCATCGACCGCATCGACGAGCTGTTCAATACCAACGAGGGCCTGACCGGCATCTCCACCGGCTTCACCGACCTGGACGGCATGACCAGCGGCCTGCAGCCGGCCGACCTGGTGATCGTCGCCGGCCGTCCGTCCATGGGCAAGACCACCTTCGCCATGAACCTGGTGGAGAACGCGGTGCTGCGTTCCGACAAGGTGATTCTGGTGTTCTCCCTGGAGATGCCCAGCGACTCGATCGTGATGCGTATGCTCTCGTCGCTCGGCCGCATCGACCAGACCAAAGTGCGCTCCGGCAAGCTGGACGACGACGACTGGCCGCGCCTGACCTCGGCGGTCAACCTGCTCAACGAGCGCAAGCTGTTCATCGACGACACCGCCGGCATCTCGCCGACCGAGATGCGCGCCCGCGCCCGCCGCCTGGCGCGCGAGCACGGCGATATCGGCATGATCATGGTCGACTACCTGCAGCTGATGCGCATCCCGGGCTCCAGCGGCGACAACCGCACCAACGAGATTTCCGAGATCTCGCGCTCGCTCAAGGCCCTGGCCAAGGAATTCAACTGCCCGGTGATCGCCCTGTCGCAGCTCAACCGCTCCCTGGAGCAGCGCCCCAACAAGCGCCCGGTCAACTCCGACCTGCGCGAATCCGGTGCGATCGAGCAGGACGCCGACATCATCATGTTCGTCTACCGCGACGAGGTGTACCACCCGGAGACCGAGTTCAAGGGTGTGGCCGAGATCATCATCGGCAAGCAGCGTAACGGTCCCATCGGTACCTGCCGCCTGGCCTTCATCGGCAAGTACACGCGCTTCGACAATCTGGCACCGGGGACCTACCAGTTCGAGGACGAATGACCGTCATACCCCTGCCGGATCAATGAAAGCGGGCGCCCAGCGGTTAAGATGGGCGCCCGTTTCGTTTCCGGAAGCCCGCCATGCGCCCTCTCGTCGCCACCATCGATCTGGCCGCCATCGTCCACAACTACCGGCTCGCCCGGCGCTGCGCCCCGGGGCGCCAGGCGTTCGCCGTGGTCAAGGCCAACGCCTATGGGCATGGCGCGCGGGAGGTGGTCAGCGTGCTCCACGATGAGGCCGACGGTTTCGCCGTGGCCAGCCTGGAGGAGGCCGCCGAGGTGCGCGCCATGCACGCTGAGGCGCGCATCCTGCTGCTGGAAGGCTGCTTCTCGGCCGACGAGCTGCCGATGGCGGCGCACCTGGGGCTGGATCTGGTGCTGCAGGGGCCGAAGCAGGTCGAGGCGCTGCTCGCCGCCGATCTGCCGCAGCCGCTTAACGTCTGGCTCAAGCTGGACTCCGGGATGCATCGCCTGGGCTTCTCCGCCGAGGCCATCCGCGAGCTGTTCCCCCGGCTGCGCGGCACCGCCCAGGTCGCCGAGCTGAACCTGATCAGCCACTTCGCCTGCGCCGATGAGCGCGGCCACTCGATGACCGAGCTGCAGCTGGAGCGTTTCCTCGAGCTGCTCGATCTGGATTTCGACCAGCGCAGCCTGGCCAACTCGGCGGCCGTGGTGGCGATCCCGGCCGCGCACATGGACTGGCTGCGGCCCGGCATCATGCTCTATGGCGCCACGCCCCTGGTCGACCTGAGCGCCGCCGAACTGGGCCTGAAGCCGGCCATGACGCTCGGTGCCCAGCTGATCGCCGTGCGCCAGGTGCCCGCCGGGGAGAGCATCGGCTACGGCGCCGACTGGGTCGCCACGCGGCCGTCGCGCATCGGCACCGTGAGCTGCGGCTATGCCGACGGCTACCCGCGCCAGGCGCCGGCCGGCACTCCGGTGTGGATCGGTGGCCGCCGTGTGCCGCTGGCCGGGCGGGTGTCGATGGACATGCTGATGGTGGACCTCACCGACCTGCCCGGGGCCGCCGTCGGCGACGCGGTGGAGCTGTGGGGCACCAACCTGCCGGTGGACGAGGTGGCGCGAGCCGCCGGCACCATCGGCTACGAGCTGCTGACCAAGGTCACCGCGCGGGTGCCGCGTCGCTATCACACCTGAGCCTGGCGTCGGTGCGCATGGCGCACCCTACGGGTTCGTTCGTGTAGGAAAGCCTGTTCTAGCTCAGTCCGCTGGGCACCTTGAGCACGTCCAGCGCCAGGCATTCTTCCAGGCTCAGTTCGCCGCCTTCGCCCTGCAGAACGAAGCCGGAGCGCCCCTTCTGCTTGGCCCGGTACATCGCCTCGTCGGCGGATTTGTAGAGGCCGGCGAACTGCAGCGCGTGCTGCGGGTAGAAGGCTGCGCCGATGCTGATGGTGACCGCCAGGCGGTTGGCGCCGTACATCACCGGCCGCGACAGTTCCGCAAGCAGGCGGGTGGCGACTTCCTCGACATGCTGGCGGGCGTCGGCGCCGCCTACCAGCACCGCGAATTCGTCGCCGCCGAGGCGCGCCACCATGTCGTTGGCGCGCATGTGCTCGCGCAGGCGCTGGCCGATGGTGCGCAGCATCAGGTCGCCGGCGTCGTGGCCATAGCGGTCGTTGATCGGTTTGAAGTGGTCCAGGTCCACCAGCATCAGGGCCACCGATTCTTCGCGGCGCTGGGCGTCGGCCAGCGCCATCTCGGCGCGCTCGATCAGGTAGCGACGGTTGGGCAGTTCGGTCAGCGGGTCATGGAAGGCGGCGTGCTGCAGGCGCTCCTCGCGCTCGCTCAGTTGCTGGTTGGCCAGGGCCAGTTCGGCGGTGCGCAGGCGCACGGCTTCCTGCAGTTCGTCGGCGCTGGCCTGCATCTGCGCCAGGCGCGCGGTCTTCTCGCGATCGGCCTGGAGCATGGCCTCGGCCTTTTCCTGCTTGAGCGTCTGGATGCGGTAGGCCAGGGCGAAGGAGAACAGGATGGTTTCGGCGGCCACCGCCAGGGGGAACACGTAGGCGTTCCAGGTGGCCGGCTGGACGATGCCGGTGGAGCGCATCAGCGCCAGGCTGATGCTGCCGAGGATCAGGCCGTAGCCGAACAGGTAGAGCAGGGCGGGGAAGTAGCCCTGGCGCCAGCGGATCATCGCCGAGCCGAGGGCGGCGGGGATGCTGGTCAGCGACAGCAGGGCGATCAGCCAGGCGGCGGTGCCGCGCAGGCCGAAGCCGTCGAGCACCACCGCGATCACGTAGCAGGCGCAGGCGAAGCTCAGCAGATGGTGCGCCCAGCGCACATGGACGCGGGTCTGCAGCAGGGTCTGGGTGAAGCGGCAGGCGCAGAAGCCCCATAGCGAGGGCAGGGTGATGCGGTCCAGCCAGAACGGTACCGGCGCGCCCGGCCACAGGTACTGGAAGCCGTGGCCGCTCATGCTGACGATCAGCAGCAGGGCGCCGGCGGTGGTCAGCACGTACCAGAAGTAGGCGGAGTCGCGCAGGGTGAGGAAGATGAACAGGTTGTACAGCAGCAGGGCGGCGATGATGCCGTAGATCAGGCCCAGGCCGAGGTTCTCATGGTTGGCCAGGTGGTCCAGCGCATCCAGCTGCCAGACCTTGAGCGGGAAGGAGTTGCCGGCCGGGTCGTAGCTGCGCAGGTAGAAGGTCTGCGGCGTCTCGCCCAGTTCCGGCAGGCGCAGCACCGCGCGCCGGTAGTCGTGGTCGCGGCCCTCGGCGAAACTCACCCGCTCGCCGGACTGGCGCAGGCTCCAGCCGCCCTGGCCGTCGGGCACATACAGTTGCAGGTCGAGCGGGGTCACCGCGCCGATTTCCAACCACCACTGCGCCGGCGCGGTGGCCGCCCGCTGCAGTTCGATCCTGATCCACCAGGGGTTGGCGTTCTGGCCGACGCTGGCGCGGCCGTCGGCTGGCCGGAAGCGCGCCTGCACGGCCGGGTCGGCCATGTCCTCGATGCCCAGCTCGCCACCGGCGTCTTCCAGCAGGGCGATATGCCCGTTCAGCTCCTGTCCGCTGCTGTCGGCCTGCAGCTGTATGGGCGCGGCCTGCAGCCGCCCGCCGAGCAGGCTCAGGCACAGCATCAGCAGCAGCGCATGCGCGAGAGGGCATCGCACCGGGTGGACTCCTTGAACCGGGTTCTGAATGGCGTGGGCAATTGGCCGGGAGTATAGCCATGGAAGTGATCGTGATCACAAACCGGCAGCAGGATACGCCCGAGCGCCCTGGTCGGATTCTGTATATTTTTTGTGCTATATTCCGCGCCCCGTGAGCGTCCGCCTGATCAAAAAATATGCAAGCCGCCAAGCCGCTGTTCGACTACCCGAAATACTGGGCCGAGTGTTTCGGGCCCGCGCCCTTCCTGCCGATGAACCGGGCGGAGATGGACCAGCTCGGCTGGGACAGCTGCGACATCATCATCGTCACCGGTGACGCCTACGTCGATCACCCGTCGTTCGGCATGGCCATCATCGGCCGCCTGCTGGAGGCCCAGGGCTTCCGCGTCGGCATCATCGCCCAGCCGGACTGGCGCTCGAAGGACGACTTCATGAAGCTCGGCCAGCCGAACCTGTTCTTCGGCGTGGCGGCGGGCAACATGGACTCGATGATCAACCGCTACACCGCGGACAAGAAGATCCGCAGCGACGACGCCTATACCCCGGGCGGTCTCGCCGGCAAGCGCCCGGATCGCGCCAGCCTGGTCTACAGCCAGCGCTGCAAGGAGGCCTACAGCCAGACCCCGGTGGTTCTCGGCGGCATCGAGGCCTCGCTGCGCCGGATCGCCCACTACGACTACTGGCAGGACAAGGTGCGCCGCTCGATCCTGATGGACGCCACCGCCGACATCCTGTTGTACGGCAACGCCGAGCGCGCCGTGGTGGAGATCGCCCAGCGCCTGGCCTTCGGCGAGCGGATCGAGCAGATCACCGACGTGCGCGGCACCGCCTTCGTCCGCCGCGACACTCCGGAAGGCTGGTTCGAGGTGGACTCCACCCGCATCGACCGCCCGGGCAAGATCGACAAGATCATCAATCCCTACGTCAACACCCAGGACACCGCCGCCTGCGCCATCGAGCAGGACAAGGGGCCGGCCGAGGACCCGAACGAGGCCAAGGTCATCGAGCTGCTGCCCAGCCCGAGGATGACCCGCGCCAAGACCGTGATCCGCCTGCCGTCGTTCGAGAAGGTGCGCAACGACCCGGTGCTCTACGCCCACGCCAACCGCGTGCTGCACCTGGAGACCAACCCGGGCAACGCCCGCGCCCTGGTGCAGAGGCATGGCGAGGTGGACGTGTGGTTCAACCCGCCACCCATCCCGATGACCACCGAGGAAATGGACTACGTGTTCGGCATGCCCTATGCGCGCGTGCCGCACCCGGAGTACGGCAAGGCGAAGATCCCGGCCTACGAGATGATCCGCTTCTCGGTCAACATCATGCGCGGCTGCTTCGGCGGCTGCACCTTCTGCTCGATCACCGAGCACGAGGGGCGCATCATCCAGAACCGCTCGCACGAATCGATCCTCGCCGAGATCGAGGAGATGAAGAAGGTGCCGGGCTTCACCGGCGTGGTCTCCGACCTCGGCGGCCCGACCGCCAACATGTACCGCATCGCCTGCAAGAGCCCGGACATCGAGCAGCACTGCCGCAAGCCGTCCTGCGTGTGGCCGGGCATCTGCGAGAACCTGAACACCGACCACTCGTCCCTGATCGAGCTGTACCGCAAGGCCCGCGCCCTGCCGGGGGTGAAGAAGATCCTGATCGCTTCCGGCCTGCGCTACGACCTCGCCGTCGAATCGCCCGAGTACGTCAGGGAGCTGGTCACCCACCACGTCGGCGGCTACCTGAAGATCGCCCCGGAACACACCGAGGAAGGCCCGCTGTCGAAGATGATGAAGCCGGGCATCGGCAGCTACGATCGCTTCAAGCAGATGTTCGAGAAGTTCTCGAAGGAGGCGGGCAAGGAGCAGTACCTGATCCCGTACTTCATCGCGGCGCATCCGGGCACCACCGACGAGGACATGATGAACCTCGCCCTGTGGCTCAAGCGCAACGGCTTCCGCGCCGACCAGGTGCAGGCCTTCTACCCGTCGCCGATGGCCAGCGCCACGGCCATGTACCACTCGGGCAAGAACCCGCTGCGCAAGGTCACCTACAAGAGCGACGGCGTGACCATCGTCAAGAGCGATCAGCAGCGCCGCCTGCACAAGGCCTTCCTGCGCTACCACGACCCGAAGGGCTGGCCGATGCTGCGCGAGGCGCTGGAGCGCATGGGCCGCGCCGACCTGATCGGCAACGGCAAGCATCACCTGATCCCGACCTACCAGCCGCAGCCCGACGAGTACCAGAGCGCGCGGCGCAAGAACTCGACGCCGGCCGGCAGCAAGAAGGTCGGCAGCGACAACAAGGGCAAGACGGTCGGCCGCATCCTCACCCAGCACACCGGCCTGCCGCCGCGCGGCAGCGATGGCAGCAAGGCGTGGGACAAGCGCGAGCAGGCCAAGGCCGCTGCCGAGGCGCGGCGCAAGGCGGAGAAGTCCGGGGGCAAGAAGCCGGTCAAGCGCCCGGTTGCACCGCGCTGAGGGAAGGGCTCAGCCTCGCCCCGGGCGGTATCGGCGGCGCAGCTGGCGCATCAGCCTGTGCAGCGCCTGCATGGCCCGATAGCGCTTGCTGTTGCTCAGCAGCAGTCCGGCGAGGCCTGCGCCGATGCCCGTGAGCGCCAGCCCGCCCTGCAGGCCCTGCGTCTGGACCGCCAGCGGGCCGAGCAGCAGGGCCGCGAACAGCAGGCTGTGCACGAGACGCGCTCCTGGCAAGCCCTGGATGAGCAGGATGTTGCCCAGGCTGTAGACGCCGACGAGCAGCATCAGCCCGAAGAACTGCGCCAGCGGCTGTTCCGCCACGGGTAGCGCCGGGACCAGCAGCGGGAGCGCGCAGACGATGGCGATCACCGCGCAGAGAAATATCCCGAAGAAGGTGGCGGCGAACAGGCCGGCCCACAGGCGCATGGCGCCGAGAGGCGTCAGGGCGGCCTCCCGGTTCGGTTCGATATATCCCTGCTGCAGCTGCTCCAGGGCCAGTTCCAGTGGCGTCCTCACTCCGATTCCTCGCGTCGTTCCCTCGATCCCCGCCGGGGCGGGCTGGATCATAGGCGAGTCGGTGCATCCGGTCCGGGAGGCGCAGCCCAATCTCCGTAGGGTGCAGGTAGACAGCCGCCGGGCACGCGCTGCTTGCACCGCACTGAAGCCTGCAGGGGGAGTGTCTCGCACCTTTCTGGTGCGTGCTTTCAGCCCAGGCCGTGGTCGCGGAAATGCGCCACGTAGGCCTTGTCCACCTTCAGGATGTGGTGCACCAGCCAGTCCTTGAGCAGTTCGAGGGCATCGGGGCCGACCGCTTCGCCCTCCTCGTGGCGCGCGAGCAGCGTCATCACCTGGCCGCTGAACAGGTTGTGCTGGGCCTGGTGCGCCTCGGCCTCGGGGTAGCCGAGGCGGACGAACAGGTTCTCCTCGACGATGAAGTGGTTCATCACATAGTCCATCAGGCCCTCCAGCAGTGCGCCGATCTGCTCGCGCGAGGCCCCGGCCCTCAGCGCCTCGTGCAGGTCGTTGGTCTGGTCCACCAGCCAGCGATGCTGTTCGTCGATCTCCGCTATCCCCACCTCAAGCGCTTGCGTCCACGGCATGAAGGTCATGCGCTCCTGCTCCCCTCGTTGTTTTTTGCTGCCGATCTTGCCCGCTGCTGCCGAGGCCTCGTTGATCCGGGTCAATGGCAATGGCACAACTCTTGCCCCTGCCGGTTATCGCCCTGGCTCGCAGGAGGCACGCCGTGTCGATCCATGTCGCACTGCAGCACGTCACGCACTACCGCTACGACCGCCCGATCAACCTGGGCCCGCAGGTCGTTCGCCTGCGCCCGGCGCCCCACAGCCGCACGCGCATCCTTTCCTATGCGCTGCAGGTTGAGCCGGGCGAGCACTTCGTCAACTGGCAGCAGGACCCCCAGGGCAACTACCTGGCGCGCCTGGTGTTCCCGGAGAAGACCGAGCGGCTCAAGGTCACCGTCGACCTGGTCGCCGAGATGGCGGTGTTCAACCCCTTCGACTTCTTCCTCGAAGAGCACGCCGAGAAGATTCCCTTCGCCTACACCGGCGGCGAGCAGCGCGAGCTGGCGCCCTACCTGGTGACGGCTGCCTGCGGGCCGCTGTTCGCCGAGTACCTGGCCGGCATCGACCGCACGCCGACGCCCAGCGTCGACTTCCTGGTCGCGCTGAACCAGCGCCTGTCCCAGGACATCCGCTACCTGATCCGCCTGGAGCCGGGCGTGCAGTCGCCGGAGGAGACCCTGCAGCTGGCCTCTGGCTCGTGCCGCGACTCGGCCTGGCTGCTGGTGCAGCTGCTGCGCCACCTGGGCCTGGCCGCACGCTTCGTCTCCGGCTACCTGATCCAGCTCACCGCCGACGTCAAATCCCTCGACGGCCCCAGCGGCGCCGAGCAGGACTTCACAGACCTGCACGCCTGGTGCGAGGTGTACCTGCCCGGCGCCGGCTGGGTCGGGCTCGACCCCACCAGCGGCCTGTTCGCCGGCGAGGGCCACGTGCCGCTGGCGTGCAGCCCCGAGCCCTCCGCCGCGGCGCCGATTTCCGGGGTGCTCGACGAATGCGAGTGCGAGTTCGAGCACGACATGCGCATCGAGCGCATCTGGGAAGCGCCTCGCGTGACCATGCCCTATGGCGAGGAGCAGTGGCAGGAGATCCTCGGCCTCGGTCGCCAGGTGGACGCCGAGCTGGCCTACGGCGACGTGCACCTGACCATGGGCGGCGAGCCGACCTTCGTCGCCATCGACTACCCGGACGACGCCGAGTGGAACACCGCCGCCCTGGGGCCGAACAAGCGCCGCCTGGCCGCCGAGCTGTTCCACCGCCTGCGTGCCCACTACGCGCCGCAGGCCCTGGTGCACTTCGGCCAGGGCAAGTGGTACCCCGGCGAGCAGCTGCCGCGCTGGTCGCTCAACTGCTTCTGGCGCAAGGACGGCGAGCCGATCTGGCAGGACCCGGCGCTGTACGCCGACGAGACCCGCTATTACGGCGCCGACGCGCGCCTGGCCGGGCGCTTCCTCGCCACCCTGGCTGGGCACCTGGGGCTGGAGGCCGAGCACGTGTTCCCGGCCTACGAGGACTGGCTCTACTACCTGTGGCGCGAACGCCGCTTGCCGGCCAACGTCACCCCGGGCGACGCACGCCTGGCCGACCCGCTGGAGCGCGAGCGCCTGCGCAAGGTGTTCTGCCGCGGCCTGGGCGAGGTGGTCGGCCACGTCCTGCCGTTGATGCGTAGCGCCGGCGACGACGCCTGGCTGACCGGGCCCTGGTTCCTGCGCGACGAACACTGCCGGCTGGTGCCCGGCGACTCGCCGCTGGGCTACCGCCTGCCGCTGGACTCGCAACCCTGGGTCGGCGAGCTGGACTACCCCTACGTCGCGCCACAGGACCCGCACCAGCCGTTCCCGCCGCTGCCCAGCCGGCAGAGCATCGTCCAGCAGCTGCGCATGCCGCTGCACCCGGCCGGGCGCAAGCCGCCGGCGGAGGGCGAGGGACCGCAGGCGCCCGGGCTGTTCGAGTCGGCGTCCGGCGTGGTCCGCACCGCCCTGTGCGCCGAACCGCGCGACGGCCGCCTGTACCTGTTCATGCCGCCGCTGCAGCGGCTGGATGACTACCTGGAGCTGGTCGCCGCCATCGAGGCCACCGCCCGCGAGCTGCGCTGCCCGGTGCTGCTGGAAGGCTACGAGCCGCCGCAGGACCCGCGCCTGACCCACTTCCGCGTCACCCCGGACCCCGGCGTGATCGAGGTCAACATCCACCCGGCCGCCACCTGGGACGAACTGGTCGAGCGCACCGAATTCCTTTACGAGGCGGCGCGCCACTGCCGCCTGAGCAGCGAGAAGTTCATGCTCGACGGCCGCCACACCGGCACCGGCGGCGGCAACCACTTCGTTCTCGGCGGCGCCACGCCGGCCGAGTCGCCTTTCCTCCGTCGTCCGGACCTGCTGCGCAGCCTGATCAGCTACTGGCACAACCATCCGTCGCTGTCCTACCTGTTCAGCGGCCTGTTCATCGGCCCGACCTCCCAGGCGCCGCGGGTGGACGAGGCGCGCAACGACGCCCTCTACGAGCTGGAGATTGCCTTCGCCCAGATGCCCGAGCCGGGCCGCGAGTGCCCGCCCTGGCTGGTCGACCGCCTGCTGCGCAACCTGCTGGTGGACGTCACCGGCAACACCCACCGCGCCGAGTTCTGCATCGACAAGCTGTACTCGCCGGACTCGGCCAGCGGCCGCCTCGGCCTGCTCGAACTGCGCGCCTTCGAGATGCCGCCGCACGCGCGCATGAGCCTGGTCCAGCAACTGCTGCTGCGCGCTCTGGTCGCGCGTTTCTGGAACGAGCCGTACCGCCCGGCGAAGCTGGCGCGCTGGGGCACCGAGCTGCACGACCGCTTCCTGCTGCCGCACTTCGTCGAGCAGGACTTCGCCGACGTCATCCAGGAGCTCAATGCCGCCGGCTACCCGCTGCGCGCCGAATGGTTCGCCCCGCACTTGGAGTTCCGCTTCCCGCGCCTGGGCGACTACGCCGTCAAGGGCATCGACCTGGAGCTGCGCCAGGCCCTGGAGCCCTGGCACGTACTGGGCGAGGAGGGCGCTGTCGGCGGCACCGTGCGCTACGTGGACTCGTCCCTGGAGCGGGTGCAGGTGAAGCTGAACGGCCTGGCGCCGGACCGCTACCTGCTCACCTGCAACGGCGTGCCGGTGCCGTTGCGGCCCACCGGCAGGGTCGGCGAATTCGTCGGCGGCGTGCGCTACCGCGCCTGGCAGCCGGCCAGCTGCCTGCAGCCGACCATCGGCGTGCACGCGCCGCTGGTGTTCGACCTGGTGGACACCTGGATGCAGCGCTCCCTCGGCGGCTGCCAGTACCACGTGGCGCACCCCGGCGGGCGCAATTTCGAGGCGCTGCCGGTCAACGCCTACGCCGCCGAGAGCCGGCGCATGGCACGCTTCTTCCGCCACGGGCACAGCCCGGGTGAACGCACGGTGGCCGAACCGATCAACAATAATGAACTGCCCATGACCCTGGACCTGCGCCGCTCCTGAATCCTTCTCCCGCCGGGAGAAGGTGCCCGAAGGGCGGATGAGGGTGCTGAGGGAGAGGCGCCGCGTTAACACTGCCGAGATGTCCATGCCTGACCTGCTTGCCGACTACCCGCGCTCCGGCGCGGCCTACCAGGAACTGCTCGACGCCCGTGGCCAGGTGCGCCCGCACTGGCGCCGCCTGTTCGACCAGCTGCAGCGCAGCACCCCGGCCCAGCTGCAGCAGCGCCAGGCCCTGCTGGAGCGGCAGATCCAGGAAAACGGCGTGACCTACAACGCCTACGCCGCGCCGGACGGCGCCGACCGCCCCTGGGAACTGGACCTGCTGCCCAACCTGATCCCCGCCGACGAGTGGCAGCAGATCGCCGCCGGCGTGGCCCAGCGCGCCAGCCTGCTCGACGCCGTGCTGGCGGACATCTACGGCCCGCAGCAACTGCTCGCCGAGGGCCTGCTGCCGACCGAGCTGGTGTTCGGCCACGACAACTTCCTCTGGCCCTGCCAGGGCGTGCGCCCGCCGGGCGGCACCTACCTGCACCTGTACGCGGTGGACCTGGCGCGGGCGCCGGACGGCCGCTGGTGGGTCACCGCCGACCGCACCCAGGCGCCTTCCGGCGCCGGCTACGCCCTGGAGAACCGGCAGATCCTCTCGCGCGCCTTCCCCGAGCTGTACCGCGACCTACGCGTGCAGTATCTGGCCGGCTTCTTCCGCACCCTGCAGGACACCCTGGCGCGCCAGGCGCCGGCCGACGGCGAGACGCCGCTGGTGGTGGTGCTGACCCCGGGGCGCTTCAACGAGAGCTATTTCGAGCACCTCTACCTGGCGCGCCAGCTCGGCTATCCGCTGGTGGAAGGCAGCGACCTGACCGTGCGCGACGCCTGCCTCTACCTCAAGACCCTGGCCGGCCTGCGCCGGGTCCACGCCGTGCTGCGCCGCCTGGACGACGACTACTGCGACCCGCTGGAACTGCGCACCGACTCCGCCCTCGGCGTGCCCGGCCTGCTCGAAGCGGTGCGCCAGGGCAACGTGCTGGTGGCCAACGCCCTGGGCAGCGGCGTGCTGGAGTCGCCGGGGCTGCCCGGCTTCCTGCCCGCCATCGCCGAGCGGCTGCTGGGCGAGGAACTGCTGCTGCCGTCCATCGCCAGCTGGTGGTGTGGTGAAGAGCCGGTGCTGGGCGAGGCGCTGGACAAGCTCGACGAACTGCTGGTGCGGCCGAGCTTCCCGTCGCAGAGCTTCGTCGCCCAGTTCGGCCGCGACCTCGACGAGACCCAGCGCGCGGCCCTGGCCGAGCGCATCCGGGCGCGTCCCTACGCCTACGTGGCGCAGGCCCGCGCCCAGCTGTCCCAGGCGCCGGTGTGGCTGGCCGAGGAGGGCGGCGTGGTGCCGCGCGCCATCGGCATGCGCGTGTTCGCCGTGGCCAGCGCCGACGGCTACCGGGTGCTGCCCGGCGGCCTGACCCGGGTGGCCGCCGATGCCGACGCCGAGGTGATCTCGATGCAGCGCGGCGGGGCGAGCAAGGACACCTGGGTGCTCGGCGAGCGCCACCCGGGCGGCGAGCCCTGGCAGTGGCTGCGCCCGCTCGGCGTGGCCGACCTGGTGCGTAGCGACCCCTTCCTGCCGTCGCGGGTGGTGGAGAACCTGTTCTGGTTCGGCCGCTACGGCGAGCGCTGCGAGGACAGCGCGCGGCTGCTGCGCATCATGCTGTCGCGCTACGTCGACGACGATGACGACCCGCAGGCCCTGCAGGCCGCGCTGGTCCTGGGCGAGGGGCTCGGCCTGCTGCCGGATGCCGCCAGCGGCACCTTGGAGCAGCGCCTGTTCGAGGCCATGCTCGGCGCCGACTGGCCGGCCAGCCTGCGCGCCGGCCTGCAGCGCCTGCAGTGGTCGGCCGGCAGTGTGCGCGGCAAGCTGTCCCGCGCCAACTGGCAGGCGCTGGTCGAGCTGCAGCGCGAGGCCCAGAGCCTGGAGCGCGAGGGCGCCGACTTCGGCGACCTGCTGGACTTCCTCAACCGCCTGCTGATGTCGCTGGCTGCCCTGGCCGGCTTCGCCCTCGACGACATGACCCGCGACGACGGCTGGCGCTTCCTCATGATCGGCCGCAGCATCGAGCGCCTGCAGTTCCTCTGCGAGAGCATCGCCGGCTTCCTCCGTGGCCACGCCGCCCACGACCAGTCCGCGCTGGAGTGGCTGCTGGAGCTGGGCAACAGCAGCATCACCTACCGCACCCGCTACCTGGCCAGCGCCCAACTGATCCCGGTGCTCGACCTGCTCCTGCTCGACGAGCAGAACCCGCACGCCGTGCTGTTCCAGCTGCGCCAGCTGCTGCGTTCCCTGGAGCGGCTGGAGGAGAACTTCGGTTTCGTCGCCGGCGACGCGCTGGCCGAACTGGGCGACAAGCTCGCCGGGTTCCGCCTGGGCAGCCTGGAGAACCCGCTGTTCGGCGCCTCCGGCGTGCGCGCCGTGCTCGGCGGCCTGGCCGACCTGCTGCTGCAGATCGTCGAGGCCTCCGGCGAGGTCTCGGACCAGCTGGCCCTGCGCTTCTTCGTGCACGTGGACGCCAGCCGGGGGACACTCTCGTCATGAAGCGTGCCCTGTACCAGGTCCTCCACGATACCCACTACCGCTACTCGGCGCCCGTCTCCCTGGCCCAGCAGCTGGCCCACCTGTGGCCGCGCGACTGCGAGCGGCAGCTCTGCCAGGAACGGCACCTGGCCATCACCCCGCAGCCGACCCGGCGCCAAGACGGCCTGGACACATTCGGCAACCCGCTCACCCGCCTGGCCTTCGAGCGCCCCCACGACGAACTGCGGGTGGTCGCCAGCCTGCGCGTGGAAGTGCTGGCCCGCGAGGGCCTGCAACTGGAGGACTCCCCGCCCTGGGAAGAGGTGGTGGCGGCCCTCGGCTACAGCGGCCAGCCGCTGTCCGCCGGGCTGCTGGAGGCCGCGCGCTACCGCTTCCAGTCGCCCTACGTGAACCTCAAGGGCGTGTTCGTCGACTACGCCGCCGACTGCTTCGCGCCGGGCCGCCCGCTGCTGCTGGCGGTGCGGGCGCTGATGCGCAGGATCTTCGAGGAATTCACCTTCGATGCCGCCGCCACCCAGGTGGCGACCCCGCTGCTGCAGGTGCTGGAGGAGCGCCGCGGGGTCTGCCAGGACTTCGCCCACCTGATGCTCGCCTGCCTGCGCTCCCGTGGGCTGGCGGCGCGCTACGTCAGCGGCTACCTGCTGACCCGGCCGCCACCCGGCCAGCCCCGGCTGATCGGCGCAGACGCCTCGCACGCCTGGGTCTCGGTGTACTGCCCGCGCCAGGGCTGGGTGGACTTCGACCCCACCAACAACCTGCTGCCCGCCCTGGAACACATCACCCTCGGCTGGGGCCGCGACTTCGCCGACGTCTCGCCGCTGCGCGGCGTGATCCTCGGCGGCGGCAGCCACGACCCGGACGTGCGGGTGACGGTGACGCCCCTGGACGAGCCGTTGCCGGCGGTGGGGTAGGCGCTTCGCCTGGATTGCGCGGGTGCGTTGGTGGGAGCGGCCTTGGCCGCGATCGCTATCCGGCAACAGTTCGCGGCCAAGGCCGCTCCCACAGTGGATAGGCTGGTGCCGCCTTGACCGCTCCAGCGCGTAGAGCGGGTGAAACCCGCGCACCCGTCAGTGGGTTTCACCCGCCCACGGATGTAGGGGGCGCCGTGCGCACCAAGGCGCTGTTCACCGCCCCCGCAACCACTCCAGCGCCCCCAGCGCGGCGGCCCTGCCGCTGGCGAAGCAGGCGGTGAGCAGGTAGCCGCCGGTGGGCGCTTCCCAGTCGAGCATTTCGCCGGCGCAGAAGGTGCCGGGCAGGGCGCGCAGCATCAGGCGTTCGTCGAGCGCCGCGAAGGTCACTCCACCGGCGCTGGAGATCGCCTCGTCCAGCGGGCGGGTGCGCAGCAGTTCGATCGGCAGCGCCTTGATCGCCCGCGCCAGGCGGCTCATGTCGGCGAAGTCCTCGGCGTTGGCCAGCTCGCGCAGCAGCGCGGCCTTGGCACCATCCAGGCCGAGCTGGCGGTGCAGGTGCTTGGCCATCGAGGCCGAGCCGCGTGGCTTGCTCAGCAGCGCTTCGATCTTCTCCAGCGTGCGATCCGGCTGCAGGTCCAGGCGCACCAGGGCGCGTCCGTCGCGCTCGATGCGTTGGCGGATGGCCGCGGACAGGGCGTAGACCAGGCTGCCCTCCACTCCGTGCTCGGTCAGCACGAACTCGCCGCGGCGCGGTGCCTCGCCGTCCAGCGCCAGGGTGACGTTCTTCAGCGGCGCGCCGGCGAATTTGCCACGCAAGTGCTCGCTCCAGCCGGCCACCTCAAAGCCGCAGTTGGCCGGGCTCAGCGGTGAAACCTCCACGCCGCGCGCCTGCAGCAGCGGCACCCAGGCGCCGTCCGAGCCGAGCCGGGCCCAGCTGCCGCCGCCGAGGGCCAGTACGCAGGCGTCGGCCGCGACCAGCCGCTCGCTCTCGGCGGTGGCGATGCGTAGCGTGCCGGCCTCGTCCCAGCCCAGCCAGCGGCTGCGGGTGTGGATCGCCACGCCGGCCTCGCGCAGGCGTCGGAGCCAGGCGCGCAGCAGCGGCGCGGCCTTCATGTCGGTGGGGAACACCCGGCCCGAGGTGCCGACGAAGGTGTCGATGCCCAGGCCGTGAATCCAGGCGCGCAAGTCCTCGGCGTCGAACTCCGCGAGCAGCGTGGCGATCTCGCCTTCGCGCTCGCGGTAGCGCGACAGGAACGGCGCCTTCGCCTCGGAATGGGTGATGTTCATGCCGCCGACTCCGGCCAGCAGGAACTTGCGCCCGACCGAGGGCATGGCGTCGAACAGCTCGACCCGCGCGCCGCCCGCCGCCAGCACTTCGGCGGCCATCAGCCCGGCGGGGCCGCCACCGATGACGGCGACATGGGGAGCGGAGTGAGAGGGGGAGTCGGTCATGGCGGCGCGGGGAGCGATGGAAAGGCGACATTCTACCCGAGGCTCCGGTCGCCGGCCTTGTCATCTGCTCGGGCTTCGGGCAGGGTCTGGGCATCATCCCAGTCGAGAGCACGTGCCATGTCCGGCCTCTATCCCAGTGTCGATCCCGAGGGTCTGCTCGAATATTCGGTGGTCTACACCGACCGCTCCCTGAACCACATGTCGCAGTCCTTCCAGGGCGTGATGCGCGACATTTCCAGCACCCTCAAGCAGGTCTACAACGCCCATGCCGTGGCCGTGGTGCCCGGCAGCGGCACCTTCGGCATGGAGGCGGTGGCGCGCCAGCTGGCCACCGGGCAGAAGGCCCTGGTGCTGCGCAACGGCTGGTTCAGCTATCGCTGGACGCAGATCTTCGAGATGGGTCAGATCCCCACCGAATCCATCGTGCTCAAGGCGCGCCCGGTTGCCGGGGGCAGCCAGGCGGCCTATGCGCCGGCGCCGCTGGACGAGGTGCTGGCGACCATCGCCGCGGAGCGGCCGCAGGTGGTGTTCGCGCCCCATGTGGAGACCTCGTCGGGGATGATCCTGCCCGACGACTATCTGCGCGCCGTGGCCGACGCCGTGCATGCGGTGGGTGGCCTGTTCGTGCTCGACTGCATCGCCTCCGGCACCCTCTGGGTGGACATGCAGGCCTGCGGCGTCGACGTGCTGATCAGCGCGCCGCAGAAGGGCTGGAGCGCCTCGCCCTGCTGCGCCCTGGTGATGCTCGGCGAGGCCGCCCGGGAGCGCGTCGAGGCGACCCAGAGCAGCAGTTTCGCCTGCGACCTGAAGAAGTGGCTGCAGATCATGCAGGCCTACGAGCAGGGCGGCCACGCCTACCACGCGACCATGCCCAGCGACGCACTGGCGCGCTTCCGCGACGCGATGAAGGAGGCCGAGGCCACCGGCTTCGCCACGCTCGACCAGCAGCAGCGCGAGCTGGGCCGGCGCGTGCGCGAACTGCTGGCCGCCAGGGGCTTCAGGAGCGTCGCGGCGCCGGGCTTCGAGGCGCCCGGCGTGGTGGTCTGCTACACCGACGATGCGCAGATCAAGAACGGCAGCAAGTTCGCCGCCCAGGGCCTGCAGATCGCCGCCGGGGTGCCGCTGCAGTGCGACGAGCCGGCGGACTTCCAGACCTTCCGCCTCGGCCTGTTCGGCCTGGACAAGCTGGGCAATGTGGAGCGCACCGTGGCCACGTTCGAACAGGCTCTGGATAAGGTCCTGGCCGGCTAACGCAGCCCCGCCGCGAGCCACACCCGCGCGGCGCTGTGGTGGAGGATGCCGTGGCGGCGGGCGAGCAGAGCGCGGTCCTTGTCGTAGCCGCCGCCGATCAGGCCGACCACCGGGATATCGCGTTCCAGGCAGTGGCCGAACACCGTCTCGTCGCGGGCGGCGATGCCGGCGTCGGTCAGCTGCAGGTAGCCGAGGGCGTCGTCCCGGTGCACGTCCACGCCGCCGTCGTACAGCACGATGTCCGGCTGGTAGAGGGCCAGCAGGTAGCCGAGGCTGTCGTTCACCACCTTGAGGTAGTCGGCGTCGCCCATGCCGATGGGCAGGCCGATGTCCCAGTCGCTCCTGGCCTTGCGCGCCGGGAAGTTCTTCTCGCAGTGCAGCGACACGGTGATGGCGTCTGGCACGTTTTCCAGCAGGCGCGCGGTGCCGTCGCCCTGGTGCACGTCGCAGTCGTAGATCAGCACCCGGCCGGCGCGGCCGCTTTCCAGCAGGTAGCGGGCGACCACCGCCAGATCGTTGAAGATGCAGAAGCCGGAGGCCTGGTCGTAGTGGGCGTGATGGGTGCCGCCGGCCAGGTGGCAGGCGATGCCGTGCTCAAGCGCCAGCTCTGCCGCCAGCAGCGAGCCGCCCACCGCGCGCACGGTGCGCCGGGCCAGCGCGGGACTCCAGGGCAGGCCGAGCCGGCGTTGCTCCTCGTGGGCCAGTTCGCCGCCGGCGAAGCGCTCGATGTAGTCCGGGCAGTGGGCCAGGGCGAGGATGTCCGGCGGACAGGGCTCGGGGCGATGCAGCTCGGCGTCGCGCACCAGGCCGCTGTCCACCAGGTGGTCGCGCAGCAGGCGGAACTTCTCCATGGGGAAGCGGTGGTTGGCCGGGAAGGGCGGGCTGTAGTCGTCGTGGTAGACCAGCGGCAGCATAATGCGTCACTCATGAAGGCGAGCCCAGTATATGACCACGACCCTGACCAGCGAGCGCCTGACCCTGCGGCCCTGGCGCGACGACGATCTCGATGCCTTGGCCGCGCTGTGCGCCGACCCCGAGGTGATGGCGCATTTCCCCGCGACCCTGGACCGAGTCGGCAGCGCCGATCTGCTGCGGCGGCTGCAGGCGCATCAGACCGAGCACGGCTTCACCTTCTGGTGCCTGGAGCGGCGCGAGGATGGTGCCTTCGTCGGTTTCACCGGCCTGGCGCGGGTCGGCTTCGACGCGCCCTTCGTGCCGGCGGTGGAGATCGGCTGGCGCCTGGCCCGGCCCTTCTGGGGCCAGGGCCATGCCCTGGAGGCGGCGCGGCGCTCTCTGGACTTCGCGTTCGACGAATTGGAGCTGGCGCAGGTAGTGTCCTTCACCGTGCCGGCCAACCGGCGCTCCTGGGGGCTGATGGAGCGCCTCGGCATGCGCCGCGATCCCGCCGACGACTTCGAGCATCCGGGCCTGCCGGCGGGTCATCCGCTGCGCCCGCACCTGCTCTACCGGCTGGACCGGGAGGACTGGCATGGACGCTGAGCGACAGGTACGCGCCTATCACGCGCTGAGCAAGCATCGGCCGGAGGGCTACGCGCCCGGCCCCGGCCAACTGGACTGGGCGATCCAGCCGGCGCCGTTCCGCCGCTATGCCGGCAGCCGCCTGGTCGAGCTGTGGCAGCGCCCGCTGGAAGAGACGCCTGGCTATGACGCGCCCTTCGCCGGCCCCATCGGCGAGCCGCGACCCGTGAGCCGCGCCAGCCTCTCGCAGCTGCTGTACGACAGCCTGGCGCTGTCCGCCTGGAAGGAGGCCGGCGGCAATCGCTGGGCGCTGCGGGTCAATCCGTCGTCCGGCAACCTGCATCCGACCGAGGCCTATCTGTTGTTGCCGCCTGGCGCGATCGAGGGGCAGGGGCTGCTGGCGCACTATGCACCAGACGCCCACGCCCTGGAGGTACGCGCCGAGTTGCCGCCGGCGCTGGGCGAGCAGTTATCCGCCGCCTTGCCGGCCGGCGGCTTTCTGCTCGGTCTGGCCAGCATTCCCTGGCGCGAGGCCTGGAAATACGGCGAGCGCGCCTACCGCTACTGCCAGCACGACCTGGGCCATGCCCTGGCCTGCCTGGCCATCGCCGCTGCCGTGCAGGACTGGCAGGTGCGACTGCTGCGCGGGGTGGCCGAGGCGCGCCTGGACGGGCTGCTGGGGCTGGATCGCCAGGGTTTCCACGAGGCCGAGCAGGGTGACTGCCTGTTGTGGGTCGGCCCCGCACAGGCGCGGGAGCCCGTTCTGCCTGAGGCATTGCTGCGGGAGCTGGCGGCACTGGAGACGAGCGGCGCGCCCAATCGCCTGTCGCGCCAGTACCGTGACTGGCCGGAGCTGGCCCGGGTGCACGCACTGTGTCGTGCCCCCGCATTGCCCCGTGGGGACTGGCAGGCGCGGGCCGGCCGGAACGAGGATGCAAACCCCGGTCTGCCGCTGCGCCCGATCCTGCACCGGCGGCGCAGCGCCCAGGCCTTCGACGGTCGTACCGGCATCCAGACCGAGCTGCTGTTCGCCTGGCTGCAGCGCCTGCTGCCGGCGAACTCGCCGGTGCCCTTCGCGGTGACCGGCGAGCCGCCACGGGTCGATCTGCTGCTGTTCGTCCATCGGGTCCAGGGCCTGGAGCCCGGGCTCTACTGGCTGGCCCGTTGCGATGGCGATCCTCAGCCGGATGGCCTGCGTGCGGACTTCACCTGGCAGCGCGCGCACCCCGAGCTGCCGCTGTACCGCCTGCTGGAGGGCGATGCCCGCGGGCTGGCCGGTTTCCTCGCCTGCGGCCAGGACATTGCCAGCGACGGCTGCGTCGCCCTGGCCATGCTGGCGCGTTTCGACGCGGCGCTGGACGAGGGTGCCTGGCGCTACCCGCGGCTTTACTGGGAGTGCGGGCAGATCGGCCAGTTGCTGTACCTGGAGGCCGAGGCGGCGGGGCTGTCGGGCACCGGCATCGGCTGCTTCTTCGACGATCAGGTGCACGAATTGTTGGAACTGGCCGACAGCCGCTGGCAAAGCCTTTACCATTTCACCATCGGTCGCGCGGTCTGGGACGAGCGCCTGTCCAGCGCGCCGGCCTATAACGAATTGCGTGTGCCGCCCGAGGAGTGACGAATGAGCCAAGTGCTGGATGATCTGGTAGCCCTGTTGAGCATGGAGCCGATCGAGGAAAACCTGTTCCGCGGGCGCAGCCAGGACCTGGGCTTCCGCCAGCTGTTCGGCGGCCAGGTGCTCGGCCAGAGCGTGTCCGCCGCCTGCCAGACGGTGGAGGAGGCGCGCCACGTGCACTCGCTGCATGGCTACTTCCTGCGCCCCGGCGACGCCAGCCTGCCGGTGGTGTACAGCGTCGACCGGGTGCGCGACGGCGGCAGCTTCAGTACCCGCCGGGTCACGGCGATCCAGAAGGGCCAGCCGATCTTTTTCTGCTCCGCCTCGTTCCAGGCCGACGAGGAAGGCTTCCACCACCAGTTGCAGATGCCGGACGTGCCGGGCCCCGAGGACTTGCCCTCGGAGACCGACAACGCGCGCCAGGTGGCGCACCTGATTCCCGAGCGCATGCGCGAGCGGATGGTCAGCGAGAAGCCCATCGAGATCCGCCCGGTGACGCGCATCAACCCCTTCGCCCCGGAGCCCGCCGAGCCGGTCAAGTACGTGTGGTTCCGTGCCGCCGGCGAACTGCCGGCCGAGCCGCAGCTGCACAAGCTGCTGCTGGCCTATGCCAGCGACTTCAACCTGTTGACCACCTCGCTGCTGCCCCACGGCGTGTCGGTGTTCCAGAAGTTCATGCAGGTGGCCAGCCTCGACCATGCCCTGTGGTTCCACGGCGACCTGCGCATGGACGACTGGCTGCTGTACGCCATGGACAGCCCCTGGGCCGGCAATGCCCGCGGCTTCGCCCGCGCCAGCATCTTCAGCCGCGACGGCCGGCTGGTGGCGTCGTCCTGCCAGGAGGGCCTGATCCGCCAGCGCGAGGACTGGAAGTGACGGCGCGGGTGTCGCCCGCCCTGCGCCATCGGCGCCACTGGGTGTTCGACATGGACGGCACCCTGACCGTGGCCGTCCACGACTTCCCGGCCATCAAGCGGGCGCTGGGCATTCCCCAGGAGGAAGACATCCTCCATCACCTGGCCGCGCTGCCGGAAGCCGAGGCTCAGGCCAAGCACGCCTGGCTGCTGGAGCACGAGCGCGAACTGGCGATCGGTTCGGTGGCGGCGCCCGGCGCGGTGGCGCTGGTGCGCGGGCTGCACGAGCGCGGCTGCCGGCTCGGCATCCTCACCCGCAACGCCCATGAACTGGCCCTGCTGACCCTGGCTGCCATCGGCCTCGGCGACTGCTTCGACAGCGCCGACGTGGTCGGCCGCGGCGAGGCGCCGCCCAAGCCCGACCCGGCCGGCCTGCTGCACCTGGCGCAGCGCTGGGCCGTGGCGCCCGACGCGCTGGTGATGGTCGGCGACTACCGTTTCGACCTGGACTGTGCCCGCGCCGCCGGCGCCCATGGGGTGCTGGTCAACCTGCCGGAGAACCCCTGGCCGGAGCTGGCCGACGGCTTCGCTCCGGACTGCCGGGCGCTGCTCGACCAGCTTCAGTAGCGATAGGCCCCGCCCTGGATGGCCGCGTGCAGCGCGCCATCCACCGGCACGTAGCTGTCCGTGCCGGGCAGCCAGGCGTACAGCGGGTCGGCGCAGCGGGTCGGATCGAAGCCCTGTTCCTTGAGCGGCGCCTTCTTGTGCTTGAAGGTGCCGGTGGTCTCCATCTTCTCGCTCAGGCGCAGGAACAGCGGCACCGCGTAGTGCGGCAGCTCGCGGCGCAGTTCGGCGAGCAGGCCGCGGAAGTCGAAGTCAGCCGGGACACGGTCCAGGCGGATACAGGCCATCCCGGCGCGGCCGTTGGTGCCGGCGATCTCCACGCCATAGACCACCGCCTCGCCGACCCCGTCGATGCCGTCCAGCACGGCCTCCACCTCGGTGGTGGAAACGTTCTCGCCCTTCCAGCGGAAGGTGTCACCCAGGCGGTCGACGAACTGGGCGTGGCGCCAGCCCTGGTGCAGCATCAGGTCGCCGGTGTTGAACCAGGCGTCGCCCGGTCGGAACACGTCGCGCAGGATGCAGCTCTCGGTCTTGGCCGGGTCGGTGTAGCCGTGGAAGGGCGTCTTCTCGGTGATCTCGCCGATCAGCAGGCCGGCCTCGCCGGGCTTCACCCGTTGCAGGCGGCCATGGGCATCGCGCATGGGCGCCTCGCTGTCGCGGTCGTAGCGGACGATGGCGTAGGGGTAGGGGGTGAAGCCCACGGTGTGGTCCAGGTTGAGCAGGTTGGTGAAGCCGATGTTGCCCTCGCTGGAGGCGTAGAACTCGACCACCTGGCGAATGCCGAAGCGCTGCTTGAAGGCGCTCCAGATGGCCGGGCGCATGCCGTTGCCGACCATGATGCGCAGCGGGTTGTCGGCGTCGTCGGGGCTGGCCGGGCGCTCCAGCAGGTAGCGGCACAGCTCGCCGACGTAGCCGAAGGCGGTGGCGCCATGCTGGCGCACTTCGTCGAGGAAGCGGCTGGCGCTGAAGCGCCGCACCATGATCAGCGCCGCCTGGCCGGACAGCGCCGAGCCCCAGCACACCACCATGGCGGTGGCGTGGTAGAAGGGCAGGCTGCAGTACAGGCGGTCGTCGCGGCCGAGGCGCACGGCGCCGTGGCCGAAGATGCCGTAGCCCTTGAGGAAGCGCCCGTGGTTGAACACCACGGCCTTGGGCAGGCCGGTGGTGCCGGAGGTGTAGATGTAGAAGCAGGGGTCTTCGGCCTGTACCGGACGCGTCAGCGGCGGCGCCGTGTCCGGCTGTGCGGCCAGTTCGGCGGCCGGGTGGTGCCAGCCGGCCGGGGCCTGGCCCGGGTCGCGCCAGGTGGGCCGGTCGGCGAAGTAGTAGCCGGCGTCCGCCGGCAGGTGCAGCTGCTCCCGCACCTCGTCGAAGGCTTCCCGCAGCTCCTCGCCGACCAGGGCGATGCGTGGCTTCACCAGGTTGATGCTATGGGCCAGCACCTGGCCGCGCTGGCTGCCGTTGACCAGCGCGGCGACCACGCCGAGCTTGGCGCAGGCGACGACGCAGGCCAGCAGCTCCAGGCGGTTTTCCAGCATCAGCACGGCGCAGTCGCCCTGGGCCAGTCCGTCGGCGCGCAGGCGGTGGGCCAGGCGGTTGGCCCACTGGTCGAACTCCCGGTAGGTCAGCCGCTCGTCGCCCTGGATCAGGGCGATGCCCTCGGGGTTGCCATGGGCGGCCTGTTCCACGCACTCGGCCAGGCCGCCGACGGCATTGCCGCGGGCGCGGCTGGCGAGGCGCAGGCCATGGACGATGCCGGGCAGGCCGGAGAGCAGGTAGGGCAGCCGGGACAGCAGGCGTGGCAAGGTGAGAACGGCGGATGGGTTCATGGGGAGTTTCCTGCGCTGTTGTTGTTATTGGCCCGCAATCTACGCAAGGCGACGCCGGCCTGTTGATAGCCTCAGGTCGCAAGGGACTGGCAATTCGTCTCAGTGACGACGCACAATCGACCACCTCCGCTGCCGGAAAGGGACCTGCCGATCATGCTGGATCACGCCCCGAGCGCCACGGCCTCATTGTTGCTCGACCTGTACCAGAGCCTGCGCCAGCTGCAACTGGCGGAGCCGGCCGATCTCGCCGGGCTGGGCCTGGCGCCGGAGCGGCCGCTGACCCTGGAGGCGCGCATCCCGGTGGCCTGGCTGCTGCGCCTGTGGCAACTGGCGGCCGAGCGTGGCGCGCCGGCCGATATCGGCCTGCTGCTCGGCCAGCGGCGTGGCCTGGGGACACGAGGCCCGGTGGCCAACCTGGCGGCCATGAGCGCCACCATCGGCGAGGCGCTGGACCTGTTCAGCCGACACAGCCCGGTGATGAGCGAATGCGAGAACCTGCGGGTGGAGCGCGAGGCGGAGCGGGTGCGCATCGCTTTCCTGTTCACCGCGCCGCTGGCCGATCATCCCCCGGCCTGCGAATACAGCCTGAGTTCGGCGCTGTGCTGGGGCCGGCAGATGAGTGGCGTGCGCCTGTTGCCGTTGCGGGTGGGGTTTCGCCATGCGCCACTGGCCGCGCAGGCCAGCTACCGCCGGGTGCTCGGTTGCCCGGTGCGTTTCAGCGAGCCGCTGGACTACATCGAGATGACGGCCGCCGACCTGCAACTCCCCCTGATCGGCGGCAACGACTACCTCAAGAGCCTGTTGCAGCAGCGCGTCAGCGACATGCAGGCGCAGCTGCCGAGCCACCACAGCCTGCGCCAGCGGGTGCTGCAGCTGATCGAACTGGGTCTGATCGACGGGGCCTTCTCGGTGGAGGCGGTGGCGCGGCGCCTGGGGACCAGCCGGCAGACCCTGCATCGCCACCTGTGCACCGAGGGCTGCAGTTTCTCCGGGCTGCTCGCCGAGGTGCGCCGCGAGCATGCGCTGCGCCGCCTGCGCCAGGCGGACTGCCGGGTGGAGCTGCTCAGCCGCGAACTGGGCTTCGCCGAACCGAGCGCCTTCTACAAGGCGTTCAAGGGCTGGTTCGGCGTGTCGCCCAAGGCCTACCGGCAAACCCCGCAGGGCGGGTGAAACCCGCGTATCGCTCTACAGCTTGGTCGCGGCGAAGGTGTCGCAGCGCCCCGGCTGGCCGCTCTCGAAGCCGGTCTTGAACCAGCGCATGCGCTGCGCCGAGGTGCCGTGGGTGAAGGAGTCCGGCACCACGGTGCCGCGGGACTGCTTCTGCAGACGGTCGTCGCCGATGGCGTTGGCGGCGTTCAGCGCCTCTTCCAGGTCGCCCGGCTCCAGCCAGTCCAGGCGCTGCTGGGCATGGTGCGCCCAGACGCCGGCCAGGCAGTCCGCCTGCAGCTCCTGGCGCACCAGCAGGCCGTTGTCGCCTTCCAGCCGCTGGCCGCGCTGGCGCGCCGCGTTGACTTTGGCCGAGACGCCGAGCAGGGTCTGCACATGGTGGCCGACCTCATGGGCGATCACGTAGGCCTGGGCGAAGTCGCCGGCGGCGGAGAAGCGGGTCTCCATCTCGCGGAAGAACGACAGGTCGAGGTAGACCTGACGGTCGCCGGGGCAGTAGAAGGGGCCGACCGCGGCGTCGGCGAAGCCGCAGGCCGAGCGCACGCCACCGCTGAACAGTACGAGCTTGGGGTCCTGGTACTGCTTGCCGGAGGCCTGGAACAGAGCGCGCCAGGTGTCCTCGGTATCGCCCAGCACGGCGCGCACGAACTCGCTCTGCTGGTCGTTGGCCGCCGGGGCGCTCTGCTCCTGCACCGGGGCGCCCTGCTGCATGCCCTGGTTGACCACGTTGCCGAGGATGGTCAGCGGGTCCTGGCCCATCAGCAGGCCGACCACCACCACGATGGCGATACCGCCCAGGCTCAGGCCCTTGCCGCCGCCGAAGCGCATGCCGCCGCTGCGGCCACGGGCGTCCACCACGTTGTCGCTGCGTCTTCCTCTTTCCCAGCGCATGGCCGCGCTCCTTCAGTCTGTCGGGAGTGATAGTGTCGCCGTCTCGGCGGGAGCGCGCCAGTCCGCGATCACTCGGCGGGATAGTTGGCCAGCACCTGCTCCTTGCCGTCCCGGTCCAGGCCGATCACCTGATAGGCGTGCTGCATGCCGGTCTCCATGCCCGGCGAGCCGTGGGGCATGCCCGGCACGGCGGCGCCGAGCAGGTCGGGACGGCCTTGCAGGGCGAGGATGTCGCGGGCCGGTACGTGGCCCTCGACGAACTTGCCGTCGATCACGCCGGTGTGGCAGGAAGCCAGGCGTGGCGGCACGCCGAGGCGCTGCTTGACCGCGCTCATGTCGTCCTCGACGTGGTCGTTGACCTTGATGCCGTTCTCTTCCAGATGGCTGATCCAGGCCTTGCAGCAGCCGCAGTTGACGTCGCGGTGGACGTCCATGGTGATGGGCTCGGCGGCCTGGCTGGCGGTAGCGAACAGGAGGGCGGCGAGAGGCAGGAGACGCATGGCGGATTCCTCGGCGGAGTGGATGGGCGGCAGGATAGCGCTGCCGCTTCGACAGTCCCACATCGTGACTGTTTCCGCCTGCGACGATGCGTCCTATGCTCGCGGGACACCCTCCGAGGAGACCGCCGATGCTGCCCGCTCGCATACTGTTGGCCGTCCAGGCCCTGCTACTGGCCGGTATCGGCCTGGCCTACTTCATCCGTCCGCAGGAGATGGCCAACCTCAGCGGCATGCTGCTGATGGAGCCGGCCGCCGTCACCGATGTCCGCGCCTACTACGGCGGCCTGCAGCTGGGCCTGGCGGTGTGGATGGTGCTGGCGCTGCTGCGCGCCGACCTGCTGCGCCCCGCGCTGATGCTGTTGGTGCTGCTCTACGCCAGTCTGCTGGTCGCCCGCCTGGGCGGCCTGGCGCTCGACGGCGGTGCGCAGCAAACCTTCAACCTCTACGCGATGCTGTTCGAGGGCGTTTCGGCCGGGCTGGCGTTCTGGCTGTTGCGCCGCCGCTCAGGCGCGGCGTAGGGCGTGGCTGCAGCGCAGCATGTCGAGCAGGGCGTCGACCAGCATCGGCGCCTGCTCGGCCATCGAGTCCCCGCCCGAGGCCAGCAGCCAGTTGGCCTGCAGGCCGTGGATGTAGCCGTGCAGGCAGAGGGTGGCGCGGCGGCAGTCCAGCTCGGCGGGCAACTGGCCCTTGCTGACCGCGTTGCGTAACGACTTCTCGATACGCTCGTCGCATTCGATGTGCAGCGCCTGCATCTTCTGCCGCAGGTCGCCGAGATCGTCGGTGTACTCGCACTTGTGTTGCAGTATCTCCTGGATGCGCCGGCTCTGCGGGTCCAGTTCGACGTTGCGCAGCAGGCGCACCAGCAGTTCGCGGGTGTGCCCGAGGGGGTTGGGCTCGTCCTCGCGTTCGCTGGCCTGGGCCAGTTCCTCCAGC
The DNA here is from genome assembly GCF_029840585.1 of Pseudomonas sp. GD03875. NCBI lineage: Bacteria > Pseudomonadati > Pseudomonadota > Gammaproteobacteria > Pseudomonadales > Pseudomonadaceae > Pseudomonas > Pseudomonas sp. GD03875. Next base: position 9,660 of record NZ_JAOCCV010000040.1, on the reverse strand, counting down.
GGCAGATGCAGGCGCTCGAGCATGGCCTGGAACAGGTCGACCTTGTTCTGGAAGTGCCAGTAGATGGCGCCGCGGGTCACCCCCGCGCCGCTGGCGATGTCCGCCAGCGAGGTGCGCGAGACGCCGCGCTCATGGAACAGGTGTTCGGCGGCGTCGAGTATGCGCTGGCGGGTTTCTTCGGCTTCCTCTTTGGTGCGTCGGGCCATGGCGTCTGAGTAAAGATCGAGAAAAGTTACGAATGCGATGGGGTTCGCTCATTTACAAACATTCTAGTATGTAAGTATATTTGTTAGCCAGCTAAACGTTATTCCTTCCCCGCGCCCGGTCTTCTCATGACCGAGCCGTCTCCATGACATGAGGTCGATTCAGATGCAGAAGAAGCCAGCCTTCACAGCTATGGTTTCCGCCGTCGCTCTGGCTACGTTGGTGCTTACCGGCTGCCAGGAAAGCGCCCCGCCGCCCGCCGCGGAAACGCCCAGGGTGGGCGTCGTCACCCTGCAGGCCCAGCCGTATACCCTGACCACCGAGCTGCCGGGGCGCACCAGCGCTTACCGCATCGCCGAGGTGCGTCCACAGGTCGACGGCATCATCCAGAAGCGCCTGTTCGCCGAGGGCTCCGAGGTCAAGGTCGGGCAGCAGCTGTACCAGATCGACCCGTCCGTCTATCAGGCGAGCTACAAGAGCGCCCAGGCCACCCTGGCCTCGACCCAGTCGCTGGCCGAGCGCTACAAGGACCTGGTCAGCGACCAGGCGGTGAGCAAGCAGGCCTACGACGAGGCCCAGGCCGCGCGCCTGCAGGCCGAGGCGGCGCTGGAGCGGGCGCGCATCGACCTGCGCTACACCAAGGTGCTGGCACCGATTTCCGGCCGCGTCGGCCGTTCCGCCGTCACCGAGGGCGCGCTGGTCAACAACGGCCAGAGCACGGCGCTGGCCACCATCCAGCAGCTCGACCCGATCTACGTGGACGTGACCCAGGCCACCAAGGACCTGCTGCGCCTGCGCCGCGACCTGGAGAGCGGCAAGCTGCAGAAGGCCGGCGAGAACGCCGCCAAGGTCAAGCTGACTCTGGAGGACGGCAGCGCCTACGCCCATGAGGGCACCCTGGAGTTCTCCGAGGTCTCGGTGGACGAGGGCACCGGCTCGGTGACCCTGCGCGCGGTGTTCCCCAACCCCGACCATCTGCTGCTGCCGGGCATGTTCGTCCACGCCCAGCTCGGCTCTGCGGTCAACCAGCAGGCCATCCTCGCTCCGCAGCAGGGCGTGACCCGCGACCCGAAGGGCCAGGCCACCGCGCTGGTGGTGGGCGAAGGCAACAAGGTTGAGCTGCGCAAGCTGCAGGCCGAGCGCACCGCTGGTAACCGCTGGCTGGTGAGCGAGGGCCTGAAGCCGGGTGACAAGCTGATCACCGAGGGTCTGCAGTTCATCAAGCCGGGCGACGAAGTGATCCCTGAAGAAGCCACCAACGTCGCCGGCGACAAGCCGAAGTCGGACGACCTGGTCCAGAGCCGCTAAGGAGCGAACGATGTCGAAGTTCTTCATCGACAGGCCCATCTTCGCCTGGGTGATCGCCCTGGTGATCATGCTGGCCGGCGGCTTGTCCATCCTCAAGCTGCCCATCAACCAGTACCCGAGCATCGCGCCGCCGGCCGTCGGCATCCAGGTGTCCTACCCGGGCGCCTCGGCGCAGACCGTGCAGGACACCGTGGTGCAGGTGATCGAGCAGCAGCTCAACGGCATCGACGGCCTGCGCTACGTCAGTTCGTCGAGCAACTCCGACGGCAGCATGGAAATCACCGTGACCTTCGAGCAGGGGGTCAACCCCGACATCGCCCAGGTCCAGGTGCAGAACAAGCTGCAGCTCGCCACCCCGCTGTTGCCGCAGGAGGTCCAGCAGCAGGGCATCCGCGTGACCAAGTCGGTGCGCAACTTCCTGCTGGTGATCGGCGTGGTCTCCCGCGACGGCAGCATGACCCGCGAGGACCTGTCCAACTACATCGTCTCCAACCTGCAGGACCCGATCTCGCGGACCAAGGGTGTGGGCGACTTTCAGGTGTTCGGCGCCCAGTACGCGATGCGCATCTGGCTCGACCCGGCCAAGCTGAACAACTTCCAGCTGACCCCGGTGGACGTGCGCAGCGCCATCCAGGCGCAGAACGTGCAGATTTCCTCCGGCCAGTTCGGCGGCTTGCCGGCCGCGCCGGGCAACCAGCTCAACGCCACCATCATCGGCAAGACCCGCCTGCAGACGCCGGAGGAATTCCGCAACATCCTGCTCAAGGTCAACCGCGACGGTTCCCAGGTGCGCCTGGGCGACGTGGCCAAGGTCGAGCTGGGTGGCGAAAACTACGCGATCAACGCCCAGTACAACGGCATGCCTGCCTCCGGCCTGGCGATCAAGCTGGCCACCGGCGCCAACGCCCTCGACACCGCCAAGGCGGTGCGCGAGACCATCTCCAACCTGGAGCCGTTCTTCCCGGCGGGCATGGAAGTGGTCTTCCCCTACGACACCACGCCGGTGATCTCGGCCTCCATCGAGGGGGTGGTGCACACCCTGTTCGAGGCCATCGTGCTGGTGTTCCTGGTGATGTTCCTGTTCCTGCAGAACCTGCGGGCGACCATCATCCCCACCCTGGCGGTGCCGGTGGTGCTGCTCGGCACCTTCGGCGTGCTGTCGGCCTTCGGCTTCTCGATCAACACCCTGACCATGTTCGCCATGGTGCTGGCCATCGGCCTGCTGGTGGACGACGCCATCGTGGTGGTGGAGAACGTCGAACGGGTGATGCGCGAGGATGGGTTGTCGCCCAGGGAGGCGACGCGCAAGTCCATGGGGCAGATCCAGGGCGCCCTGATCGGTATCGCCCTGGTGCTGTCGGCGGTATTCCTGCCGATGGCCTTCTTCGGCGGTTCCACCGGGGTGATCTACCGGCAGTTCTCCATCACCATCGTCTCGGCCATGAGCCTGTCGGTGCTGGTGGCGCTGATCTTCACCCCCGCGCTGTGCGCCACCCTGCTCAAGCCCATCGACGGCGACCACCACGAGGCCAAGCGCGGCTTCTTCGGCTGGTTCAACCGCGTCTTCGACCGTGGCAGCAACGCCTATCAGCGCGGCGTCGGCGGCATGCTCAAGCGCAAGGCGCCGTACCTGCTGCTGTACCTGGTGATCGTCGGCATCATGATCTGGATGTTCACCCGCATCCCCACCGCCTTCCTCCCCGAGGAAGACCAGGGCGTGCTGTTCGCCCAGGTGCAGACCCCGGCCGGTTCCAGCGCCGAGCGTACCCAGGCGGTGGTCGACGACATGCGCCAGTACCTGCTCGAGGACGAGGCCAGCACGGTCAAGTCGGTGTTCACCGTTACCGGCTTCAACTTCGCCGGTCGCGGCCAGAGTTCGGGCATGGCCTTCATCATGCTCAAGCCCTGGGGTGACCGCCCCGGCGAGGAAAACGGCGTGGCTGCCCTGGCGCATCGCGCGCAGCAGCACTTCTTCAGCTTCCGCGACGCCATGGTGTTCGCCTTCGCCCCGCCGGCGGTGATGGAGCTGGGCAACGCCACCGGCTTCAACCTGTTCCTGCAGGACCAGGCCGGCGTCGGCCACGAAGTGCTCAACCAGGCGCGGGACAAGTTCCTGCAACTGGCCAACGAGCACCCGGTGCTCGACAGCGTGCGCGCCAACGGCCTGTACGACGAGCCGCAGTACCAGCTGCTGATCGACGACGAGCGCGCGCGGGCCCTCGGCCTGTCCCTGGCGGACATCAACAGCACCCTGTCGATCTCCTGGGGCGCCAGCTACGTCAACGACTTCATCGACCGCGGCCGGGTGAAGAAGGTGTACCTGCAGGGTGCGCCCGATTCGCGCATGAGCCCGGAAGACCTGAACAAGTGGTACGTGCGCAACGACCAGGGCCAGATGGTGCCGTTCAGCGCCTTCGCCAGCGGCGAGTGGACCTATGGCCCGCCCAAGCTGGCGCGCTACAACGGCGTGTCGGCGGTGGAGATCCTCGGCGCCCCGGCGCCCGGCTACAGCTCGGGTGACGCCATGGTCGCGGTGGAGGAAATCGCCCGGCAGATGCCGGAAGGCGTCGGCTACGCCTGGACCGGCCTGTCCTACGAGGAACGCCTATCCGGCGCCCAGGCCCCGGCGCTGTACGCCATATCGCTGCTGGTGGTGTTCCTCTGCCTGGCGGCGCTGTACGAGAGCTGGTCGGTGCCGTTCTCGGTGATGCTGGTGGTGCCGCTGGGGATCATCGGCGCGCTGCTGTTCACCAGTCTGCGTGGCCTGTCCAACGACGTGTTCTTCCAGGTCGGCCTGCTCACCACCATCGGCCTGTCGGCGCGCAACGCGATCCTCATCGTCGAGTTCGCCAAGGCCCAGTACGAGCAGGGCATGAGCCTGGTCGACGCGGCCATCGAGGCCTGCCGCATGCGTCTGCGGCCGATCGTGATGACCTCGCTGGCGTTCATCCTCGGCGTGCTGCCGCTGGCCATCGCCAGCGGCGCCGGCGCCGGCAGCAAGCACGCCATCGGCACCGGGGTGATCGGCGGCATGCTCAGCGCCCTGATCCTGGCGATCTTCTGGATTCCGCTGTTCTACGTGCTGGTCTGCTCGCTGTTCGAGAAGAAGCGGGCCGAACCGGCCACCGAGAAGGAGGCCCTGCAGTGAGGCATTCCCTGTTGACCCTGGCAGTGGCCGTCGCGCTCGGCGGCTGCAGCCTGATCCCCGACTACCAGCGCCCCGCGGCGCCGGTAGCCGCCGACTGGCCGCAAGGCGAGGCCTACACCGCCAGCGGCGCCGCGCAGACCGATACCGCTGCGGCGGACCTGGGCTGGCGCGAGTTCTTCCGCGACCCGGCGCTGCAACGCCTGGTGGAAGTGGCCCTGGCCAACAACCGCGACCTGCGCATCGCCGCGCTGAACGTGGAGGCCTACCGCGCCCAGCACCGCATCCAGCGTTCGGAGCTGTTCCCGACCATCTCCGCCAGCGGCAGCGGCACCCGCCAGCGGCTGCCGGGCGACCTGTCGCAGACCGGCGAGGCCACCACCGGCGGCCAGTACAGCGCCACCGTCGGCACCAGCGCCTGGGAGATCGACTTCTTCGGCCGCCTACGCAGCCTCAGCGAGCAGGCCCTGGAGCAGTACTTCGCCACCGAGGAAGCGCAGCGCAGCGCGCAGATCGCCCTGGTGGCCAGCGTCGCCAACGCCTGGCTGACCCTGCAGGCCGACCAGGAACTGCTGCAGCTGACCCGCGACACCCTGGACACCTACCGCAAGAGCTACGCCCTCACCGAGCGCAGCTTCAACGTCGGAGTGGCCGATGCGCTGTCGCTGAGCCAGGCGCGCACCGCGGTGCAGAGCGCCGAGGCCAGCCTGGCCCAGTACAGCCGCCTGGTCGCCCAGGACCGCAACGCCCTGGCGATGCTGCTGGGCGGCGCGGCGGAAGTCCCCGCCGGCCTGCCGCTGAACGACGACCTGCTGGCCGAGGTGCCGGCCGGGCTGCCGTCCGAACTGCTGCAGCGCCGCCCGGACCTGCGCCAGGCCGAGCACTCGCTGAAGGCGGCCAACGCCAGCATCGGCGCCGCACGCGCGGCGTTCTTCCCGTCCATCAGCCTGACCGCCAACGCCGGCACCGCCAGCAGCGAGCTGTCCGGCCTGTTCGACGGTGGCTCCGGCACCTGGCTGTTCCAGCCGCAGATCAACCTGCCGATCTTCACGGCCGGCCGGCTGCGCGCCAGCCTGGACTACGCCGAAGTGCAGAAGGACATCCAGGTGGCCCAGTACGAGAAGTCGATCCAAGTCGCCTTCCAGGAAGTGGCCGACGGCCTGGCCGCGCGTACCACCTATGAGCAGCAGCTCACCGCCCAGAGTGCCCTGGTCGATACCAGCGAGGAGTATTACCGCCTCGCCGAGCGCCGCTTCCGCACCGGAGTGGACAGCTACCTGACCGTGCTCGATGCCCAGCGCCAGCTGTTCAGCGCACGTCAGCAACTGATCGGCGACCGCCTCAACCAGCTCACCAGCGAGGTCAACCTGTACAAGGCCCTCGGCGGCGGCTGGAACGAGCGGACCAGCCTGGCCTCTGCGCCGGCAGCGGACTGAGTCTGGGTGTCGGTACGTCCGTAGGTGGCGGTTGAGCGTAGCGAAGCCCGACACGGGGCCCGCGCGGCCCAACCGTTGGGCTTCTCTGCTCCTCAACCCAACCACGCCCTGCAACGAAAAAGCCCCGGCATGCCGGGGCTTTTTTATGGCTATGTCTCCGTTGCGTGTTGCAGACGCTACAGCTGCCCTGAGGAAGCCTGTCTGGGAGCCGGTAGGGTGGTTGGGCCACAGACCGTAACCCACTAGAGCAATTGATCGCGCCACCGTCGGTGGATTACGCCGGCAAGCGGCTACCCACCCTAAGTGCTGCGCGGTCAAGCGCCTCTATCTGAACGCTGCAGCTGCCTGCCCCTGGATTCCCGCCTGCGCGGGAATGACGGTTTCGGAAGAAACTCCCCCCCTACCTCGTCATCCCCGCGCAGGCGGGAATCCAGGCGCTTCCATCAGCGCCGTACCAGCAATACGCCGCTTTCCATATGGTGCGTCCACGGAAACTGGTCAAACAGCGCACAACGCTCGATGCGGTGGGTATCGTTCAGCTGGGCAATGTTGGCGGCCAGGGTCTCCGGGTTGCAGGAGATGTACAGGATGCGGTCGAAGCGCTGGGTCAGTTCGCAGGTGTCCGGGTCCATGCCGGCGCGCGGCGGATCGACGAACACGCAGCCGAAGTCGTAGGCCTTCAGGTCTATGCCGGCCAGTCGGCGGAACGGGCGCACCTCGTTGAGGGCCTGGGTCAGCTCCTCGGCGGACAGGCGCACCAGCTCGATGTTGTCGATGCCGTTGTCGGCCAGGTTGGCCAGGGCGGCATTCACCGAGGTCTTGCTGATCTCGGTGGCCAGCACCTTCCTGACCCGGGTGGACAGCGGCAGGGTGAAGTTGCCGTTGCCGCAGTACAGCTCCAGCAGGTCGTCGTCGCGCTGGCCCAGGGCATCGTAGGCCCACTGCAGCATCTTCTGGCACACCGTGCCGTTGGGCTGGGTGAACGCGCCCTCCGGCTGGCGGTAGCGGAAGGCGCGGCCGGCCACCGTCATCTCTTCCTCGACGTAGTCCTTGCCGATCACCAGGCGCTGGCCGCGCGAGCGGCCGACCAGGCTGACGCCCAGGTCCGCCGCCAGGCGCTCGGCCTCGGCCTGCCACGCGGCGTCCAGCGGGCGGTGGTAGCACAGGGTGATCAGCGCGTCGCCGGCCAGGGTGGTGAGGAACTCGGCCTGGAACAGCTTGAACGACAGCGTGCGGCTCGCCTGCCAGGCGGCCTTGAGCCGGGGCATCAGCGTGTTGATGCGGGCGCTGGCGATGGGGAACTCGTCGATCAGGATCGGCGTGTGCTTGTCGCCGGCCTCGAACATCGCGTAGTGGCGCTCTTCCTGCTCGCGCCACAGGCGGAACTCGGCGCGCAGCCGGTAGTGCTCGCGCGGCGAGTCGAACACCTGCGGCTCCGGCGCGACGAAGGGCGCCAGCAGCTCGCGCAGGCACGCGACCTTCTCGTCCAGCTGGGCGGCGTAGGCCGCGTCGTCGCGCACCTGGATCATGCGCTGGCGCCGAAGGCGAACTTGACCACGAAGATCGCGGCGAGGATCACCAGGGCCGGGTTCAGGTCGCGGAAACGGCCGGCCAGCGCCTTGATCAGCACCCAGGCGATGAAGCCGAAGGCGATGCCGTTGGCGATGGAGAAGGTCAGCGGCATGGCCAGGGCGGTGATCACCACCGGCGCGGCGACGGTGATGTCTTCCCAGTCAATCTCGGCCAGGCCGGAGGTCATCAGCACGGCGACGAACAGCAGCGCCGGCGCGGTGGCGAAGGCGGGTACGGTGCCGGCCAGCGGGGCGAAGAACAGCGCCAGCAGGAACAGCACGGCGACCACGATGGCGGTCAGGCCGGTGCGGCCGCCGGCGGCCACGCCCGAGGCGGACTCGATATAGCTGGTGGTGGTGCTGGTGCCGAGCAGCGAGCCGCCCATGGCGGCGGTGCTGTCGGCGATCAGGGCGCGGCCCATCTTCGGCAGGTGGCCGTCCTTGCTCATCAGGCCGGCGCGCTTGGCCACGCCGATCAGGGTGCCGGTGTTGTCGAACAGGTCGACGAACAGGAAGGCGAAGATCACGCTGATCATGCCCACTTCGAAGGCCCCGGCGATGTCCAGCTGGAGGAAGGTCGGCGCCAGCGACGGCGGCATCGACACCACGCCGCCGAACGGAGTCACGCCCAGGGCGATGGCGAGGGCGGTGATCGCGAGGATGCCGATCATCACCGCGCCGGTCACACGGCGGGCCTCCAGGGCGACGATCAGGAAGAAGCCGAGCACGGCCAGCAGCGGGCCGGGGGCGGTCAGGTCGCCGAGGCCGACCAGGGTGGCCGGGTTATCCACCACCAGGCCGGCCTCCTTCAGCGCGATCAGCGCGAGGAACAGGCCGATGCCGGCGGCGATGGCCGAGCGCAGCGGTAGCGGGATGCTGTTCACGATCCACTCGCGGATGCGGAAGATCGACAGCAGGAAGAACAGGGTGGCGGAGATGAACACCGCGCCCAGCGCGGTCTGCCAGGTGTAACCCATGTGCAGCACCACGGTGTAGGTGAAGAAGGCGTTGAGGCCCATGCCGGGCGCCAGGGCGATCGGGTAGTTGGCGATCAGGCCCATCACCGCCGAGCCGATGGCCGCGGCCAGGCAGGTGGCGACGAACACGGCGCCCTTGTCCATGCCGGTTTCGCCGAGGATCGCCGGGTTGACGAACAGGATGTACGCCATGGTCAGGAAGGTGGTCAGGCCGGCGAGAATCTCGGTGCGCACGTTGGTGTCGTGCGCCTTGAGTTGGAACAGCTTTTCCAGCATGGTGGGGCTCCCGTGGGGCTGGTGCGGCAACGATTTGCGGACTGCGAAAGCAAAGCACAAAGGCTGCCAGCTCGAAGAAGAACGAGCGCAGATTCGGCCGGGTCCGGAAAAGCCGCGCACTATACCAGCTCACCCCCGAGCGGTGAATTTATGACCGGACGGACAGTATCGGTTTCGTCCGAGGGAAGAGACAGATGACCCGTCGCGCCCTGATCGCCGTTGCCGACGGCGTGGAAGACATCGAGACCATCACCCTGATCGACGTGCTGCGCCGTGCCGAGGTGGAAACCGTGGTCGCCAGCATCGAGGAGCGCCGCATGTTCACCTGCGCCCGTGGCACCCGGGTGACCGCCGACGCCATGCTGGTGGACGTGCTGGCCCAGGAGTTCGACCTGATCGTGCTGCCCGGCGGCCTGCCGGGCGCCCAGCACCTGGCCGATCACGAGCCGCTGGCCGACAAGGTGCGCGAGCAGGCCGGTGCGGGTCGGCTATTCGCCGCCATCTGCGCCGCCCCGGCGCTGGCCTTGCAGGGCTACGGTGTGCTCAGGCAGCGGCGCATGACCTGCTACCCGGCGATGAGCGACCGCCTGTCCGGCTGCACCTTCGTCGACCAGCCGGTGGTGGTGGACGGCAACTGCATCACCAGCCAGGGGCCGGCCACCGCGCTGGAGTTCGCCCTGACCCTGGTCGAACAAATGCTTGGCAAGGCCCGGCGCAAAGCCGTGGCCGAGGCGATGCTGGTG
>NZ_JAOCCV010000004.1:0-254760 GCF_029840585.1 Pseudomonas sp. GD03875 | reverse complement strand
GCCATCCGTCACCTCCAGCAGGTCACCGGCGTCGCGCAGCTGGGCGGCGATCTCCAGGAAATTGAACAGGTGGGCCCCGCTCAGCAGCGGCTTGCCCAGCGCCGCCGGCTCGAGCAGGTTGTGCCCACCGTTGGGGACCAGGCTGCCGCCGACGAAGGCCAGGTCGGCCAGGGCATAGAGGAACAGCAGCTCGCCCAGGGTATCGCCGAGCAGCACCTGCGCAGCGTCGCCGACCGGCTCGCCGGTGGAGCGGCGCACCGTGGCGAAGCCTTCGCGGCGGCACAGTTCGAACACCTGGGCGAAGCGCTCGGGATGGCGCGGCACCAGGATCAGCAGCGCGTCCGCCCGCTCCGCCAGCAGCCGGCGATGGGCCGCGAGCACCACCTCGTCCTCGCCGGCGTGGGTACTGGCGGCGATCCATACCGGCCGGGCAGATGCGCCCCAGGCGTCGCGCAGCTCGGCCGCGCGACGCGGCAGCTCGGGGTCGACGCTGAGATCGAACTTGATCGAACCGGTCACCTCGACGCACCCGGGCCGCGCGCCCAGCTGGCGGAAACGCTCGGCCTCGGCGGCGGTCTGTGTGGCGATCAGCTCCAGCTCGGCCAGCATCGGCGCGGTGAGCTTCGCGAAGCGCGCATAACCGCGCGCCGAGCGCTCGGACAGCCGCGCGTTGGCCAGCGCCACCGGAATACCGCGCGCATGGCAGGCGTGGATATGGTTGGGCCACAGCTCGGTCTCCATGATCACCGCGAGCCTCGGCCGCAGGCGGTCGAGGAAACGCGCGCAGGCCCAGGGCAGGTCGTACGGCAGGTAGCAGTGCTGGATGCGCTCGCCGAACAGCGCCTGGATGCGTTCCGAGCCGGTCGGCGTCATGCAGGTCACGGTGACCGGCAGCTCCGGGTGGCGTTCCAGCAGCTCGCGTACCAGCGGCGCGGCGGCGATGCTCTCGCCCAGGGACACCGCGTGTATCCAGATGCCGCCGGGGCGGAAGGCCGGCAGGCCGAGGCTGAAGCGCTCGCCGATGCGCCGGCCGTAGGCCGGTGCGCGCCAGGCGCGCCACAGCAGGCGCAGGAAGATGAATGGCAGGGCCAGGTGCAGGATCAGGCTGTAGAGGGTTCTGTTCATGGGCGCGCAGCTTAGCAAAGGGGCATGCCACAATGCGCGGCGCAACCGAGGAGAGCCCCATGAACGCCTACCTGTACCTGGCCATCGCCATCGTCGCCGAAGTCATCGGCACCACCGCCCTCAAGGCCGTGGCGGGCTTCAGCAAGCCGTTGCCGCTGTTCCTGGTGGTGGTCGGCTATGGCATCGCCTTCTGGATGCTCAGCCTGGTGATGAAGAGCATCCCGGTGGGCGTCACCTACGCCATCTGGTCGGGCCTTGGCATCGTCCTGATCAGCATCGCCAGCCTGGTGATCTATGGTCAGAAGCTGGACCTGGCGGCCCTGCTGGGCATCGGCCTGATCGTCGCCGGGGTGCTGGTGATCCAGCTGTTCTCCGGCAGCAGCGGCCACTGATCGCGGGCGGTTATACTGCGCGCCTGATCTGCAGCGAGCCACGGCATGTCCCAGTCCCTCAGCACCGATATCCTGATCGTCGGCGGCGGTGTCGCCGGCCTCTGGCTGAACGCCCGCCTACGCGGACTCGGCTACGCCACCCTGCTGGTGGAAAGTGCCAGCCTCGGCGGCGGGCAGAGCCTGAAGTCCCAGGGCATCATCCACGGCGGCGCCAAGTACGCCCTGCACGGCGCGCTGACCGGCGCCTCCGAGGCCATCGCCGACATGCCGCGGCGCTGGCTGGACGCGCTGAACGGCGGCGGTGAGCTGGACCTGGCCGGCGTGCGCCTGCTGTCCGACGCCCACTATCTCTGGTCGCCGGGCGGCCTGGCCGGCAACCTGACCAGCTTCTTCGCCAGCAAGGCGGTGCGCGGGCGGGTCGACCAGGTCAAGGGCGAACGGCTGCCCGCCGCCCTGCAGCACCCGAAGTTCAAGGGCAAGGTCTATCGCCTGGCCGAGCTGGTGCTCGACGTGCCCAGCCTGATCGCCCGCCTCGCCGAACTGGCCGGCGACAGCCTGCTGGCCGGGCGCGAGATCGCCCCGCTGCGCGAGGACGGCGAGCTGGTCGGCCTGCGCGTCGACGGCCGCGAGGTCCGCGCCCAGCGCATCGTGCTCAGCGCCGGCCAGGGCAACGCCGCGCTGCTCGCCGCCCTCGGCCTGGAGCAGCCGCGCCAGCAACTGCGTCCACTGCACATGGTGCTGGTCAAGGGCAAGGGCCTGAAGCCGCTGTATGCCCACTGCCTGGGCGGCGGGCCCAAGCCGCGCATTACCGTGACCAGCCACCCGGCCGCCGACGGCCAGTGGGTCTGGTACCTGGGCGGCGACATCGCCGAGGCCGACGGGGTGGCGCGCAGCGAGGCGGCGCAGATCGCCGCGGCGCAGAAAGAGGTGCAGCAGCTGCTGCCCTGGATCGACCTCTCCGACGCGCGCTGGGCCACCCTGCGGGTCGACCGCGCCGAGCCGGCCCAGAGCGGCCTGGTGCGCCCGGACAACGCCTTCCTCGCCGACCAGGGCCGCTTGCTGGTGGGCTGGCCGACCAAGCTGGCGCTGTCGCCGGACTTCGCCGACCGGGTCATCGCCGCGCTGCAGCGCGACGCCATCCGCCCCGGCGCCCACGCGCCGCTGCCGGAGCTGCCGCGCCCGCCCCAGGCCGAGCCCGTGTGGGAAGAGCTGCTGCCATGACCCTGCACGACCTGCACCGCCCCCTGGGCGACACCGGCCTGATCGTCTCGCCGCTCGGCCTGGGCACCGTCAAGCTGGGCCGCGATCAGGGCGTGAAGTATCCCAACGGCTTCACCATCCCCGACGACGCCGCCGCCCGCGCCCTGCTCGACCAGGCCCGCGCGCTGGGCATCAACCTGATCGACACGGCACCGGCCTACGGCGTCAGCGAACAGCGCCTCGGCCCGCTGCTACGCGGCCAGCGCGAGGACTGGGTGATCGTCAGCAAGGTCGGCGAGGAGTTCGATGACGGCCAGTCGCGCTTCGACTTCTCGCCGCAGCACACCCGCTTCTCCGTGGAGCGCAGCCTCCGGCGCCTGGAGACCGACCGCATCGACCTGGTGCTGGTCCATTCGGACGGCAACGACGTGGCCATCCTGCGCGACAGCGGAGTGTACGAGACCCTCGCCCAGCTCAAGCGCGAGGGCAAGATCCGCGCCTTCGGCCTGTCCGGCAAGACGGTGGAAGGCGGCCTGCAGGCCCTCGCGGACGGCGACTGCGCGATGGTCACCTACAACCTGGCCGAACAGGCCGAGCGGCCGGTGCTCGACCATGCGGCAGCGCACGGCAAGGGCATCCTGATCAAGAAGGCCCTGGCCAGCGGCCACGCGGTGCTGGCCGGCGAAGACCCGGTGCGCGCCAGCTTCGAACTGGTGTTCGGCCACCCCGGGGTCACCGCCGCCATCGTCGGCACCATCAACCCGCAACATCTGGCGGCAAACGCGGCGACCGCCGCCGCGGTGATCCGCGGCTAAACTGCAAGGCTCCTGGCGCGGTCTGAACCTCACCACGCCCATCCATCCGCCGCAGCGCAACCGCTGCCGACCGAGGAGCCGATATGTCGAGACTGCTGGCCCGCAAGGCCCCGGGCAACTTCAAGACCCTGCCGCTGTACGTCGAGGCCACGGCGGACGGGCTGAACTACCGCAGCCTCGGCCTGCCCCTGAACTTCGCCCAGATGCTGGAACGGCGCCGCCCGGTGCAGGCGGCGGACAGCCAGCACTTCGCCCTGGAGCTGGCCAACCTCGGCGTCTCGGTGCGCCTGACCCTGGCCTGGCAGGGCCGCGAATACTGGCTGCTGGTGCGCCAGCAGCGCCCCGACCGGGGCGACGTGGTGCTCAAGCTGATCTCCGGCTACGTGCCGGCCCACGAGCTGAACCTGCCGCTGCTCACCGCCATCCAGGAAGTGGCCGAGGAATGCCTGATCGAGAGCGAGAGCGGCTGGCTGAGCGGCCGCTATGCCGACACCTGGCTGCCGACGCCGTACCAGGGCGCGCTGCGCTACCGCGAGAGCGACCACTTCCGCCTCGCCCCCCTGTCCGGCGCGGCGCGGCCGGTGCAGTGCGGCAACCTGATGCTGATGGAGCGCCCGCGCGCCTACGTGCACCTGCCCACCGCCTCGCTCCAGCTGGTCTACGACCTGCGCCTTGAGCTGCCCCGGGATTGCCGCCAACCCAGCCTGTTCCACGTCGACGAGCGCCTGGAAGGAGACCAGCTGGTGGCCTGCCTGGAGCGGCGGCGCCCGGACCTCTACCTGCTGCCGCTGCACCAGGGCAGGCCCGCCGGCGAGCTGTTCACCCTGCGCCGCGGCGAACTAGTGCCCGCCAGCACCCGCGGCCTGTGGTTGTCGGAGAGCTTCGCCGCGCAGGACGGCTGGCTGGTGCGCGACGAGCGCATCCGCTGGAAGGACTGGCAGGCACGCCTGCAGCGCGAGGAGAATCCGCCGGGGCGGCTGGCGGGCTAGCGAATCACGCGCCCAGCTGCGGGAACAGGCGCCGGGCCAGCGACCAGTCCACGGCCGGCGTGCCCCGGCCCGCGGACAGCGGCCACACCGGGTCCGCGCGATGGGACAGGTGGGCGAACGCCGCCTTCTCCATCTCGATGCGTTGCAGGAAGCCATGGAACTGCAGAGCGCCCGAGTAGCCGGGGATGGCGGCGTTGCTGATCACCCCCAGCTCCGCCAGGATCCGCAGGCACCAGAGCCGGGCCGCGTGATTGCTTTTCGGCAGCAGCTTGGTCGAGGACACCCGCTTCAGCAGGTCCGTCGTCGAGACGTCCGCCGGCACCGAGTCGATGAGTTCGAGCAGCGCCCTCAGCACCTCGACCTGCTCCGGCCGGTACTCCAGCGCGATATTCGGTACGTCTTCCAGATCGATCAGGTGGCTGTAGCAGGGCACCGTCGAGCAGCGCCCGGCGAAGGCGAAGTCCCAGAGCTGTCCTTCCCGGCTGCGCAGCTCGCTGCGCGCAATGCCGCAGATGGCACAGGGAACCTCGGACTCTTCGCGATACAGGCGGTTGTGGGCGGCGAAGTCGAACGGTTCCCACGCATGCTCCGGCAGGTTGCGGGCGGAGTGGTAGGCCATGAGCGGGGTCATGGCGCGACGTGCGCCGGTCGCCAGGCTGGCGATGAACAGCTCGGCGACCCGCTCGCCCAGGGCATCGTTCGTCGCCAGTGCGCGCAGCCTGCGAACGCTGTCATCGTGGTGAAAGGCTTCTCGCTCCATGAGATTCACTCCTGCTCCGGGCAGCGGCGAGCCGCCGGCATCACTTGCTGCGGATTTTCTCGACGATCGCGGTGGTCGAGCTGTTCTCCACCAGGCCGAGCACCCGCACCTCGCCGCCGTAGGCGCGGACGATGTCGGCGCCCACCACCTGGTCGATGCCGTAGTCGCCCCCCTTCACCAGCACGTCCGGCCGGACCGCGCGCAGCAGGCTCTCCGGCGTGTCCTCGGCGAAGCTCACCACCCAGTCCACCGCGCCGAGGCCTGCGAGCACGGCCATGCGCCGGTCCACCGCGTTGATCGGACGGCCCGGGCCCTTGAGGCGCGAGACCGAGGCGTCGTCGTTGACCGCCAGCACCAGCCGGTCGCCCTGGGCGCGCGCCTGCTCCAGGTAGGTCACGTGGCCGGCGTGGAGGATGTCGAAGCAGCCGTTGGTGAAGACGATCTTCTCGCCGTGGGCGCGGGCGTCCTCGACGGCCACCAGCAACTGTTCCAGCCCCAGCACGCCGCGCTCCGAGCCCTGCTCGCGCTGCACCGCGCGGCGCAACTCGGGCGCGCTGATCGCCGCAGTGCCGAGCTTGCCGACCACGATGCCGGCGGCCAGATTGGCCAGGGCCACGGCCTGCGGCAACTCCTCGCCGGCGGCGATGGAGGCGGCCAGGGTGGAGATCACGGTGTCGCCGGCGCCGGTCACGTCGAACACCTCGCGGGCGCGGGCCGGCAGGTGCAGCGGCGCGTGGTCCGGGCGCAGCAGGGTCATGCCGTGCTCGCCGCGGGTCACCAGCAGCGCGCCCAGGTCCAGCTCGCGCATCAGCCGGGCGCCCTTGGCGACCAGCTCGGCCTCGTCGGCGCAATGGCCGACGATGGTCTCGAATTCATTGAGATTGGGGGTGATCAGGCTGGCGCCGCGGTAGATGGAGAAGTCCTTGCCCTTGGGGTCGGCCAGCACCGGGATGCCCTTCGCCCGGGCCAGCTGGATCAGCGCCTGGTGGTTGCGCAGCGCGCCCTTGCCGTAGTCGGACAGCACCAGCACCCTGACGCCGGCGAGCAGGCCGTCGACCTCGTGGGCCAGCGCCTCAGCATCGGTCCTGAAGGGCTCCTCGAAGTCCATGCGCAGCAGCTGCTGGTGGCGGCTCATGACCCGCAGCTTGACGATGGTCGGCTGGTCGTCGATGCGCTGGAAGTGGGCGCGCACGCCGGCGGCGTCCAGGCTGGCGGTAAGGCTGTCGGCCGCCTCGTCCTCGCCGCTGACGCCGACCAGCTGGGCCTGCGCGCCCAGGGCGGCGATGTTCAGCGCGACGTTGGCGGCGCCGCCCGGACGGTCCTCGATCTGCTCGACCTTGACCACCGGCACCGGCGCCTCGGGGGAGATGCGCGAGGTGCCGCCATGCCAGTACCGGTCGAGCATGACGTCGCCCACCACGAGAACGGCGGCCTGGTCGTAACGGGGCATGGACAGCTTCATGGACACTCCGGAGCGGCAAAATCGCCGCGGATCATAACATGGCCCTCCCCGGCCGTAGCCGTCGCGACATGCGCCCGAGAACCGACACGAGCGCGGAAGACCGAAAGCCAGACGGGCAGCGCGGCCTCCGGCGCCTGTGGGAGCGGCCTTGGCCGCGAATGTTGGGCTACACCGGTGCATACGGCCGAAAGATCGCGGCCAAGGCCGCTCCCACATGGGCAGGTCTGCGTCGCCTGCCGTGCGGCTACAGGTGGCGCACCCAGAACAGCTCGTGGCGGCGCACCGCCTTGCGGAAGAACTCGTCCTCGCCGGTGGCCGGCCAGCGGCGCCCGGCGAGCACGCGCTGGATCAGCCGCCGCAGGCGCTTCTTCGGCGGCGGGGGCGCCTGCAGGTCGTGCTGCATGGCCAGGGCCATGGCCTTGTCGAGCTGGGTCTCGGCGGACAGGGTCGGGCTCCACAGGGCATCGGCCGGCAGCGCGACGATCGCCGGCGGCAGGGCGATGCCATGGTTCGCCGGCCCCATCGGCCAGCGGTCGTTGTCGTGCAGGTGGTTGGCATAGAGCAGCAGGGTCTGCGGCTGCCAGGCGCTGGCCTGGACCGCCTCCAGCACGGCGCGGGTCGACGCGACGTGGTCGCTGTGCGGGTCCAGCTCCGGATGCGGGGTGACCACCACCTCCGGGCGGAAGCGTTCGAGCAGCGCGGCCAGGTCGGCGACCAGGTTGTTCCAGGTCGGCGCGCCGTCGGCATCGCCCGGCAGCTGCAGCGGGTTGTGCCGGCGCACGCTGCGGATGTCCGATTCCCCCGACTCGCGAGACGGCACGGGCAACTCCGGCTGCTCGGCCATGGTCGGCAGCTGCAGGCAGTAATAGCCGAGCTGCACGCAGCGGCCCTGCGGTACGCCGCCCCAGAGCGGCACGGCCAGGCTGTCCCAGGCGCGCAGCCGGCCCTTGAGCACGGCGGCGCTCTGCGCCGACAGGCCGAGGCGGCGATAGCGCTCGGCCTCGACCTCGCCCTGGGTCAAGGTAACGATGCTGGCCTGGGCGCAGCGGCTGTACAGGCCGAATGCCGCCAGCTCGGCGTCGTCGGCGTGGGGGGCGATGACCATCACCCGGCGCTCGGCGTAGTCCGGGTTGCTCATGGCGAACAGGCGCCCTTCCCGGCCCAGCCGGCAGCAGCGCCCGCGCAGGCGCAGGGTGCCGGCGCGCAGCGCGTCGCCCTGGCCGGACAGGTTGAAGTAGCGCAGGCCGTCGACCCGCCGCTCCAGGTCCTGGCGGTCGTCGCCCAGCAGCACGCGGGGGTCGAGGAAGCGCCCCAGCCAGGTGGCGGTCACCTCCAGCTCCAGCACCAGGGTCTCGGCATCGCCCAGGTCGCCGTCGACCCGCAGCTGGCCGTCCGCGACCCGGGCCAACAGGCAGGGCGTGCCGGCCGGGAAGTCGTAGTGGTAGTCGTCTTCCGGCGAGTAGAACAGGTGATCGGCGAACCAGGCCTCGTGGGCGATCCAGGCCGCCACCAGCAGCAGCGGCACCCACCACCAGGCGACGAACACGCCGAGCGCCACCATCACCAGCATCGCCACCAGCATGGCGATGCGCTTGTTGCGGCGATGGCGTTTGAGCAGTTGCTGCTTGCGACCGGTCATGATCTCGTCACCCGTTGCTATCCCCGTGCGCGGCGGACCGCTACACCTGATAGGCCGGCACCCGGTGGCACCAGCGGTCCTTGTACTCGCGGTCGGCGCGGCCGAAGGAGTAGCGCAGCGGCTTGCCGACGGCCCGCGCCTCGGCCCAGGCGTTCTGCGTGTTGACGTAGCTGAGCACGCTGCCGGGGCTGAATTCGCGCTGCTGCGGATCGACGCCGCCGTTGATGTATTCCAGGCTGACCCAGCGCGGCGCCTCGACCCGGTATAGCACCTGAATCGCCACCGGCGCATCGTTGAGGTAGACCAGCGAGCCCGTCATGAATTCACGCAGCAGAGTGAACACCTCGACCAGACGGTCCTTGCCGGTGGCCTCGAAGCCCCAGCGACGCAGGAACAGGTCAGTGTAGATGCGCGCCTGCTCCTCGGCGGAAAGCTCCAGCATCGGTCTGATGACGCCGCCCGACTCCTCCAGCAGGCGCTGCTCGCGACGCTGGTTGTAGCGGAACTTCTTGCCGTACTCCTCCGGCTCGCGGGCCAGGGCCAGGCCCTCCGGCTGCTCGCACAGGCCGAGCACGGCCCCGGCGTTGAGCTGGGAGACATAGCGCGCGCGGTGGCGCAGCACAGCGCCGGCGCCGTCTGCGGCGGGCAGGATGATCTCCGCGTTGCCCAGGTCGAACAGGCCGCGCTTGCCGTGCTTCTTCAGCACATCCTTGGACAGCGCCAGGTGGCGGCCCCAGGTGGGAACGGCCGCCTGCAGCTCGCCGCCGCGCTCCCAGCCGAGGTAGCGCACCGGGATTCCGGCCAGGCCGGCGAGGCGCTCGACGACCTGGGGATGGGTCGCGACGCTACCACCGAAGCGCTGCCAGACGGAGGCATAGGTCGCGGCATCGATCTGCCTCCAGCCTCGCTCGCGATAACCGCGCAGGAACTCCAGCATCAGGCGTCCAGCTCCAGCGGCTGCTCGCTGCCGCCCTCCTCGAACTGCTTGGCATGCAGGCGGGCGTAGTAGCCGTTCTGCGCCAGCAGCTCGGCATGGCTGCCGCGCTCGACGATCTCGCCCTGGTCCATCACCAGGATCAGGTCCGCCTTCTCGATGGTGGTCAGACGGTGGGCGATCACCAGGGTGGTGCGGCCCTTCATCACCTCGTCCAGGGCCGCCTGGATGTGACGCTCGGATTCGGTATCCAGGGCCGAGGTGGCCTCGTCGAGAATCAGCAGCGGCGCGTTCTTCAGCAGTGCCCGGGCGATGGCCAGGCGCTGGCGCTGGCCGCCGGAGAGCAGCACGCCGTTCTCGCCAACCAGGGTGTCGAAGCCCTGCGGCAGCTTGTCGATGAACTCGGAGGCATAGGCCGCCTCGGCCGCCTGGCGCACCTGCTCCATGGGTGCGCCGGCCAGGTCGCCATAGGCGATGTTGCTGGTCACGCTGTCGTTGAACAGAGTGACATGCTGGGTCACCAGGGCGATGTGCTTGCGCAGGTTGCGCAGCGTGTATTCCTCGATGTCCAGCCCGTCGAGCAGAATGCGGCCCTGCTCATGCTGGTAGAAGCGTGGGATCAGGCTGGCCAGGGTCGACTTGCCGCTGCCGGAGCGGCCCACCAGGGCGATCATCTGCCCCGGCTCGGCGACGAAGGAGATGTCGCGCAGCACCGGCTTTTCCGCGCCCGGGTACTGGAAGGTCAGGTTGCGCACTTCGAGCTGGCCGCTGATGCGTTCGCGCTCGCGCAGGCCGCTGTCCACCTCGGGCTGCTCGTCCAGCTGCTCGAAGATGCTCTCGGCGCCGGCGACGCCCTTCTGGATGGTCGAGCTGACCTCGGACAACTGGCGGATCGGCTTGGGCAGCAGGCCGGCCAGGGTGATGTAGGCCACCAGGTCGCCGGTGGTGGCGTCGCCGCGCAGCAGCAGCACCAGGAACATCAGCAGTGCCATGGCGCTGTAGATCACCAGCTGCAGGCTGGGGGTGTAGATGGCGTTGGTCTTGACCATACGCAGCTGCTTTTCCTTGTTCGCCTCGCTGGCGAGCTGGAAGCGCGTCTGCTCGTAGCTCTCGCCGCCGAAGCTGCGCACCACCCGGTAGCCCTGGATGGTCTCGGAGGCCACGTGGGTCACGTCGCCCATGGCCACCTGGATCTTCTTGCTCTGCTTGCGGAACTTGCGGCTGGCGCTGCCGACCATCACACCGATGATCGGCAGGATGGCGACCATGACCAGGGTCAGCTTCCAGTTCATCACCAGCAGGCTGGCGAACAGGAACAGCACGGTCATGCCTTCGCGCACCACTACCTTGATGGCGTCGGTGGCGGCGCCGGTGACCATGGTCACGTTGTAGGTGATGCGCGAGATCAAGTGCCCGGAATTGTGGTTGTCGAAGTAGCGGTTGGGCAGGGTCAGCAGGTTGTTGAACAGGGCGACACGCAGGTCCTGCACCAGCCCCATGGAGACCTTGGCCAAGAAGTAGTTGCCCAGATAGGAGCCGATGCCCTGCCACAGGGCGATGAGCACGATCATCAGCGGCACGGCCTGCAGCAGCTTGAGGTCCGACAGCCAGTGGTAGTCCTGCAGATAGGGGACCTCGGAGAAGAAGCCGGCGTCAGGATTGCTGAGTCCGTCAACGAAGAATTTGAGCATGTAGCCCAGCATCGGCTGGGTCGAGGCGAAGATCAGAAAGCCCAGGATGCTGATGACGAACAGCCCCCAGTAGGGCACCACGTATTTCAGCAATCGCAGATAAACCCTAAGGCTGGATTGCTGGTTAGAATTGGCCATTCGGCGCGCCTCGTGCGACTGGCTTAGAGAGACAAGATGCGGATTGTAACAGCGAACGAATTGCAAGATTGGCTGAGCCAGGGCGAACTGCTGGAAAAAGACAGCCACGGCCCCAAGGTGGTCCGTCTGCCCAGCGGCACGCTGCTGAAGATCTTCCGCAGCCGCCGCAATCCGCTGCTGGCCCGCATCCGTCCCGATGCAAGGCGCTTCGCCGAGCGCGCATCGCGCCTGCAGGCCCACGGCATCCGCACCCCCGCGATCCGCGAATGCTGCTGGCTGGAGCGCGACAAGGCGGTCAGCGCCTGCCTGTATCAGCCGCTGGCGGGGCAATCGCTGGACAGCCTGTTTCACAATTCGCGGAAGGAGTTCGACGGCCTGCTCCCGCAACTGGCGGCCTACATCCTCAAGCTGCATCGCCTGGGCATCTACTTCCGCTCACTGCACCTCGGCAACATCCTGCTGACGCCCGACGGCGACTTCGGCCTGATCGACTTCCTCGACCTGCGCTTCAAGAATCGCCCGCTGGGGCGTCTACTGGTCCGTCGCAACTTCCGCCACCTGCAGCGCTACCTGGAGCGCCGCCAGGTGCAGGCCTTCCCCTGGGAAGAGCTGATGCAGCACTACGAAGTGGCCAGAAGCGCGTCCAGCTGATCGAGCGTCAGGCGTGGGACCAGGCGCTCCGGCAGGCGGCTGGCCTGGGACAGGCCGAACACGCGGAAATGCGGCCCGACGACGCGCTCCGCCACCAGCTCGAAACTCGGCAGGATGTAGTCGTCGTAGTCCTCGTCGAGGCGGCTCGGCAACGCCGCCTCCCCCTGCTCGTAGAAGCGCCCCGGCTGGGCGCCCATGTCCGCGCCGACCAGCACCACGTTGCGAAAGCCCAGGTGATAGGCCAGCTGCATGGCCGCATAGGGAATGGTGCGCCCACCGAAGTAGCCCTTGACCATGTTCCGGCTGAAGCCGATGCGGTTGGGCTTCTGCCGCCAGAGGGAGAAGCGGCACTCCGTGTCCGGGCAGTTGCGCACGCGCCAGGCGTAGCGGCGATCCGACAGCTCCTCGCCATCCAGCGGTCGGTTGCTGCGCAGCATCAGGTAGATCGAGCGACCGTCGATGGCATCGGGAACCCGCTCCAGCAGAGCCTCCAGCGCGCCGACGCCCAGCGCCGAGTGGCGCGCCAGCGCGATGCCCTGACGCACCAGCGGCAGGCGATCGCGGACGAAGCCGCGGTCGTCGCAGAGGTAGAACAGCGGGCTGACGCCGGTGTCCGCGAAACGCACGATCGAGCCGTTCATGGCGATCATCGGCACGTGCCGGTAGCGCTCCAGGGGGAAATCCGCGGCCGAGGGCCCGGAGGCCAAGGCGATCAGGGTTCCGGAATAGGCGCCGCGGCAGGCCTCGAAGGGTGTGCCGTCATCCCAGCAGGCGCGCAGGCGCTCGGCAATCGCCTTGTTGTCGTCCATGTCTACGCAATCTCACGTTCTCGAATACAGGCCCTGTTCCGCAGGGCCGCCCCGGCCATGCACAGGAACAGCGGCAACCAGAGGCAGAACCACTCCTCGCGGGGCTTCACCCAGGGTCCGACACCGTCCGTGAACAGCGCGATCCCGGCGAAGCACAGCAATGATAGGCACAGGCGCCCCTGCACGGAGTCGCGCAGCCGCCAGGCCCACAGCGCCGCCCAGCCGTACAGCAGGAGCCAGCCGGCCAACCCGACCATGCCGAGCAGCACCGCGATGTGCAGGTAGAGGTTGTGGGCGTGCTCGTAGGAGACGCCCTGGGCCGGAACCGGCAGCAGGTAGGGCGAGGCGAAGCCTATGCCGAGCCACGGGTGCTCCTGGATCTTCAGCAGCGCCTGCTCGATCAGGTCCGGCCGGTAGGAAAAGCCGCGTTGCAGCAACAGGTCCGGCCAGAACCAGGCCACCACCAGCAGCGTCAGGCAGGTGGCGCCGGCCAGCGCCAGCGGCCGGAAGCCACGCTCCCAGAAGGGCGCCAGCAGGATCGTCGCGCAGACCGCGATCCAGGGTCCCCTGGACTGGGTCATCAGCAGGAAGGCCAGGTATCCCGCCAGGCTGACGTACCAGGGAACGCCCTTCAGCCAGGACGGCAGATACTGGCGCAGACACAGCAGCAGAATGCCCATGATGCCGAACAGCTGTCCGGCCAGGATGGGATGGTTGACCAGCCCCGTCCCGACCGCGCGCGCCGTCCACGGCTGCAGCTCCAGCCCGTAGAGATTCTGCAGGCTGAGCCAGGCCAGCAGCCCGACCAGCAGGCCCAGCATCGCCAGGCTGCGCCACAACCGCTCGGGGTCCAGGCAGGCCAGCGCCAGCACCGCGTTGGTGGCGAGCGCCACGTACAGGAATATCTTCAGTTCCCCCGGGTCCGCCGGCGTCTCGCTCCACAGCAGGGAGGCCGCCGACCACAGGGCGAAGAGCCCCAGCAACAGGCTCGCCGGCTGCCACCAGCCGCGACGGACCTGGGCGCTGGTCAGCAAGGCCAGCAACCCCGGCAGCCAGAACAGCAGGATCAGGCCCTGCTGGTAGAGCTTGCTGGTCGGCAGCACCAGCATGCCGGCGAGCCACCAGGCCAGGCCAAAAGCCAGCCAGCGCGGGAGTAAGGTGTTCCAGTTAGACGCGAACGACAACAGCAGCCCCCTTCAGAGCACCGAATAGCGAATACGGCTCCAGAGGCGCCGCAGGGCCTTCCGGGTCTTGAGTTCGGACTTGCGCACCACCGCCTCGATATCGCTCATGTCCAGCAGTCGCTGATAGGCGACCATGGGGCGCACGAGAAAACTTCTGGCGTGGGGCTGCAGCCTTTCCGAGTAGTACCAGTCGATGGGCAGGCCGGAACCTTCCGCTTCGGCCAGGATGCGGCCATACAGACTCTCGTGCACCACGTAGGCATGGGCCAGACGGATGCGCTCGGCATCGTCCAGATTCGCCGAAAAGCGCCGCAGACGCCCGCCCTTCTTGTAGGTGCCGCCCAGGTAGATCATGCCCCACTGCTGCCCCTGCAGCTGGCTTGACGCGCGCTGCAGCACAGACAGGCTGTAAGGCTCCAGCTCGCAGTCGTCCTCGAGCACCAGGACATGCGGCCAGCCGGAGGACTGGGCCAGACGGATCACCGCCAGATGGCTCTGCGCGCAGCCCCAGGTCGAGCGCAGCTTGGCGGGAAGATGTTCGCTGTCGCCGTCGACGGCCAGCAGAAAGCGGCGCAGCGGCGCCAGACATGGTTCTTCGACGATGTCCGCCGGAGGACGGACGGCGGCGAAGCGGTGGATATCCCCGACCACACCCAAACGCTCGAACTGCGCCTGCATGGCGACCCAGCGATCGGGTCGCGAATCCAGATTGATCACGCAGACATGGTCGAAAAAGGGCCACGTCGCTGACGGTCGAGCCAAGGTCCGCTCCTAGAATGTCTGTGAAGTGGCGGTCAGGGTAGAACACTGGACGCCGTCCGGAAGCCTGGCGTGCGCAAGCAAAGACTCCAAGGATGCCAGGGTGTTCTGCAGACCGCCCACCCCCCATGCCAGATGGAACTCGGCAAAGGCATGCGAACGGGCCAGAGCCTGAGCGAAGTCCGCCTCGATGTCGAGCAGACGCTGCTCGAATTCGGCTTCCGTCGTGATCGTCGCGCCGTAGAAGCGTCGCTGCTGGAAAATGTCCTCCTGACCTCCGATATCCACGCACAGCACCGGACGCGCCGCCAGGGCCGCCTCGATCACCGCATTCGAGAGAATGTTCACCACCACCGACGCCCGAGCCAGGGCGCTCGCCAGCGTGCACTCGGCCGGCAGCACCTCGATGTTGGCGCTGCCGCCTGCGGCATCCCGCCAGAACGGCGCCTGGCTGCGCGGGTGGCGCTTGACCAGCACCCGGTACTCGGGATGGCGCCTCGCCCAGGTCGCCAGCAGAGCATAGGTCTGTTGGTATTCGCGTTCCTTCTCCTTGTCCGGCCCGACGCCGAGGATCAGCAGGGTGCGGGCCTCCGGCGCCGGCGGTGGCATGTCGTAGCTGGCGTCGATCATGTGCGAGCCGACCAGCGCCGCCGTCGACTCGCCGAAGCGCAGCTCGCGCGCCTGCAGCGCCTCCAGAGAACTCTGGCCGAACAGGAAGTAGTAGTCGTAGTCGTTCATGCCCAGCCGGCGCGAGCCTTCCACCGTGGTGGCGTGGGCCAGGTGCACCAGCAGGGCGCTGCGGGCGTTCAGCGCCATGCGCAGGAAGGGGGCGTACAGGCTGCCGTTGCGGTCGTTGAGCAGGATGCGCGGCTGGTGGTGCGCCGCCAGCCACTCGGCATGGGCGGCCAGGCCGAAGTAGCGGGTCGGCACCGGGTGCGGCGGGCGGGCGAGCAGGCGCTGGCGCAGGATCGTCTTCGGCGCCTGCAGCGCGGTTTCCACCAGCCTGTGGCCGCGATCGCGCAAGCCTTCCATCAGCAGCTTCTTGCGCTGGAACTTGATCACCTTCGGCGCCGACTGCAGCAGCAGGAAGTCGCAGGGTTCGGCCGCGATGGTCGCAGCCAGGCGCCGCTGGGCGCGCACGCCGAACCACCAGTCGCCGATCGCCTCGCGGGCGAAGCGCAGGGCGCTGCCGACCAGGCCGTGGCGCTCGCGCAGCAGCAGCCAGCGATAGCGGTCCAGGGCGCGGGCCTTGGCGGCCCAGGGGTTGCTGGCGGATTCCGGCGTCATGTCGGCCTCAGCGCAGCGCGGCGCACATGGGGAGTGACCAGAAGCGGTGGCGCACCGCCTGGTCGGAGAAGCGCTGCTCCAGGCGCGCCTGCATGCGCTGGCGCAGCGACTGCAGGTCGCCGCCCTTCGCCTGGCGTCGCAGCGCCGCCGCAAGCTCATCCGCCGCCCCGAGCGGGAAAAGCTCGCCGACGCCCTGCACGACCTCGCGGCCGCCGCCGCAGTCGGTGCCGATCACCGGCACATCAGCCGCCATCGCCTCCAGCAGCACCATGCCGAAGGGCTCGTGGTCGGAGCTGAGGGCGAAGACATCGAAGGCTCGGAAGTAGCGGCGCCCCTGGGGCACCTGGCCAAGGAAGCGCACCGATTCGCTCACCCCGAATTCGGAGGCCAGCGCCTTGAGCGAGCCTTCCAGTCGGCCGCTGCCCATGATCGCCAGCAGGCTGCCGGCCGGCAACTGCGGCAGCGCCTGGGCGAAGCCGCGGATCAGGGTGGCCTGGTCCTTGTCCGGGTGCAGGCGACCGACGTTACCGACCACCCAGGCGTCCCGCGGCAGGCCGAGGTACTCGCGTGCGGCCTCGCGGGAGACCTGCTCGGCGCGCAGCGCGGCCACGTCGATGCGGTTGTACAGCGTCTCGATGCGCTCGGCGGGCCAGCCCGGCAGGCAGGCGCGCATGTCGTCGCGCACCGCGTCGGAGACGCCGAGCAGCGCCAGGCGCTTGCGGAAGGTATTGGCGAACAACCGGCGCGAGCGCCGCTGGTAGTCGCCGAAGGCATGGTGCACGCCGATCACCGGCAGGGCGCTGCCGAGCAGGGCGATGTAGATCGGCTTGAAGCGGTGGGCGATGCACAGGGCGAAGTCGCGCGACGCGGCGATACGCCGGAAGTCGCGGATGGCGGCCAGTTTCAGGCCGCGCACCTGGCGGCTGGAGTAGTCGAGAAAGATCACCTCGTCGGAAGCCGAGCCCTGCTCGACCTCGGCGCTCGGCGCGCCGGTCAGGTAGACGGTGCAGACCTTGTACGGGGTGCCGGCGAACAGCGCGGCGTACTGCCGCGCGCAGTCGAGGAAGGGGCCGTCGTAGCCGTGGCAGAACTGCAATATCCACATCTCGGGCTGGCCGCGGACCTCAGGCTGCTCATTGGCCACAGGCAAGCTCCGCGTCAAGGCAGGGCACACCCCATGCCGAGCCTCCCATCATCCAGGTGCGCATGGCGCACCCTACGACGCGCGTGATCTCAGATGCTGTCATACCAGTCCTTGCCGTCCTTGACCACGAGGATGTCTTCCATGATCAGGTACTGCAGGTCAGAGCCATAGAACATGTTCAGCGCGTCGGTCGGCGAGCAGATCATCGGCTCGCCGCGGCGGTTGAGCGAGGTGTTCAGCGACACGCCGTTGCCGGTCAGCTTCTCCAGCTCGACCATCAGGTCGTACCAGCGCGGGTTGAAGCGGCGCTCCAGCACCTGGGCGCGCGAGGTGCCGTCCTCGTGCACCACTTCGCCGACGCGGTTCTTCCACTCGTCGTTGACCTCGAAGGTGAAGGTCATGAACGGGCTCGGATGGTCGACCTTGAGCATCTGCGGCGCCACGGTGTCGAGCATCGACGGGCAGAAGGGTCTCCAGCGCTCGCGGAACTTGATCTGCTCGTTGATGCGGTCGGCCACGCCCGGCACGCTCGGGCAACCGATGATCGAACGACCGCCAAGGGCGCGCGGGCCGAACTCCATGCGGCCCTGGAACCAGGCCACGGGATTCGCGTCGACCATGATCCTGGCGATGCGCTGTGGAGTGTTCTCGATGCGCTTGAACACCGGCTTGCTCGGGTGGCGGGCGCAGGCGGCGATCACGTCCTCGTTGGAGTAGGACGGGCCGAGGTAGACGTGCTCCATCTTCTCCACCGGCACGCCGCGCTGGTGCGAGACGTAGGCGGCGGCGCCGACCGAGGTGCCGGCGTCACCGGAAGCCGGCTGCACGAACAGCTCCTTCACGTCGTCGCGGGCGATGATCTTCTGGTTCAGCTTGACGTTCAGCGCACAGCCGCCGGCGAAGGCGATCTTGCCGGTTTCCTTGAGGATGTCGCCGAGGTAGTACTCCATCATCTCCAGCGCCAGCTTCTCGAACAGCGCCTGCATGCTGGCGGCGTAGTGGATGTACGGGTCGTCGGCGATGTCGCCCTGGCGCTTCGGCCCCAGCCACTCGATCAGCTTGGGCGAGAAGTAGTAGCCCTTACCGTTTTCCTTGTAGCGACGGAAGCCGATGACGTTGGCGTAGTCGGTGTTGATGATCAGCTCGCCGTTCTCGAACTTGGCCAGGCGCGAGAAATCGTACTTGGCCGCGTCGCCGTAGGGCGCCATGCCCATGACCTTGAACTCGCCGTCGAGCATCTCGAAGCCGAGGAATTCGGTGATCGCACCGTACAGGCCGCCGAGGGAGTCCGGATCGTAGAACTCCTTGATCTTGTGGATCCTGCCGTTCTCGCCCCAGCCGAAGAAGGTGGTGGCGTACTCGCCCTTGCCGTCGATGCCGAGGATCGCGGTCTTCTCCTTGAAGCCCGAGCAGTGGTAGGCGCTGGAGGCGTGGGCCAGGTGGTGCTCGACCGGTTCGATCCTGACCTTCTTCAGGTCGAAGCCCAGCTGCTCCAGGCACCACTGGATCTTCTTGTGGTAGCGCTTGTAGCGGCGGTTGCCCATCAGGATCGCGTCGAGCGAGCGGTCCGGGGCGTACCAGTAGCGCTTGGCGTAGTGCCAGCGGGCCTTGCCGAACAGGCTGATGGGGGCGAAGGGAATCGCCACCACGTCGACGTCGGACGGCTTGATCCCGGCCTGTTCCAGGCAGAACTTGGCGGACTCGTAGGGCATGCGGTTCTTCGCATGCTTGTCGCGCACGAAGCGCTCTTCCTCGACCGCCGCGATCAACTTGCCGTCGATGTACAGGGCGGCGGACGGGTCATGGCTGAGCGCGCCGGACAGGCCGAGAATGGTCAGTGCCACGGGAAAGCCTCTTGCAGCTGCGGGCGGGCGAACCGCCGCGGAGAAAGGGTGGAAGGCGAGCACGGGCTCGCCCAAGCAAAGCGGGGGATTATAGCGGCTGCACCTGGCCGAGGGTATTCCGCCCGGCGCCGACCGCTAGAGTCGCGGCAGACGCCGGTCGAGCAGGGTGTGCAGGGGTGTGTCGGGCGCCCAGTTACGCAGGAAGCGCGCCCGGTCGCGGGCGTAGGCGCGGGTGAAGCCGTCCTGGCCACGGTGCTGGCGCATGGCGTCCAGGTCGATCAGGCTCCAGCGGCCGTCGTCCCAGAACAGGTTGTGGCCCTTGAAGTCGCCATGGCTGATGCGCTCGCGGATCAACGCGGCGAACAGCCGGTCCAGGGCCTCCAGCTCCGCTTCCGGCGGGGTGCCGCCGACATGCGGGGCGAAGCGCGCGATCAGGTCCTCGCCGGCGCAGTGCTCGGTGACCAGGTAGGCCCGCCCGCGCAGCCAGCACCAGCGGCACTCGATCACCGCCAGCGGGCGCGGCGTGGCGATGCCCAGCAGTTCCAGGCGATGACCCTCGATCCAGCTGTGCCAGGCCCGGCTGGGGCGCCAGAAGCGCTTGAGCCAGTGCAGCCAGTGCTTGATGTTGTAGCGTTTGACCACCAGCGGCCGGCCGTTCAGCTCGATGCGCGAGACCGTGGCCGCGCCGCCGGTCTTGTAGAGGTGGCCGGCGTCGATGCGCGAGTCGAGCTCCGTCAGCAGCGGCGCCAGTTCGGCTTCCTGCCCGCGGCGCACCACGCGCAGACCGAAGGCGCCGATCCGGGCGGCGAACAGGCTGCAATCCCGACCGGCCTTCTTCAGGTAGTCGCCCAGGCGCCAGCGGCGCACCTTCGCCACTTCCTCGAGCAGCGCCTCCAGCGGCAGGGCGTGCTCGGCGTTGGCCAGCAGGTAGTGCACCAGCAGCTCTTCGGTGAAGGGCTCCAGTTCGGCCGGCAGCTGGGCGAAGAACACCCCGAGGTTTTCCAGCACCCGCGGGCGCGACAGCGGCTGGCCGGCCGTCTCGACCTGCACGCCGCCGCCGTCGATCACGTGCAGACAGCCATCGTGGCGCAGCAGGTTGTCCAGGTGCAGGTCGGCCTGCCACAGGCCCCGGGCGTGCAGCCGGCCGATGGCGTCCAGGGCCTCGCCCAACACCGCCTGCTGGGCGGCGGACAGCAGCGGCTCGCGCTCCACGGCACGCCAGGCGTCCCACAGGCTATCGGCGCCCTCCAGATAGTCGAACAGCAGCCAGCCGCCCTGCCCGGCCGCGAAACCTTCGGCCAGCAACGCCGGCGTGGTCAGGCTCTGCTCGGCGAGCAGGCGCGCGCCGGCCAGTTCGCGCTGGAAATGCCGCTCGGCCTTGCCGCCGACCAGCAGCTTGGCCAGCACCGCGCGGCCGCGCCAGCGCGCCAGGCCGACATAGCGCTGCCCCGGCAGCACCCGCAGCAGGCGCTCCATCACCAACGGTTCGCCATCCAGCTCCAGCGAGAGCGGCAGGGCCGGTGCGCGACCGGCCTGCTGCAGTTCGTCCAGGCGCATCAGCGCGACTCCTTGTGTCGGCGGCGAGCCCCCAGGCGCCGGCTCCAGCGCTCGACCGCCGCGCCCTCGCCCAGGTAGGCGACCAGCAGCTGGCGCACCTCGGCCTCGCTCCAGGCGCCGGTGCGGCGCAGCAGCGGTTCCAGGTCCCTGATCCGGTCGCGCTCGCCCAGCAGCAGTGGGCGGGTCTTCTCCAAGTCGATCAGTTGCGCCTCGAAGCCGTCGCCGGCCTCGCGCAGGAAGATGTGCTTGGGGTAGAAGCAGCCATGCACCTGCCCGGCGTCGTGCAGGCGCCGCGCCAGCTCGCCGCAGGCGCGCAGGATGGCGCCGCGACGCGCTGCCTCCAGAGAGCCCCACTGGCGCAGCCAGTGGTCCAGGTCCTGCCAGCCGTCCAGCGCGCGGGTCAGCAGGATGGCGCGGCGCTCGCCGGGCACCCGGCGTTCGGCGAAGAAGGCGGCCTGCAGGGCGGGAATGCCCCGCTCGGCGTAGCGGCGGATGTTGCGGAACTCGCGGGCGAAGGTCGGCTCGCCAAGCGGATGCAGCAGGCTGCGGGTCAGGTGGTTGCTCTGCCGCTTGAGGTAGTAGGCGGCGTCGCCCAGGTCCAGGCGGTAGACGCTGCTCCAGCCGCCGCGCTCGGTGTTGGGTTCGTCCACCGCCTCCAGCCTGAGCTCCCACAGCGCGTCGTAGTCGGCCAGTCCGTGGCGTTCGAGGATGGCGCGATCCTCGGCGGCGATGAAATCGCTCATTCCCTACCCTCGAAGAATTTCAGGATCTGCCGCACCCGGCGCTTGTCGCCGGCGCTCAGGTGCTCGCGGCCGCGGTACTGCAGGTAGAAGCGCAGGCGCTGGCTGCGCGACAGCACCTTGCTGGCCACCTTGTCCAGGCAGGCCAGGTCCTTGACGATGCGGTAGCGCAGCAGCGGCCCCCACCAGAAGGCGCCGGTCGGGCAGTCGATCAGGAACAGCTCGGCGCGGTCGTTGACCAGCAGGTTGCGCCACTTCAGGTCGTTGTGGGCGAAGTGGTGGTCGTGCAGGGTGCGGGTCGCACCGGCCAGCTGGCGACTGACCCCGCCCACCCAGGCCGGGTCGCGCAGGCGCGCGTCGCCCCGATTGGCCAGCGCCGCCAGGTCGTGGGTGTTTTCCAGCTCGCGGGTGATCAGCGCGCCGCGCACGAAGGCACCGCCCTTGCGCTCCAGGCCGAAGGCGACGATCGGCGCGGTGGGGATGCCCCACTTGGCGAAATGCTTGAGGTTCTGCCACTCGGCCTTGACCCGCGGCCGGCCGATGTAGCGACGCAGCCCCTTGCCGGCGCCCCAGTAGCGCTTGACGTAGTAGCGCACGCCATCGCGCTCGATGACGATCACCTCGGACAGCGGATCACGGGTCAGGGGCCGGCCCTCCAGGGCGAACACCCGCTGCAGGTCGCCGAAGTCGTCGGCCAGGTGGGCGTAGCCCGGGTCGAGGGTCCATCCCGCCATCAGAGCGCGTCCCCGTAGCGCTGCTTGCGCGCGTAGAGCTTGTCCGCCTTGCGCTCCAGCCAGGCCAGCAGGCGTGCCTCGTCGCGCAGGATGTCGCGCAGGGGGCGCCGGAAGTAGACGCGCAGGAAGCGCAGCCGGTCGCGGCGGGTCAGGCCGATGTCCAGCACCGAGAAGTACAGCGCGGCCAGGTCCTTGTCGCGCCAGCGGGTCGGTGTGGCGGCGCGCACCTGGGCGCGGTGCAGGTCGATCAGCGAGAGGCGGAAGTCGTCGGCGGTCACCGGCTTGTCGGTGTGCAGCAGGAAGTGGCAGATGTAGCAGTCGCGGTGGTTGACCCCGGCGCGGTGCATGGTGCCGGTCATCCTCGCCACCTCGGCGATCAGCGCGCGCTTGAGGCGCGGCTGCGGCGGCTGCCGGGCCCAGTCCAGGGTCAGCTGCTCCAGGTCGGTGGTCGGCGCCAGTTCCTCGGTGACGATGAAGGAATGCTGCGCCGCCGGATTGGCGCCGCGCTCGCCGTAGGCGACGGCGGTCATGGTCGGCACGCCGGCCTCGGTCAGGCGCTTGATGGCCGACCATTCCTGGCCGGCGCCGAGCACCGGCAGCTTGGCGGTGAGCAGGTTCTTGACGATCTCGCCCCAGCCGATGCCGCGGTGGATCTTGACGAAGTAGCCGCTTCCGGCGACCTCGGTGCGCAGGGTGCGACGGCCCTCCAGCTCGCGGTAGACCTGGCCCTGCAGGCGCTCGACCTCGACAAAGGGATCTTTGCCCGCCCACAGCGACTTGAACGGTTCGGCGAGGATCAGGCGCATGGGACCTCCGCCGTGCGGTTTTGCCCCTGACTCCCGGATTCCATCCGGGCTACAGACCAGGCCCCTTCGTAGGGTGCGCCATGCGCACCGGTGCTGCGGAGGCCGGTGCGCACGGCGCACCCTACATGGAGGCCGTATGAAGGCTCATGAATGAAAGCGACACTTTCAGGCAGCCCTCGAATCCCCCTCAGGAAGGTGAACGGAGTCGTTGCGCGAGGCCATCTCTTCATGCGCGCTCCGCCAGGATCACGTCGGCCGCGCGCTGCGGCATGGAATACAGGTCTGCCGAGTCGGCGAAGGCCAGGCCGTTGGCGCCCCATTTCGCGCGCGCCACGTCGTCGCTGAGCATCTCGGCGAGCATGCGATTGAGATCGCCCTGCGCGAACGGTGCCGGCACCACGCGCCCAGCCTCGGCCTCGGCAATGTAGTGGGCGTAGCCGCATACCTCGCTGACCAGCACCGGCAGCCCCGAGACCACCGCCTCCAGAAGCACGGTGCCGGTGTTCTCGTTGTAGGCCGGGTGGATCAGCAGGTCGGCGCCGAGCAGGAAGCGCGGGATGTCGCTGCGGCCCTTGAGAATCTGCACCTGATCCGACAGGCCAAGCGCCTTGACCTGCAGCAGGAAAGGCTTGGGATCGTCCTGGCCGATGGCGATCAGGCGGGTGCGCTTCTTCAGCTCGCGGGGCAGCGCGGCCAGAGCCTTGAGGCTGCGGTCCAGGCCCTTGGTCTTGAAGCCGGAGCCGATCTGCACCAGCAGCAGGTCGTCGTCCGCCAGCTTGAACTCGCGGCGGAATTCGGCGCGAATCTCGGCGGCATTGGCCGGCGCGCGGCGGTCCTGGGCGATGCCCGGCGGCAGCAGGTGGAAACGCCCGGCCGGCGTGGCGTAGTGCTTGACGAACAATGGCTGCTGCACCTCGGAGATCATCAGAATCTCGGTCTTCGACCCGGGGGCGAACACCGCCCGCTCGTAGTCGGCGAAGTGCTTGTAGCGGCCCCAGCGCTTGTAGATCGGCGCGCGCAGGGTCTGCGCCTTGTCCTCGTAGCAGCCGTCGGCGGCGTAGTACACGTCCAGCCCCGGCATCTTGTTGAAGCCCACCACCCGGTCCACCGGGTCGCGCGCCAGGTCAGCGGCCAGCCAGGCGCTGAACTTCTCGTTGCGGTGGTGGTTGAAGAACGCCTTGATCGGCGCCACCCGCACGTCGAAGCCGGGCGGCACCTCGCCCTCCCAGATCGGCGTGTAGACGCGGATGGCGTGGCCGCGCGCCTGGCACTCCTGGGCGATGCGCATGAAGTCGCGCTGCAGGCCGCCGAACGGGAAGTACTTGTACAGCACGAAGGCCAGCTGCATCAGACGGCCTCCTGCTGCGCCAGCAGCAAGGCGTTCAGCTCGTCGCCCACGCGCCGGGCGTCGAGGCCGTCGAAGCAGGGTTTGCGGCGGTCGCCCTTGCCTGCCTCCGGGCCGCTGGCGCACAGGTGCACCTGGCCGCGGCCGTAGGCGCCGACCTTGCCCGGCAGGGTCGGCCCGTAGAGGGAGATGGTCGGCACGTCGAGTGCCGCGGCCAGGTGGCCGAGGCCGGTGTCCACGGCGACGCAGGCGGTGGCGCCGGCGATCACCTTGGCCACGCCGGCCAGGTTCAGTTTCGGCAGCACGGCGGCGTTGTCGATGCCGGCGACGATGCGCTGGGCGCGCTCGCGCTCCGCCTCGTTGCCCCAGGGCAGGCGGATCGCCCAGCCCTGTCCGGCCATGCGCTCGGCCAGCGCGCGCCAGTCGGCCTCCGGCCAGTGCTTGCTGGCCCAGGTGGTGCCGTGCAGGAAAAGCAGGTAGGGCTGCGCCGAGGCATCCGCCATGGCCGCGCGGTCCAGGCCGTAGTCGCCGATCTGTTGCGGCAGTTCGTAGCCGAGCGCCTGGGCGAACAGCTGGCGGGTGCGTTCCAGGGCGTGCTGCTCCCTGGGCACCGGGTACAGGCGGTCGTAGAAGCGGCAGGCGATCGGCTCGCGCGCCGAGTCGCGGTCCAGGCCGGCCACCGGCGCCTTGGCGTAGCGGGTCAGCACGGCGCTCTTGAACAGGCCCTGGGCGTCGATCACCAGGTCGTAGTCGACCTCGCCCAGGCGCTGCTTGAAGCGCCGCCATTCGCCGCTCTTCCAGGTCTGCAGCAGGTGCTTGCGCCAGCGGCGGATGGCCACCGGGATCACCTGGGCCACGGCCGGGTGCCAGGCCGGAATCTCGGCGAAGCCCTCCTCCACCACCCAGTCGAACTGGATGCCGGGAATGGCCCGCGCCGCGTCGGTGAGCGCCGGCAGGGTGTGGATCACGTCGCCGAGGGACGAGGTCTTGATCAGCAACACCCTCATCCGGCGACCTCGACGGGGTCGCCGGCGAGACGCTCCAGCGCCTCCAGCACCGGACGCGGCTTCAGCTCGCGCAGGCAGTTGTAGTGGCCGAAGCGGCAGGTGCGGTCGAAGCAGGGGCTGCAGTCCAGGCCCAGGCGGACGATCTCCACCCGGTCCGCCAGCGGCGGGGTGAACTGCGGCGAGGTGGAGCCGTACACCGACACCAGCGGGCGGTTCAGCGCGGCGGCCACGTGCATCAGGCCGGAGTCGTTGGAGACCACGGCGCCGGCGGCGGACATCAGGTCGATGGCCTCGGCCAGGCTGGTCGCGCCGGCCAGGTTGACCGCTTCCTCGCGCAGGCCGGGGATCAGCCGGTTGCGGATGTCCTCGCAGCCGGGGTGGTCGTTCTTCGAGCCGAACAGCCAGACCTGCCAGCCGGCGCGGATCTTGACCTCCGCCACCTTGGCGTAGTGCTCCACCGGCCAGCGCTTGGCCTCGCCGAACTCGGCGCCGGGGCACAGGGCCAGCACCGGCCGGTCCAGGCCCAGGCCGAACTTGGCCAGGGCCGCGTCGCGGCTGGCCTCGTCGATGGCCAGGCGCGGCTGCGGGTAGGGCCGGGGAATCTCGGCGCCCGGCTCGTAGGCGAGCGCCATGAAGCGCTCGATCATCAGCGGGTAGCGTGCCTTGTCCAGCTTGCGGATGTCGTTGAGCAGGCCGTAGCGCATCTCGCCCTTCCAGCCAGTGCGCTTGGGAATCCCGGCGAAGAACGGCACCAGCGCCGACTTCAGCGAGTTGGGCAGCAGGATCGCCTGGTCGTACCGGCCGGCCAGGGACTTGCCGATCCGCCGGCGGGTGGCGATGTCCAGCACGCCGTGGCCGAGCGGAAAGCTCAGCGCCTGGCGCACCTCGGGCATGCGTTCGAGGATCGGCCGGCTCCATTCGGGGGCCAGCACGTCGATCTCGCAGCCGGGATGGCGCTGCCTGAGGCAGACGAACAGCGTCTGCGCCATCACCATGTCGCCGACCCAGCTGGGACCTACGATCAGTATTCTCATCAGGGCTCCGGAAATGAGCGGGGAGGCTCGCGCCTCCCCAGTCACCGCCTCTTTATAGTCGCTCGACCGGCTCGCCAGGGCGAGCATGCCTCGGCGAAACGATCGATTCGTGACTACAAGATCGGGGCGCAGTCACGCTTTTTCAATCGGTCTCACTTGACCGGGGTGCGCCACTCGGCGTGGGCGCCGGTCTTGCCGGTGACCAGGTCGAAGTAGGCCTTCTGCAGCTTCTCGGTGACCGGGCCGCGGCTGCCGATGCCGATCTGGCGGCCGTCCACTTCGCGGATCGGCGTGACCTCAGCGGCGGTGCCGGTGAAGAAGGCCTCGTCGGCGATGTACACCTCGTCGCGGGTGATGCGCTTCTCCACCACCTCGATGCCCAGCTCGTCGGCCAGGGTCAGGATGGTGGCGCGGGTGATGCCGTTCAGGCAGGAGGTCACTTCCGGGGTGTACACCACGCCGTTCTTGACCAGGAAGATGTTCTCGCCCGAGCCCTCGGCCACGTAGCCTTCCGGGTCCAGCAGCAGGGCCTCGTCGGCGCCGCCGGAGATGGCTTCCTGCAGGGCCAGCATCGAGTTGATGTAGTTGCCGTTGGCCTTGGCGCGGGTCATGGAGATGTTGACGTGGTGGCGGGTGAAGGAGCTGGTGCGCACCTTGATGCCCTTCTGCAGGGCCTCTTCGCCCATGTAGGCGCCCCAGTGCCAGGCGGCGACGATCACCCGCACCTTCAAGCCGGTGGCGCGCAGGCCCATGGCCTCGCTTCCGTAGAACACCATCGGGCGGATGTAGGCGGTTTCCAGGTTGTTCTCGCGCACGGCGGCGCGGGTGGCTTCGTTGATCTCCTCCTTGGTGAAGGGGATCTTCATGCCCATGATGTGGGCCGAGTCGAACAGGCGGTCGGTGTGCGCCTGGAGGCGGAAGATGGCGGTGCCGTCCGGGGTGTTGTAGGCGCGCACGCCCTCGAACACGCCCATGCCGTAGTGCAGGGTATGGGTCAGTACGTGGGTGGTCGCGTCGCGCCACTGCACCAGTTCGCCGTCATACCAGATCACGCCATCGCGGTCGGCCATCGACATCTTTGCCACTCCTCAAGAGTTCGTTTCGTTAAGCCCGCGGGCCCGGATCAGCTCAGCCCCAGCTCGCGCCACAGGCGCATCACGCTGCGCCGCTCCTCGGCGAACTGGTCGCCGCCCACCTTGCCCGGCTGTTTCTGCAGCGCCTGCCGGTGGGCGGCGGAGCGATAGGCCTTGTAGGCCTCCTGCAGCAGCTCGACGTCGGCGGCGGGCATCAGCCCGACATCGCGCAGGCCGTCGAGAATGCGGATGTTGTCGGTGTAGCGGTGCAGCTCGGGATGCTGCCGCGACCACGCCAGGGCCGCGTATTGCACCATAAATTCGATATCGACGATACCACCGGCGTCCTGCTTCAGATCGAAGGAGGACGCCGCCTCGAAGGCGTTTTCCGCGG
Organism: Pseudomonas sp. GD03875; assembly: GCF_029840585.1. Taxonomy (NCBI): domain Bacteria; kingdom Pseudomonadati; phylum Pseudomonadota; class Gammaproteobacteria; order Pseudomonadales; family Pseudomonadaceae; genus Pseudomonas; species Pseudomonas sp. GD03875. The sequence continues at coordinate 227,247 of NZ_JAOCCV010000004.1, read as the reverse complement.
TGCCGGCGGCAGTCGCCGGGGTGCCCAGGTTGTCGCGCATCTTGGCGCGCATCTCGCTGACTTCCGCCTGCAGCGTGGCCGGGTCGCGCTCGCGTTCGAGGATCGCCGCCCGCACCCGCTCGAAGCCGGCCGCCACCCGCTCGCAGCCGGCCAGCACCCGGGCGCGCACCAGGGCCTGGTGCTCCCAGGTCCAGGCCTCGCTCTCCTGGTAGCGCTGGAACGCGCCGAGGGCGCTGACCAGCAGCCCCGCCGCGCCGGACGGGCGCAGGCGCATGTCCACCTCGTAGAGCTGGCCCGAGGTGGTCTGGGTGGTCAGCAGATGGATGATGCGCTGGCCCAGGCGGGCGAAGAATTGGGCGCCGTCGATAGGCTTGGCGCCGTCGGTCTCGGCCTGGGAGTCGCCGTCGTGGATGAACACCAGGTCCAGGTCGGAGCCATGGCCCAGCTCCAGGCCGCCGACCTTGCCGTAGCCGACGATGATGAAGTCCGGGTCGCACAGGCTGCCGTCGGCGCGCCGCGGCGTGCCGTGCTTGGCCACGGTCTGGCGCCAGGCCAGGGCCAGCACCTGGTCGAGGATGGCCTCGGCCAGCCAGGTCAGGTAGTCGGACACCTTCATCAGCGGCAGGGTGCCGGCGATCTCCGAGGCGGCCACGCGCAGGCCGTGGGCCAGCTTGAAGTGGCGCAGGGCCTCCATCTGCTGCTCCAGGTCGTCCTCGGGGATGCGGGTCAGGCGCTCGCGCAGCTCGGCGGCCAGCTCCGGCGCCAGCGGCGGCTTGAACAGGCGGCCCTCGTTGAGCAGTTCGTCGAGCAGCAGCGGGAAGCGGGTGATCTGTTCGGCGATCCACGGGCTGGCCGCGCACAGGGTCATCAGCCGCAGCAGCGCGCCGGGATTCTCGGTGAGCAGCACCAGATAGGCCGAACGCCGCGCCACCGCCTCGACCAGGGGAAGCACCCGCTCCAGCACCAGGTCCGGCTTGTCGTGTTCCACCGCCTGGGCCAGCAGGCGCGGGACGAAGGCGTCCAGGCGCTCGCGGCCAAGGCGCTGCATGGTGCGCACCTGGGTGCCGCCGCGCAGGTCGATCAGCCGCTTGAGCGCGGCCGCCGGGTCCTCGAAACCGGCCTCGGCCAGCTGGCGCTCGGCCATGTCCGGCTCCAGCGCCTCCTCCCACAGCGGCAGCCACTCGCCGCCGACGCAGGTCTCGACCTCGCCGTCGTCTTCCTCGTCCGGGTCGGCGATCACCTGGCGGAAGTGCCACTCGATGCGCCCGCGCCAGTACGCCAGCTGTTCAAGGAAGCTCGCCCAGTCGGCGAAGCCCATGATGCAGGCCACCCGCGCACGGTCGAGGTCGTCGTCCGGCAGCATCTGGGTCTGACGGTCGGCGATGGCCTGCAGGGCGTGCTCGGTGTAGCGCAGGAATTCGTAACCCTCCTTCATCTCGGCGACCACCGCCGGCGGCAGGTAGCCCTGGCCCTCCAGGGTGTCGAGCACCTTGAGCAGAGGCCGCTGCTGCAGACTGAGGTCGCGCCCGCCGTGGATCAGCTGGAAGGCCTGGGCGATGAACTCCACCTCGCGGATGCCGCCGGAGCCGAGCTTGACGTTGTCGCTCATGCCCTTGCGCCGCACTTCCTGCTGGATCAGCTGCTTCATCGAGCGCAGCGCCTCGATGGCGGAGAAGTCCAGGTAGCGGCGGTAGACGAAGGGCCGCAGCATCTCCAGCAGCTGCTTGCCGGCGGCCTGGTCGCCGCCGACCACCCGCGCCTTGATCATGGCGTAGCGCTCCCAGTCGCGGCCCTGGTCCTGGTAGTACTGCTCCAGCGCGTTGAAGCTGAGCACCAGCGCGCCGGACGAGCCGTAGGGCCGCAGACGCATGTCGACGCGGAACACGAAGCCCTCGACGGTGATCGCGTCGAGTGCCTTGATCAGGCGCTGGCCCAGGCGGGTGAAGAACTCCTGGTTGTCCAGCGAGCGCTTCACGCCCTCGGTCTCGCCGCCTTCCGGGTAGCCGAAGATCAGGTCGATGTCCGAGGACAAATTGAGTTCGAAGGCGCCCAGCTTGCCCATGCCGAGGATGACCAGGTGCTGCGCCTGGCCGGAGCGGCTGCCGATCGGCGTGCCGAACTGCTCGCAGTGGCGCGGGTAGAGCCACTGGTAGGCGCCGTCGATGCAGGCGTCGGCCAGGTCGGAGAGGTCGCGGCAGGTCTCGGCCAGGTCGGCCAGGCGGTTCAGGTCGCGCCAGATGATGCGCACCTGCTGGCGGTTGCGGAAGCGACGCAGGCGGCGGCCCAGTTCGTCCTCGTCGGCGCAGTCCGCCAGCAGGGCCTGCAGTTGCTCGCGCAGTTCGCCCGCGGCGAAACGCCGCTCCAGCTCGCCGCTGTCGCCCAGCGCCGGCAGCAGCCCGGCATCGCGCACGGCCTGCTCGTGGACGAAATCGCTGAGCGCGCAGAGCCGTCGCCAGGCCTCCGTCCGTGTCGCGGACCAGCCCTCGGGCAGCAGCGCGGAGGCACGTTCGGCAAGGGGTTGCAGGGCGGTCGGCAGGGCTGCCAGTGGGGGCAAACTCATGGTCTATCCTTGGGGACGGGCGGTGAAACCCGAATCCACCCAGGCGCCACTGCCCTTGCTGAAAACTGTAGTTTTACTACTAAAGAATGTGTCCCGGGCTCTACAGCCACCATCGAAATGTAGTAAAACTACAAGAACGACCATGAGCACCCTGGTCGATCACGACTTCACGTGGCCCGCCCAAAAAGCGGGCACGAGCCCAGGCCTCCGATTCTGGAAGCCTTTCCGCCCTGGAGCAAGCCATGCAAGACCTCGATCCCGTCGAAACCCAGGAATGGCTGGACGCCCTCGAGTCCGTCCTCGACAAAGAGGGTGAAGACCGCGCCCACTACCTGCTGACCCGCATGGGCGAACTGGCCACCCGCAGCGGCACCCAGCTGCCCTACGCGATCACCACGCCCTACCGCAACACCATCCCGGTCGGCCACGAGGCACGCATGCCCGGCGACCTGTTCATGGAGCGCCGCATCCGTTCGCTGGTGCGCTGGAACGCCCTGGCCATGGTGATGCGCACCAACCTGCAGGACCCGGATCTCGGCGGCCACATCTCCAGCTTCGCCTCCAGCGCGACCCTCTACGACATCGGCTTCAACTACTTCTTCCAGGCCCCGACCGAGGAGCACGGCGGCGATCTGGTGTTCTACCAGGGCCACGCCAGCCCCGGCATCTACGCCCGCGCCTTCCTCGAAGGGCGGATCAGCGAAGAGCAGATGAACAACTTCCGCCGCGAGGTGGACGGCAAGGGCCTGCCCTCCTACCCGCACCCCTGGCTGATGCCGGACTTCTGGCAATTCCCCACCGTATCGATGGGCCTGGGCCCGATCCAGGCGATCTACCAGGCGCGCTTCATGAAGTACCTGGAGAGCCGCGGCTACATCCCCGCCGGCAAGCAGAAGGTCTGGTGCTTCATGGGCGACGGCGAGTGCGACGAGCCGGAATCCCTCGGCGCCATCTCCCTGGCCGGCCGCGAGAAGCTGGACAACCTGATCTTCGTCATCAACTGCAACCTGCAGCGCCTGGACGGCCCGGTGCGCGGCAACGGCAAGATCATCCAGGAACTGGAAGGCGTGTTCCGCGGCGCCGAGTGGAACGTCAACAAGGTGGTCTGGGGCCGCTTCTGGGACCCGCTGTTCGCCAAGGACAAGGACGGCCTGCTGCAGCAACGCATGGACGAGGTGATCGACGGCGAGTACCAGAACTACAAGGCTAAGGACGGCGCCTACGTGCGTGAGCACTTCTTCAACAGCCCCGAGCTGAAGGAGATGGTCAAGGACCTCTCCGACCAGGAGATCTGGAACCTCAACCGCGGCGGCCACGACCCCTACAAGATGTACGCGGCCTATCACCAGGCGGTGAATCACCAGGGCCAGCCGACCGTGATCCTGGCCAAGACCATCAAGGGCTACGGCACCGGCGCGGGCGAGGCGAAGAACACCGCGCACAACACCAAGAAAGTCGATATCGACAGCCTGAAGAAATTCCGCGACCGCTTCGACATCCCGGTCAATGACGACGAGCTGGAAAACCTGCCCTTCGTCCAGGCCGAGCCGGGCAGCCCGGAATACAAGTACCTGCACGAGCGCCGCGGCGCCCTCGGCGGCTTCGTGCCGCAGCGCCGCACCCAGAGCTTCAGCATCCCGACCCCGCCGCTGGACACCCTCAAGGCGATCCTCGACGGCACCGGCGACCGCGACATCTCCACCACCATGGCCTTCGTGCGCATCCTCTCGCAGCTGGTCAAGGACAAGGACCTGGGCGCGCGCATCGTGCCCATCGTACCGGACGAGGCGCGCACCTTCGGCATGGAAGGCATGTTCCGCCAGCTCGGCATCTACTCCTCGGTGGGCCAGCTCTACGAGCCGGTCGACAAGGACCAGGTGATGTTCTACCGCGAGGACAAGAAGGGCCAGATCCTCGAGGAAGGCATCAACGAGGCCGGCGCCATGTCCAGCTGGATCGCCGCCGGTACCTCGTACTCCACGCACAACCAGCCGATGCTGCCGTTCTACATCTTCTACTCGATGTTCGGCTTCCAGCGCATCGGCGACCTGGCCTGGGCCGCCGGCGACAGCCGCGCCCGCGGCTTCCTGGTCGGCGGCACCGCCGGGCGCACCACGCTCAACGGCGAGGGCCTGCAGCACGAGGACGGCCACAGCCACATCATGGCCTCGACCATCCCCAACTGCCGCACCTACGACCCGACCTACGGCTACGAGCTGGCCGTGATCATCCGCCACGGCATCAAGGAGATGATCGAACAGCAACAGAACGTCTTCTACTACATCACCGTGATGAACGAGTCCTACCAGCAGCCGGCCCTGCCGGCCGGCGCCGAGGACGGCATCATCAAGGGCATGTACCTGCTCGAAGAAGACAAGAAGGAGGCCGCCCACCACGTCCAGCTGCTGGGCAGCGGCACCATCCTGCGCGAGGTGCGCGAGGCGGCGAAGATCCTGCGTGACGAATTCAACATCGGCTCGGACGTGTGGAGCGTCACCAGCTTCAACGAACTGCGCCGCGACGGCCTGGCCGTGGAACGCTGGAACCGCCTGCACCCGGGCCAGAAGCCCCGCCAGGCGTTCATCCAGGAATGCCTGTCCGGACGCAAGGGCCCGGTGGTGGCTAGCACCGACTACATGAAGCTGTTCGCCGAGCAGGTGCGCCAGTGGGTGCCCAGCAAGGAATACAAGGTGCTCGGTACCGACGGCTTCGGTCGCAGCGACAGCCGCAAGAAACTGCGCCACTTCTTCGAGGTGGACCGCTACTGGGTGGTGCTGGCCGCGCTCGAGGCGCTGGTCGACCGGGGTGAAATCGAAGCCAAGGTACTGGCCGACGCCATCGCCAAGTTCGGCATCGACCCCGAAAAAACCAACCCCCTGGACTGCTGAGGAGACGCATTGTGAGCGAGTTGATTCGCGTACCCGATATCGGCGGCGAAGGTGAAGTGATCGAACTGCTGGTCAAGGTCGGTGATCGCATCGAGGCCGAACAGAGCCTGCTGACCCTGGAGTCGGACAAGGCTTCCATGGAGGTCCCCTCGCCCAAGGCCGGGGTGATCAAGGAGCTGAAGGTCAAGCTGGGCGACCGCCTCAAGGAAGGCGACGAGCTGCTGGTGCTGGACGTCGAGGGCGATGCCCCGGCGGCCGAGCCCGCCGCCGCTGCCGAACCGAGCGCGCCGACCCAGGCCGCCGACGAAGCCGAGGCGCCCGGCGCCGCCGCGCCGCAACCGGCCGCCGCCCCCGCCAGCGAAAGCGTGCAGGACATCCGCGTGCCGGACATCGGTTCGGCCGGCAAGGCCAAGGTCATCGAAGTGCTGGTCAAGGTCGGCGACAGCATCGAGGCCGACCAGTCGCTGATCACCCTGGAGTCGGACAAGGCCAGCATGGAAATCCCCTCGCCGTCCGCCGGCGTGGTGGAGGAAGTGCTGGTCAAGCTGGACGCCGAGGTCGGCACCGGCGACCCGATCCTCAAACTGAAAGTGGCGGGAGGCGCCCCGCAGGAAGCCGCTGCCGCGCCGGCCGCTCCGCAAGAAGCAGCCGCACCTGCCGACTCGACCGTGCACCGCACCCCGCCCGGCGCCCGGCCCGAGGTGGCCGCCGAGGTCGGTGCCATCGCCGCCCTGTCCGCAGCGGCGGCCGCGGTCACCGCGCCCGTGCGCGACGGCAGCAAGGTGCACGCGGGACCTGCCGTGCGCATGATCGCCCGCGAATTCGGCGTCGACCTGGCCGTCGTCCCCGGCACCGGCCCCAAGGGCCGCATCCTCAAGGAAGACGTGCAGGCCTACGTCAAGGCCGCGCTGCAGCGGCCCAAGGACGCGCCGGCAGGCGCCACCGGCGGCGCCGGCATCCCGCCGATCCCGGAAGTGGACTTCAGCAAGTTCGGCCCGGTGGAAGAAGTGGCCATGACCCGCCTGATGCAGGTGGGCGCCCTCAACCTGCACCGCAGCTGGCTCAACGTGCCCCACGTGACCCAGTTCGACAACGCCGACATCACCGAGCTGGAAGCCTTCCGCGTGGCGCAGAAGGCGGTGGCGGAGAAGGCCGGGGTCAAGCTGACCGTGCTGCCGCTGCTGCTCAAGGCCTGCGCCCATCTGCTCAGGGAACTGCCGGACTTCAACAGCTCGCTGGCGCCGAGCGGCAAGGCGCTGATCCGCAAGGGCTACGTGCACATCGGCTTCGCCGTGGACACCCCGGACGGCCTGCTGGTGCCAGTGATCCGCGACGTCGACCGCAAGAGCCTGCTGCAACTGGCCGGCGAGGCCGCCGAGCTGGCCGAGAAGGCGCGCACCAAGAAACTCTCGCCGGACGCCATGCAGGGCGCCTGCTTCACCATCTCCAGCCTCGGCCACATCGGCGGCACCGGCTTCACACCGATCGTCAACGCGCCGGAAGTGGCGATCCTCGGTGTCAGCAAGGCTGCCATGCAGCCGGTGTGGGACGGCCAGGCCTTCCAGCCGCGCCTGATGCTGCCGCTGTCGCTGTCCTACGACCACCGCGTGATCAACGGCGCCGCCGCCGCCCGCTTCACCAAGCGCCTGGGCGAGGTGCTCGGGGATATCCGCACCCTGCTGCTCTAATCCGCAGCAAACCTGTTGTAGGGGCGGCCTTGGCCGCGAAGCTCTTGGTCAAGGGCTTCGCGGCCAAGGCCGCTCCTACAGGCGGGGATGGAGTGCCGCGTCAGTTCTTCTGCAGATTGCGAATCAGGAAACTAATCGCCTTGGCCAGGTCGGCGGCGCCCTGGTGGTCGCGCAGCACCGTGATCCAGGGGCTGCCATCGGCCGGGTTGTTCAGCACGCAGGTGATTCCTCCATACGGGCAATCGTAATGAATGTAGGGGTCGACGCCGAACACCGACAGGCGCTGGTTGCTGACCGTCAGGCTGTTGCTCTGCGCCTGGCGGGTCTCCTGGCGCAACAGCAGCTCGCCCGCTCCGGCGATGCTCAGCTGGTAGCGCAGGTCGCTGCGCTGTGCCGGCGACTTGCCGATCTGGTAGCCCGCGCGCAATGCGTAGGTATCGAGCAGCGCGTTGCTGTGGTCGAGCAGCGCCTTGCGATCGTCCTTGGTCAGATACAGCCGTTTGAGCTCGGCGAGATAGCGCGCCTGCTCCTCTCCGCTCAGCTGACTCTCGCTGGCCTGCGCCGGTGCTCCCACGCCCAGGCTCAGCAACAGCAGCAACCCGCTCAGTCTTCTTGTCAGTCCCAGCCGCATGATGCACCCTTGCCGAACTCGATTGATGTAACAGACTCTAGCCTGCCCCGACCGGCAGCATACTGGAAGCCAACCGTTCGATGAAAAGCCATCCCGATGCCGCCAGCCGTCAGGCGGCCGAGGTTGTGACGCAGTTGCCAGTGCCTTCGCGCCTCGGCATGCTGCGCTTCGAACGCTTGAACGAACCCAGCTGGACCCTGCTGTTCCTCGATCCCTCATGCGAACGCCAGCTCGGCGTCGGCGCCAGCGAACTCTGCGCCCTGCTCGACTCCCCCTATGCCAGCCTGATGGAGCCCGAGGCCCGCTACCGTCTGCATGACGAAATCCAGCGGCAAGTGGCGCAGACCCAGCACTATTCCGTGCGCTATCGCCTGCACACGCCGAATGGCGCGCTGCACATGCTGGAGATCGGCGAGCCGTTCCGGCAGCGCGGCAGGTCGCTGTTGCGGGGCTACCTGCAGGTGACCGCCGAGACCGGGGACACGCTGGCCACGCAGCGCCTGGAAGAACTGCAGGCGCAGAACACCCGGCTCAGGGCGGAACTGGAACTGCACCAGCAGACCCAGGCAGACCACCTGCAACACCTGACCCGCTCGCGCGCCCAGCAGAACCTGATCGTGCAGCTGGCCCGCCACCGTTACAACGCGCTGGACCCGCTGCGCGAGGCGGCCGAGCTGATCACCCGGGCAGCCTGCGAAACCTATGACGTGGCCCGCGCCAGCATCTGGCACCTGCACGGCGAGAAGCTGGAGCCGGTGGCCCTGTATCGCCGCGACATCGACCGCCACGAACTGCCGGCCGCCATCGATGCCAGCCAGTTCCCCCGCTATCTGGAAGCCCTGCACAGCGGCCGCGCCATCGACGCTCACGACGCCCAGGCCGACCCGCGTACCAGCGAGCTGGCGCCCGACTACCTCCAGCCGCTGGGCATCGGCGCGCTGCTCGACGCCAGCGTCCGCCTCGGCGGCGAGGTGGTGGGCATCCTCTGCCTGGAGCACGTCGGGCCGGCACGCACCTGGCAGGCCGACGAGGTGGCCTTCGCCGGCGAGCTGGCCGACCAGTTCGCCCAGGCCATGAGCAACCAGCAGCGGCGCGACGCCACCAGCGCCCTGTTCCTGTTCCAGCGCGCCGTGGAACAGAGCGCCAGCGCCTTCCTGCTGTTCGACCGCGACGGCCTGGTGCAGTACGTCAACCCCAGCTTCACCTCGATCACCCAGTACGGCGCCGAGGAAGTGCAGGGCCGGCGGGTGTCCCAGCTGCCGGCCCTGGAGAACCTCGGCGACCTGCTGTTCGACGCCCAGGCCGGGCTGGCCGAGCGCAACAGCTGGCAGGGCGAGTTCCGCAGCCGGCGCAAGAACCTCGAGCCCTACTGGGCCCAGCTGTCGATCTCCAAGGTGTACAACGACGACGGCGAGCTGACCCACTACATCGGCATCTACGAAGACATCACCCAGAGCAAGCTGGCCCAGCAGCGCATCGAGCGCCTGGCCTACAGCGACAACCTCACCGGCCTGGGTAACCGCCCCTACTTCATCCGCTGCCTGGAGGAACGCTTCGCCCGCCAGGGCAGCCAGGCCTTCAGCCTGCTGCTGGTGGACATCGACAACTTCAAGCGGATCAACGACAGCCTCGGCCACCAGACGGGCGACAAGCTGCTCACCAACCTGGCCCGGCGCCTGCGCAACAGCCTGACCCAGGGCACCAGCCTGGCCCGCTTCGCCAGCAACGAGTTCGCCGTGCTGCTCGATGGCGCCGGACAGGACGCGGGCCTCAAGCTGGCCCAGGAACTGCTGGGCACCCTGGACAAGCCGCTGTTCGTCGACAACCAGCTGATCAGCGTCACCGGCACCGTCGGCCTGGCCTGCGCCCCGCTGCACGGCGCCGACCCGCACACCCTGATGAAGCACGCCGGCCTGGCGCTGCACAAGGCCAAGGCCAACGGCAAGCACCAGGTGCAGATCTTCACCGAGGTGCTGAATGCCGAGGCCAGCCACAAGCTGTTCGTCGAGAACAACCTGCGCCGGGCGCTGACCCAGAACGAGCTGGAGGTCTACTACCAGCCGCAGCTGTGCCTGCGCACCGGCCAGCTGGTGGGCCTGGAGGCGCTGTTGCGCTGGCGCCATCCGGAGAAGGGCATGATCAGCCCGGACCAGTTCATCAGCGTGGCCGAGGAGACGGGGCTGATCATCCCCATCGGCAAGTGGGTCGCGCGTCAGGCCTGCCGCACCAGCATGGAACTGGCCACCCTAGGCATGGGCGAAGTGCAGGTGGCGATCAACCTGTCGGCCAAGCAGTTCACCGACCCGGACCTGGTCGGCTCGATCGCCGCCATCCTCGACGAGGAACAGCTGCCGGCCCGCCTGCTGGAACTCGAACTCACCGAGAGCCTGCTGCTCGAAGGCGACGACGCCACCCGCCAGCAGGTGGCGCGGCTCAAGGCCCTGGGCCTGACACTGACGATGGACGACTTCGGCACCGGCTACTCGTCGCTGAGCTACCTGAAGAAATTCCCCATCGACGTGATCAAGATCGACCGCAGCTTCATCAAGGACATCCCCGAGAACGAGGACGACATGGAGATCACCTCCGCGGTGATCGCCATGGCCCACAACCTCAAGCTCAAGGTGGTGGCCGAAGGCATCGAGACCGCTGCCCAGCTCGGCTTCCTCCGCCGCCAGCACTGCGACGTCGGCCAGGGCTACCTGTTCGACCGGCCCATTCCCGGCCGCGAACTGCTGGACAGCCTGCGCCGCTATCCCTGCCGTGGCGGCGCCTGAGCCGGTTCCCGGACGAGCTGCCTGCCTTTCCCGCTTCAACCGCCGCACCGGCGGAGTAAGCTATGTTCCACTCCGCCCTCTCACAGGAGCCCGTCATGGTGCTGCGTTCGCAAATCCTCGCCCACAAGCTCGAACTGCCGAGCGCCGAGCAGGCCCTGCCGGGCCGCGCCGAGAGCCTGCAGGTGCCCGAGCGGCACTATGTCAACGGCAACCCGCTCAAGCCGCCCTTCCCCGCCGGCCTGCAGCAGGCGGTCTTCGGCCTCGGCTGCTTCTGGGGCGCCGAGCGCCGCTTCTGGCAGCAGCCGGGGGTATGGACCACCGCAGTGGGCTACGCCGGCGGGCACACGCCGAATCCGACCTACGAAGAAGTCTGCTCCGGCCTGACCGGCCACACCGAGGTGGTGCTGGTGGTGTTCGACCCGCAGCAGACCAGCTACGAGCAACTGCTCAAGGTGTTCTGGGAGGCCCACAACCCGACCCAGGGCATGCGCCAGGGCAACGACATCGGCACCCAGTACCGCTCGGCCATCTACTGCTCCGACGCCGCCCAACTGGCCGCCGCCGAGGCCAGCGAGCAGCGCTTCCAGGCCGAACTGGAGAAGGCCGGGCTCGGCGCCATCACCACCGAGATCGCCGAGGCACCGGCCTTCTACTACGCCGAGGCCTACCACCAGCAGTACCTGGCGAAGAACCCCAACGGCTATTGCGGGCTGGGCGGGACCGGGGTGTGCCTGCCGGCGTGAGAGGGAACCTCCGCTCCCGCCGCGCAGTCGACCGCTTAGGCCGATTCTCCGGAGAACCCCCATGGAACTGAGCAGCATCGCCAGCGCCGTCTCCAACGCCAGCGCCGCCCAGGCGTCGGCCATGGCGGCGGTCCTCCTGCTTCGCAAGACGCTGGACCTCCAGGCCGAGAGCGCCATCGGCCTGATCCAGGCCATTCCCCAGGTCACCCCGCCGAGCAACCCGCCCAACCTGGGCAACTCGATCGACGTGATGGCCTAGCCCCGGCTGCCAGGCCCCTGGCAAGCCGCTAGACTGCCATCACGAAGCCATCACCCAGCGAGCCCGGCATGCCCGCCACCACCGTCCCCATCTCGCCCGAACAGCTGCGCGTAGGCCTCTACGTGCACCTGGACCTGAGCTGGTGGGAGCACGACTTCACCTTCAGCAACTTCAAGATCAGGGACGAGCACCAGCTCAAGGCCCTGCGCGACCTCGGTCTGGAACAGCTCCGCTACGAGCCGGCGCGCAGTGACTGCGATCCCCTCCCGCTGCCGCCGCCAGAAACCCGGCCGGAGCCCGCGCCCCAGGCGCCAGCCAGCGCCGAGGAACTGGCGCGCCAGGCACGCGCCGCCAAACTGGGTGTCCTGCGCAAGCGCCTGGCCGAGGTGGATCGCCGTTTCATCCAGGCCAGCCAGCGAGTCAAGTCGCTCAACCAGACGCTACGCAACCAGCCGGAGGAGGCGGTCAAGCTGGCCGGCGAGGTGGTGCGCGACCTGGTCGACGCGCTGTCCGGCGAGGATGGCGCGGCGCTGCACAGCATCAACGGCAAGGCCTCCGAAGACGCCTACTTCCACTCGCTGAACGTGACCGTGCTGTCGGTGATGCTCGGCCGCCAGCTCGGCTACGACAGCGAGGCCTGCCACAGCCTGGGCCTGGGCGCGCTGCTGCACGACATCGGCAAGCTGGAGATTCCCAGCAAGGTGCTGCTCAAGACCGAGCCGCTCACCCGCCCAGAGCAGAAGCTGCTGCAGATGCACTGCGAGTTCGGCGTGCGCCGCGGCCAGCAGCTGATGCTCGACGACGAGGTGCTGCGCATCATCCACGAACACCACGAACACTGCGACGGCAGCGGCTACCCGCGCGGCCTGCGCGAGGCGGCCATCGGCCGGCTGAGCCGGCTGGTGACCATCGCCAACACCTTCGACAACCTGTGCAACCCACCGAACCCGCGCGACGGCCTGAGCCCTCACGAGGCCCTGGCGCTGATGTTCAAGCAGCAGCGCGAGCGCTTCGACGACGTGGCCCTGCGGGCCTTCGTCCGCTGCATGGGCATCTACCCGCCGGGCAGCCTGGTGCAGCTGGAGGACGAGCGCCATGCCCTGGTGCTGGCCATGCACCCCACCCTGCCGCTCAGGCCGACGCTGATCCTGTACGAGCCGAGCATTCCCAAGGCCGAGGCGCTGATCGTCAACCTGGAGCACGAGCCGCAACTGGCGATCGCCCGCAGCCTGCGCCCATCGCAGCTGCCGCCGGAGGCGCTGGAATACCTCAACCCGCGCCAGCAGCTGACCTACTACGTCGATCCGAACCAGCGCGGCCGGTAGGGCGGGTGAAACCCGCGAGCCGACACGCGGGTTTCACCCGCCCTACGCGCCCGAAAAGCAAAACGCCGCGACTCCGTAGAGGAAGTCGCGGCGTTCTCCTAGGCAACAGGCATCGCGGCCTGCGCCGTCACCGGGCGGTATCGCCTCCCGCCACCACGGTTTCCGGCTGGACAGGCACATGGATCAGCTGCAAACGCTCGCTGGTGGAGGCGCGGATGCGGTTGGTCAGTTCCAGGTCGTCGTTCAGCTTCTGCCCGTACGAGGGGATGATCTCCTTCAGACGCGCCTGCCACTCCGGCGTCTGCACCTTGTCCTTGAAGGACTTCTCCAGCACGGTCAGCATGATCGGCGCCGCCGTCGAGGCGCCCGGCGAAGCGCCGAGCAGCGCGGCGATGCTGCCGTCGGCGGAGCTCACCACCTCGGTGCCGAACTGCAGCACGCCGCCCTTGTCCGCGTCCTTCTTGATCACCTGCACGCGCTGGCCGGCGGTGATCAGCTCCCAGTCCTCGTCGCGGGCGTCGGGGAAGTACTCGCGCAGGGCGTGCATGCGGTCTTCCTGGCTCAGCATCAGCTGGCCGATCAGGTAGCGGGTCAGGTCCAGGTTGTCCCAGCCGGCGTGGGTCATGGGGCCGATGTTGTCGGTGCTGATGGCGGCGAACATGTCCCACAGCGAGCCGTGCTTGAGGAACTTGCTGGAGAAGGTGGCGAAGGGCCCGAACAGCAGCACCTTCTCGCCGTCGATCACCCGGGTGTCGAGGTGCGGCACCGACATGGGCGGCGAGCCCACCGAGGCCTTGCCGTACAGCTTGGCCTGGTGCTGAGCGACGATCTCCGGGTTGCGGGTCAGCAGGAACTGGCCGCCCACCGGGAAGCCGGCGTAGCCATCGGCCTCCTCGATGCCCGATTTCTGCAACAGCGGCAGCGCCGCGCCGCCGGCGCCGATGAACACGAAGCGGGCCTTGATGCTGCTCTCCTTCTCGTCGTTGGCGAGGTCGGCGACCACCACCGTCCAGCTGCCGTCGTCGTTACGCACCAGGTCGCGCACCTCGTGGCTCAGGTGCAGGGACACGCCCTCGCGCTGGGTCAGCGAGCCGATCAGCTGCTTGGTGATCTCGCCGAAGTTGACGTCGGTGCCGATGGGCATGCGCGTGGCGGCGATCTTCTGCGCGGGGTCGCGGTCGGTCATCACCAGCGGCACCCAGCGGGCGATCTGCGCCGGGTCCTCGGAGTACTCCATGCCGCGGAACAGCGTGCTGTGCTGCAGGGCGGCATGGCGCTTCTTCAGGTAGGCGACGTTGTCGTCGCCCCAGACGAAGCTCATGTGCGGCACGTTGTTGATGAACGACTTCGGCTCCTTGAGCACGCCCAGGTCCACCTGGTGGGCCCAGAACTGCTTGGAGATCTCGAACGACTCGTTGATCGCCACGGCCTTGCTGATGTCGATGCCGCCATCGGCGGTCTCCGGCGTGTAGTTCAGTTCGCAGAACGCCGAGTGGCCGGTGCCGGCGTTGTTCCAGGCGTTGGAACTCTCCTCGGCGACCTTGTCCTGGCGCTCGTAGATGTCGATGGTCCAGCCCGGTTCGAGCTGGTTGAGGTAGGTGCCCAGGGTGGCGCTCATGACGCCGCCGCCGATCAGCAGCACGTCGACGGAGCGTTCCGGCTTGGGCGGCTCGGAGCAGCCCGCCGCGACGAGGCAGAACAGGACCAGCAGGAGTTTCTTCATGGCAATGACCTATGTGCGATTGGCAAGGCGGATCGACCGGCCCCACGCTCGGGCCGCGCTCTGCGAGGCGCGTTCGCCGATCCGTCGCGGTCGACGGGTGGGGAGTCGAGACAGGGGCCGTTCGGTCGGTTGACCGCCAAACGAGCCGGGAGTTGACGGCTTTTGTGCCAGCGGGGGACAAAAGGTCGCGCAGCCATTAGCAAATCCGGTGCCGGCGGCGAAAACCGCATGGCGCGGGGCTGCGCTCCACCGCGCCGACGGGGAAACTGGCCGGACTCCGCCACCCACGTGGGCGGACGACCGCCACCACCCGCACCGGAACGGGAACCCGGGCGCGCGGCGCAGGGTCCATCGACGAACCCAGCAGTCCCCGTCCACCCGACTCCGCGAGGGCTGCCATGTCCCTTCCCCGCTCATCCCGCGTTTCATCCTGTCTCGGCCTGCTCACCTGCCTGGCCCTACCAAGCCTAGCCCAGGAGCTGCGCGTCACCACCCCGCTCGACGAGACGGACGGCGCCTGCACCGTGGAGCACTGCTCGCTGCGCGAGGCGGTGGCCGCCGCCAATGCCGCGCCCTCCGAGGCGAGCCTGATCCTGCTCGGCCCCGGCACCTACCGGCTGGCCCTGGCCAACCGCCGGGGCGCCCAGGACGAGGTGATCGAAGAGGACGCCAACCTCGTCGGCGACCTCGACGTGCTCGGACAGATCACCCTGGTCGGCGCCGGCGCGGGGCGCACCGTGCTGGACGCCGAGCGGGTCGACCGCCTGCTCGACGTGCACAGCGGCGCCAGCCTCACCCTGCGCGGGCTGAGCCTGCACAACGGCCTCACGCAGCACGACGGCGGCGCGCTGCGCAACCGCGGCACCCTGCAACTGACGGACGTGAACCTGATCGACAACCGCTCCTACGTCTACCTGGCCGAGAGCCGGGGCGGCGCGCTGGCCAACTTCGGCACGGCCCGGCTGCATCACGTGCGCGCGGAAAACAACCTGGTGGACGGCGGCGAAACCACCATGGGCAAGGGCGGCGCCCTGTACAACGAAGGCACGCTGCTGGTGCGCGACAGCCGCCTGCAACTCAACCGCTGCATCGACTACCACGAGGTGGGCATGGGCTGCGGCCTGTTCAACCAGGGCACGGCGGACCTGGCCCGGGTCGCCCTGGTCGGCAATCGCACCGCGCCGGACGGCATGGGCGGGGCCATCCTCAACCTGGGCCGCCTGAGCCTGGTCAACTCGACCCTCAGCGAAAACTACAGCGGCGAGAAGGGCGCCGCGCTGGACAACGGCGACCGCTACAACCCGCAGCTAAGTGGCACGCCCAGCGCCACGCTGAGTCATGTGACCATCGCCGAGAACGACGGCTACGGCCTGCTCAATTACGACGGCACGGTCGACCTGCGCAACGTCATCGTCGCCGGCAATCGCCAGCGCGAGACCGGCGAGCCGCGCAACTGCCACCAGCGGGACAGCGCCGTCGCCATGAACGTGCGCGGCCTGCTGCTGGGCAGCGACGCCGGCAACTGCGTCGGCAGCATCAGTGTGGACAACGACCAGGTGCTCACCCGCGAGCTGTTCCCGCTGGCGGAGAACAACGGCACCTTGGCCCACGCCCTGCGCCGTACCAGCGCCGCCCTGGACAGCGCCGAGGGCGCCTGCCCCGGCCACGACCAGCGCGGCCTGACCCGCCCTCGCGACGGCGATGGCGACGGCATCGCCCGCTGCGACCTGGGCGCCTTCGAGCGCGCCGGGCCTTGAGTGCAGGTCAGTCGGCGATCAGCCAGTCCAGGCGCCAGTCGCCCTGGCTCTGCGCCAGCTTGCCGGCCAGCCAGGGCAGCAGTTGCTTCAGCTCGTCCTCCAGGCCCCAGGGCGCGTTGGCGATGGCCAGGCCGGAGCCAGCCAGGCGGCCGGCGTCGTCCGGGGCATGGACGAACAGCTCGGCGCGCAGCAGCTTGGGCGCGCTGGATTTCTCCAGGCCCTGGTAGAAGCGCCTGAGCTGGCGCTCGTCCTTGATCGGATACCAGATGGCGACCACGGTCTGGCGCATGCGGCCGATGGCCTCGTCCAGCGCGGCTACGCAGCGCTCCAGCTCGTCGGCCTTCTCGAACGGCGGGTCGATCAGCAGCAGGGCGCGTTTCTCCGCCACCGGCAGCAGGGCACGCGGCACGTGCCAGCCCTCACCCAGGTGCACGGCCACGCGGCGGTCGCCCTTCATGTTGTCCTTGAGCAGCTGGCCGTCTTCCGGGTGCTTCTCGTTGAGCAGCACCCGGTCCTGCTCGCGGGTCAGCTGGCGCGCCAGCTCGGGCGAGCCGGGGTAGTAGCGTAGCCGGCCATCCGGGTTGAGGTCCCGCAGCACGCCGAAGTAGTCGGCGGCCGCCTCGGGCAGGTCCGGCGCCTGCCACAGCCGGCCGATGCCCTCCAGCCACTCGCCGGTGCGGCTGGCCTGGTCGCCCTGCAGGTCGTAGAGACCGACGCCGGCGTGGCTGTCGAGGTAGGCGAAGGGCGCCTCCTTGCGCGACAGCAGGGCGATGATGCGGCTGATGACGAGGTGCTTGAGCACGTCGGCGTGGTTGCCGGCATGGAAGGCGTGGCGGTAGTTCATGGACGCTTTACCTGGAACGGGGCGCGAATTGTAGCCCGCACGCGCAATTGTAGGAGCGAGCTCTGCTCGCGAAACGTGTGCGCTGTCGATTTCGCGAGCAGAGCTCGCTCCTACATGTTTTGCGCCTTTATCACGCTTATGGATGTTGCTAGGCGACATTCATTCACCGAACTAGACTTCGGCCATCTCACAGGAGTCCTTTCATGTCCGAGTCCCTGCTCAGTTCCCGCAACCTGGCCTTCGAACTCTACGAAGTGCTGGACGCCGAAGCCCTGACCCAGCGCCCGCGCTTCGCCGACCACAACCGCGAGACGTTCGATGCCGCCATCGCCACCGCGCGAGGCATCGCCGAGGAGCTGTTCGCCCCGCACAACCGCAAGAACGACGAGCACGAGCCGCAGTACGTGGACGGCGCCGCCGTGCTGATCCCCGAGGTCGAGCCGGCGTTGCGCGCCTTCCACGACGCCGGCTTCCTCAATGCCACCCGCGACTTCGAGGCCGGCGGCATGCAGCTGCCGAACCTGCTGTCGCAGGCCTGCTTCGCCCACTTCCAGTCGGCCAACTGCGCCACCAGCTCCTACTCCATGCTGACCATGGGCGTGGCCAACCTGATCGAGGCCTTCGGCAGCGACGAGCAGAAGGCGCGCTACCTGCAGCCGATCATCGACGGCCGCTTCTTCGGCACCATGGCGCTGACCGAGCCGCACGCCGGCTCCTCGCTGTCGGACATCCGCACCCGCGCCGAGCCGCACGCCGACGGCAGCTACCGGCTCAAGGGCAACAAGATATTCATCTCCGGCGGCGACCAGCCGATCTCCGAGAACATCGTGCACATGGTCCTGGCCAAGCTGCCGGACGCGCCGCCCGGGGTGAAGGGCATCAGCCTGTTCATCGTGCCCAAGTTCCACGTCAACGACGACGGCTCGCTGGGCGCGCGCAACGACGTGACCCTGGCCGGCCTGTTCCACAAGATGGGCTGGCGCGGCACCACCTCCACCGCGCTGAACTTCGGCGACAACGGCGAGTGCGTCGGCTACCTGGTCGGCAAGCCGCACCATGGCCTGAGCTACATGTTCCAGATGATGAACGAGGCGCGCATCGGCGTCGGCATGGGCGCGGTCATGCTCGGCTACGCCGGCTACCTGTACTCGCTGGAATACGCCCGCGAGCGTCCGCAGGGCCGCCAGCCGGACGGCAAGGACCCGACCAGCCCGCAGGTGGCGATCATCGAACACGCCGACGTGCGGCGCATGCTGCTGACCCAGAAGGCCTACGTCGAAGGCGCCTTCGATCTGGGCCTGTATGCCGCCCGCCTGTTCGACGACACTCATACCCTGGAGACCGCCGAGGACCGTACCCGCGCCCTGGAGCTGCTCGACCTCCTCACGCCGATCGTCAAGTCCTGGCCCTCGGAGTTCTGCCTCAAGGCCAACGAGCTGGCCATCCAGATTCTCGGCGGCCACGGCTACACCCGCGAATACCCGGTGGAGCAGTACTACCGCGACAACCGCCTCAACCCGATCCACGAAGGCACCCACGGCATCCAGTCGCTCGACCTGCTCGGCCGCAAGGTATCGATGAACGGTGGCGCCGCGCTCAAGCGCCTGATGGGCCTGATCCAGGACACCTGCCGCCGCGCCGAAGCCTTCGAGTCGCTTGGCCGCCTGCGCCAGCCGCTGGAGCAACTGGTCAACCGCCTCGGCAGCGTGACCCTGGCGCTGATTGGCGACCTGATGGCCGGCAAGGTCAACCAGGGCCTGGCGAACTCGGCGCTGTACCTCAAGGTGTTCGGCCACGCGGTGATCGGCTGGCGCTGGCTGGAACAGGCGATCCGCGCCGAGGAAGGCCTGGCCCGCAACAACGCGGCGGACGCCGAGTTCTACCAGGGCAAGCTGCAGGCGGCCCGCTACTTCCTGACCTGGGAAGTGCCGGCCTGCCATCACGAGCTGGCGCTGCTGGAGGCGCGCGACGATACCTGCCTGGAGATGCGGGCGGACTGGTTCTAAACGTCACGCTCTTGCCCCTGCATCCGGCCTGGCTGGCCGGTGCAGGGTGCAGCCGCGGAGCCAGCGGTGCGTGCGGCGCACCCTATGTGAGTCCGAGGAGGAGCATCCCAGATTTCATCCGGGCTACACCCCGTTGAATGTTGCACGCCTTATGGGAGCGGATTTATCCGCGAATTTCTCGGCCAATCGGAATGCCACCCAGCCGCTCCCACAACAGCAGGATTGCTCCACCAACACATAACAGGGACATAGCCTGCAAAAGGCCATCAGTCCAAGCAGCCACCTCTCCCGGCAGTCCTCTATCTCCCGCTTGCGGCCCCGCGCCCGCCTCAGGTTAGAATCCGGCATGCACCGCGCGTCCCTGCGCGATCGTTCCCTGCCTCACCACTCATCGCCGCCGCAAACGCCTGGAGCTCCGCCCGTGGACGCCACCTCCATCAATAGCCTGTTCCTGATCGGCGCGTTGCTGGTGGGCGCGAGCATCCTGGTGAGTTCGATTTCCTCGCGCCTGGGCATCCCGATCCTGGTGATCATCCTCGCCGTCGGCATGGTCGCCGGCATCGACGGTCCCGGCGGCATCGGTTTCAGCAACTACCCGCTGGCCTACCTGGTGGGCAACCTGGCCCTGGCGATCATCCTGCTCGACGGCGGCCTGCGCACCCGGGTGTCGAGCTTCCGCGTGGCGCTCTGGCCGGCGCTGTCGCTGGCCACGGTCGGGGTGCTGATCACCACCGGATTGACCGGCATGGCCGCCGCCTGGCTGTTCGACCTGAACCCGATGCAGGGCCTGCTGATCGGCGCCATCGTCGGCTCCACCGACGCCGCGGCGGTGTTCTCCCTGCTTGGTGGCAAGGGCCTTAACGAGCGGGTGACCGCCACCCTGGAGATCGAGTCCGGCAGCAACGACCCGATGGCGGTGTTCCTCACCGTGACCCTGATCGACATGCTCGCCAAGGGCCAGAGCGAGATCAGCATCGCCTTCGTCGGCCACCTGTTCAGCGAGTTCGGCATCGGCGCCCTGCTCGGCCTCGGCGGCGGCTGGGTGCTGCTGCAGCTGATCAACCGGGTCAACCTGCCCAACGGCCTCTACCCGCTGCTGGTGGTCAGCAGCGGCCTGCTGGTGTTCGCCCTGACCAACTTCCTGCACGGCAGCGGCATCCTCGCCGCCTACCTGTGCGGCCTGGTGCTGGGCAACCGGCCGATCCGCTCGCGCCACAGCATCCTGCACATGCTCGACGGCATGGCCTGGCTGGCGCAGATCGGCATGTTCCTGGTGCTCGGCCTGCTGGTGACCCCGCACGACCTGCTGCCCATCGCCATTCCCGCCCTGGCCCTGGCGCTGTGGATGATCCTGTTCGCCCGCCCGCTGTCAGTGGTGGTCGGCCTGCTGCCGTTCCGCGCCTTCCACGACCGCGAGAAGGCCTTCATCGCCTGGGTCGGCCTGCGCGGCGCGGTGCCGATCATCCTCGCCGTGTTCCCGATGATGGCCGGGCTGCCGCACTCGCAGCTGTATTTCAACCTGGCCTTCTTCATCGTCCTGGTGTCGCTGCTGCTGCAGGGCGCCAGCCTGCCGCTGGCGGCCCGACTGCTGCGGGTGACGGTGCCGCCGGAGCCGGCACCGATCTCGCGCAGCGGCCTGGAGGTGCACCCGACCAGCGAGTGGGAGCTGTTCGTCTACCGCCTCGGCCCGGAGAAATGGTGCATCGGCGCGCCGCTGCGCGACCTGAAGATGCCCGGCGGCACCCGCGTCGCCGCCCTGTTCCGCGGCACCGAACTGCTGCACCCGTCCGGCAGTACCACCCTGGACGCCGGCGACATCCTCTGCGTGATCGGCCACGAACACGACCTGCCGGCCCTCGGCAAGCTGTTCAGCCAGGCGCCCCAGCGCGGCCAGGACATGCGCTTCTTCGGCGACTTCGTGCTGGAAGGCGACGCCCAGCTGGCGGCCATCGCCACGCTCTACGGCCTGCCGCTGGGCGATACCGACGGACAGACGCCCCTGGGCCGCTTCATCGCCCACGAGATCGGCGGCCAGCCGATCCTCGGCGACCAGGTCGAGTGGAACGGCCTGACCTGGACCGTCGCCCTGATGGAAGGGAACAAGGTGCGCAAGGTCGGCGTCCGATTCCCGGAAGGTCAGGCCAAGCCCGGACTCTTCCTCTGAGAACCGGCCGGGCGCCGCTGAGGCGCCTGGCATATCATTAGCCGCAACTCGCCCACGGACCGCATCCGCGACCATGTCTTTCCTGCGCCCCCTGCTCACCGCTCTGCTCATCGGCCTCTGCCTGACCGCCAATCCGCTCGCCGCCGCCGAACCGCCCACCTCCAAGGTGGTGCAGGAAAGCCTCGGCACCCTGGCCGACCGCAAGCTGCCGGAGGCCGAGCAGAGCGAGATCAAGAACCAGCTCGAACAGACCCTGGTCCTGCTCGCGGCCCGCGACGAGAGCCAGCAGAAGCTCGAGGCGCTGAAGATTCAGCTGCGCGACGCCCCGCGCCTGACCGGCGAGGCCCAGCGCGAACTCGGCCGGTTGAAGAACCTGCCGCCGCTGAACGTGGCCACCCGCTATGGCTGGGCCAACGTCGAGCAGCTGGAACAGCAGCTCAACGAGCGCAGCGCCAAGCTCGGTAACTGGCAGCAGTCGCTGGCCGAGGCCAACAGCCTGCTGATCACCGCGCAGACCCGCCCGGAGCGGGCCCAGGCCGAGATCAGCAGCAACCAGACCCGCACCCTGCAGATCAACGGCCTGCTCAAGGCCGGCAAGGAGGCCGGCAAGCCGCTGTCCGCCGAGCGCCGCGGCCAGCTCAACGCGGAGCTGGCCGCCCTAGAGGCGCAGACCGAACTGCGCCGCCAGGAGCTGGCCGGCAACAGCCTGCTGCAGGACCTCGGCAGCGCCCGCCACGAACTGCTGCAGGAACGCATCCGCCGCCTCGACCAGGAAAATCTCGACCTGCAGGCCCTGATCAGCGAGAAGCGCCGGAAAAGCTCGCAGGAAACGGTCGCCGAACTCTCCCGCGAGGCCGAGAAGGCCACCCCGGACAGCCTGGTGGCGAAGGAAAGCGCGATCAACCTGAAGATTTCCGACTATCTGCTGCGCGCCACCGACCGGCTCAACCAGCTGACCCGGATGAACCTGGAGACCAAGCAGCAGCTCGACAACGTCAGCCAGGTCGACCAGGCCCTGGACGAGCAGATCGCCGTGCTCAAGGGCAGCCTGCTGCTGTCCAAGATCCTCTACGAGCAGAAACAGGCACTGCCCAAGCCCCAGGTGGACCGCGACCTGGCCGACGAGATCGCCGACATCCGCCTCTACCAGTTCGAGCTGAACCAGGAGCGCGACAAGCTGGGCAACCTGCAGGGCTACGTCGACGACCTGCTCGCCGGCCAGCCCAAGGAGCAGGTGACACCCGAGCTGCGCAAGACGCTGCTGGACTTGGTCACCACCCGCAACGACCTGCTGCAGCACATGAACCGCGAATTGAACGCGCTGCTCAACGAATCCATCACCCTGCAGCTCAACCAGAAGCAGCTGCAGGAAATGATCGGCACCCTGCGCGCCACGCTCGATGAACAGATGTTCTGGATTCCCAGCAACCGGCCCCTCGACCTGTCCTGGCTGGAGCAGCTGCCGCGCCAGCTGGAGCGCCAGCTGACCACCATGCCCTGGAGCGCCGGAGTAAGCGAACTGCGCGCCGGCCTGGTCGACCGCCCCTGGCTGTTCATCCCCCTGCTGCTGGTGATCGGCGCACTGCTCTGGCGGCGCCGCTGGCTGTACGACAAGCTCCAGGCGCTGCACGAGGACATCGGCCACTACAAGCGCGACAGTCAGATGCACACGCCGCTGGCGATCCTGATCAACGTGCTGCTGGCCCTGCCGGTCACCCTGTTGCTCGCCCTCTGCGGCGTCTCCCTGCTGCTCGACGCCCGCGGCCAGAACGCCACCCTCGGCAGCGCCCTGCTGGAAATGGCCCAGGCCTGGCTGGTGTTCTACACCCTCTACCGCATCCTCTCGCCGGGCGGCGTCGCCGAGCTGCACTTCCGCTGGCCGCGACCGCAGGTGGCGCTGCTGAACAAGCAGATCCGCCGCCTGGGCCTGGTGGTGATGGCCCTGGTGGCGGTGGTGACCGTCGCCGAGCACCAGCCCCAGGCCCTAGCCGACGACGCCGTGGGCATCCTCGTGGTGATCACCGGCTACGCCCTGATGACGCTGATCCTCAGCAACCTGCTGCTGGCGGAGCCGATGCGCGAACAGACGCCGCCGTTCCGCCTGCTGGTCGGCATCGGCGTCACCCTGCTGCCGCTGGCCTTTATCGTCGCCGTCGGCTTCGGCTACTACTACACCTCGCTCAAGCTCACCGACCGCCTGATCAATACCCTCTACCTGCTGATCCTGGTGCTGCTGATCGAGGCCACCTTCGTCCGTGGCATGGCCGTCGCCGCGCGCCGGCTGGCCTATGCGCGGGTGCTCGCCAAGCGCCAGGCGCAGACCAAGGAGAACGCCGAAGGCGACGAAGTGGTGGTCGAGGAGCCGGTGATGGACATCGAGCAGATCAACCAGCAGTCGCTGCGCCTGATCCGCCTGGCCCTGCTCGGCGGCTTCATCGCCTGCATGTACCTGGTCTGGGCGGACCTGATCAGCGTGTTCGCCTACCTCGACCAGATCACCCTCTACCAGTATTCCGCCGGCACCGGCGCCAACGCCACGCAGATTCCCATCAGCCTGCTCGACGTGCTCGGCGCGCTGATCATCGCCGTCATCACCATCGCCCTGGCGGGCAACCTGCCCGGCCTGCTCGAAGTGCTGGTGCTGTCCAAGCTGAGGCTGGCCCAGGGCAGCGCCTACGCCACCACCACCCTGCTCTCCTACGCCATCGGCGGCCTCGGCTTCGTCGCCGCGCTGTCCACCCTCGGCGTCAGCTGGGACAAGCTGCAATGGCTGGTGGCGGCGCTCTCGGTGGGCATCGGCTTCGGCATGCAGGCGATCTTCGCCAACTTCATCTCCGGTCTGATCCTGCTGTTCGAGCGGCCGATCCGCATCGGCGACCTGGTGACCATCGGCACCGTCACCGGCACGGTCAACCGCATCCGCATCCGCGCCACGCACATCACTGACAGCGACCGCAAGGAAGTAATCGTGCCGAACCAGATCCTCCTCACCAGCCAGCTGATCAACTGGACCCTGACCGACACCGTCACCCGCATCGTGCTGGTCTACAACGTCAACCGCGGCGCGGACCTGGAACTGGTGCGCAAGCTGCTGCTGCAGGCCGCCCAGGAAAACAGCCGGGTGCTGCGCGACCCGGCTCCCAACGTGCAGCTCAAGACCTACGGCGCCAGCGCCCTGGAGCACGAGCTGAAGGTGTACGTGCGCGAGCTCGGCGACCGTGGCCTGGCCACCGACGAGCTGAACCGGCGCATCGACCAGCTGTTCCAGGAGAACGACATCAACATCGCCTCGGTGCCGAAGATGGACATCATCCTCAGCCGCCAGAGCGCCACCGCCCCGGAAGAAACCGGCGAGGAGCACGTGCTGGAACAGCCGCCTCGCTGATGTACCGCGCGGGGACCGCCCATCCCCGCGACCTCCCCAGGGCCGCGTGCCCGTGACAAGCTGAGCCCATGAAGACTCTCGACGCGCTGCAGTTCGACAACCGCTTCGCCCGCCTCGGCGACGCCTTCTCCACCCCGGTGCTGCCCGAGCCGCTGGACAACCCCCGCCTGGTGGTGGCCAGCCCGGCGGCCTTCGCCCTGCTCGACCTGGACCCGGCAGTGGCCGAGACCACCCTGTTCGCCGAGCTGTTCACCGGGCACAAGCTGTGGTCCGACGCGGAACCGCGCGCCATGGTCTATTCCGGCCACCAGTTCGGCGTCTACAACCCGCGCCTCGGCGATGGCCGCGGACTGCTGCTGGGCGAAGTGGTCAACCAGGCCGGCGAGCACTGGGACCTGCACCTCAAGGGCGCCGGCCAGACGCCCTACTCGCGCATGGGCGACGGCCGCGCCGTGCTGCGCAGCTCGATCCGCGAATTCCTCGCCAGCGAATACCTGCACGCGCTCGGCATCCCCACCAGCCGCGCCCTGTGCGTGACCGGATCGAGCACGCCGGTGTGGCGCGAGAAGCAGGAAACCGGCGCCATGCTGCTGCGCCTCTCGCCCAGCCACGTGCGCTTCGGCCACTTCGAATACTTCTACTACACCAACCAGCACGAACGGCTGAAGGAACTGGGCGAGCATGTGCTGGCCTGCCACTTCCCCGCCTGCCTGGCGGACGAAAACCCCTGGGCAGCGATGTTCCGCGAAGTGGTGGAGCGCAACGCCGAGCTGATCGCCAGGTGGCAGGCCTACGGCTTCTGCCACGGGGTGATGAACAGCGACAACATGTCCATCCTCGGCATCACCTTCGACTTCGGCCCCTACGCCTTCCTCGATGACTTCGACGCCAACCACATCTGCAACCACTCCGACGACGCCGGCCGCTACAGCTTCAGCAACCAGGTACCCATCGCCCACTGGAACCTCAGCGCCCTGGCCCAGGCGCTGACGCCCTTCGTCGAAGTGGAGCAACTGCGCGAGACCCTGGGCCTGTTCCTGCCGTTGTTCCAGGCCCACTACCTGGACCTGATGCGCCGCCGCCTGGGCTTCATCCGGGCCGAGGACGGCGACGCCGAACTGATCGAGCGCCTGCTGCAACTGATGCAGAACGGCGCGGTGGACTACAGCCTGTTCTTCCGTCGCCTGGGCGACCAGGCGCCTGCGCAGGCACTGGCCGTAGTGCGCGACGACTTCATCGACCTGAACGGCTTCGACCAGTGGGGCCAGGCCTATCGCGAACGCGCGGCCCGGGAAGGCGCCGACCAGAACGCCCGCCGCGCGCGCATGCACGCCGTCAACCCGCTCTACCTGTTGCGCAACTACCTGGCCCAGCAGGCTATCGAGGCCGCCGAGCGCGGCGACTACGGCCCGGTCCGCGAACTGCACACGGTGCTGTCACGCCCGTTCGAGGAGCAACCCGGCATGCAACGCTACACCGAGCGCCCACCGGAATGGGGCAAGCGGCTGGAGATCAGTTGTTCGTCGTGAGGCAGTGATTTGCGCGAGGGGCGCCATGCGCGCCCAGCCGAGCGGCGTCAGATCCTTCCCAGGATCGTGGCGATCAGCAGCGCCACATTGTCCAGGCGGGTCTGGCGGCGCACGCCGGAACGCCTCAGAAAGATCACGCGGCTGAAGAAGCCAGCGTCGCGGGCGCGGGAGAACAGCTCCAGAACCCGACGGTTCTGGGTGGTGAGGTCGTCCACGAAGTCCGCCAGGATGCGCAGGTTGCTGGAATTCCACGCGCGGAACTCGCCGCGCAGCATCTTGAACAGCCGCTCCAGCCGCCCGCGCAGGGTGGCGTTAGCGCCCATGAGGTTGTCCCCATGCTGGCGGTAGTAGATGGAAGGCTCCTGGTCATAGATGACCGCGCCACCGCTGCCGCTGGTCAGGATATAGGCCAGCCAGTCGTGGGAGATGACGTCGGCCCCCCTGGGCACCCGGGCCAGCAGATCGCGCACGGCGTTGCTGAACACCATCGTATTGGCACCCGCCACACTCTGGACCAGCGCATTGCGGAAGTCCGGCCGGTTCAGGAACAGGGGCGAGAAACCAATCGCGTTGCCGACCTCGTCCACCAGGCAGGTCCGGGAGCAGTACAGCACCCCCACATCCGCCGCCAGGACCGGGGCCATCCGGCTCAATGCACGGGCCAGCCGGTCCTCGAGCCAGATGTCGTCCTGGTCGCAGAAGGCGTAGAAATCCGCCTTGACCTCGGGGCGGCGGAGCAGGGACAGGAAATTCTGGGCGAATCCGTCGCGCGGCCCCTCGTACAACAGGACCTGTCCATCCGGCAGACGCCCCGCGTACTCGCGAACGATGTCCAGCGTGGCATCGGTCGAGCCGTCGTCGGATACGTGCAGTACCCAGTTTCGATGGGATTGCCGCAGGATGGAGTCCAGCTGTTCCCGGATGAAATCCGCACCGTTATAGGTTGCCATCAGGATCGAAACGCATGCCTCGGCCTTGGCGGAACGGACCTCCTGCAAAACATCAGTTCGACTCACAAAGACAACCCCGGATAGTCATATCACCCCTCTGCGCACGCTTGGACAACACAAAAAGGGCAAGTCGCTCACGATACAGCCTTTCCCATCCTTTTCCAGGTCAACCGCTACGGCGCAAACACCGGTCGACTACCAGAAAATTCGCCCGGGCGGCCGAAATCACTGCGGATTTTGCGGCACGCCGCCGCTGGCAACAAGGGCGGCCTGTGCGAGGCCTCTAGCAAGCGGGGCGGCTACCCGAAGACAGGCCGATGATCCTGATCGGCTAGGCGAGCCGCTCCCGCGCCTGGCGTGCGAAACACCACACCACCACCCCAAGCACGGCCGCGCCCAGCGCGCCGGCGCCGACGAACAGCGTCTCGAAGCCGACGGCCTTGGCCAGCAGGCCGCTGCAGCCGCCCACCAGGCCCGCGAGCAGCAGCTGGGCGCTGGCCTGCAGGGTGAAGTCGGCTCCTTCGTGCTCGGGGCGGCACATGCGCATCATCACGGCGAACAGGGCCACGGTGGACATGCCGTCGGCGACCTGCTCGAACAGCGACACCGCATAGACCAGCACGGTCTCGCCACCGCGCCCCACCAGCAATGCCATGGCCGCGATGCCCAGGGCCTGCAGCGAACCGAAGGTCAGCAGCGAGCGCAGCGCGCCGAGGCGGGCGTAAAGCAGGCCACCGAGCAGCGCGCCGCCGATGCCCGCGACGCTGCTGATCAGGGTCAGCTGGCCGAGGTCGGCGGTGGACCAGCCCTGGTCCACCAGCATCGGCTTGATCATCGGCGAGCCGAGGGTGTCGCCGAGCTTGAAGGTCAGCACCACCGCCAGCCAGGCCAGCATGCCCGGCTGCGCCAGCAGGCCCTTGTAGTGGCGCCACAGCAGGCCGGGGCCGGCAGGCTCGGCCTGCTCGACGTGCTGCGGTAGCAGCCGTTTCTCGGGGAACAGCCAGATCGGCAGGGTCAGCAGGATCAGCGCCGCGGCCAGCAGGCCGACCGACAGGTTCCAGCCCAGCGGGTCGACCACCAGCAGCAGGCCGCTGCCGCTGGCGAGCATGCCCACCTTGTAGCCGCCCACCTGCAGGCTGTTGCCCAGGCCGCGCCAGCGCTCCGGCAGCAGGCGCACAGCTAGGCCGTCAGTGGCGATGTCCTGGGTGGCGGCGGCCAGGTTGATGATCAGCAGCGTGCCCACCAGCAGCCAGAATGCCGTACCGAACAGCGCCTGCGGCTCGATCAGCGCCAGTCCGAGCAGGCAGGTGATGACCACGGCCTGCATCGGCAGGATCCAACCCCGGCGATGGCCCAGCCGGCGCGAGCCGACGCGGTCGACCCAGGGCGCCCAGAGCGCCTTGAGCAGCCAGGGCAGGGCCAGCAGCTTCAGCAGGCCGATGAGAGCCAGATCGACCCCGTTCTGGCGCAGCAGCACCGGCAGCGAATGCGCCACCAGCCCCGAGGGCAGGCCCTGGGCGCAATAGAGGGAGGCCAGAAGCACCAGGGTGGCATTGCCGGGGCGATCGCTGGAAGTCATGTGGCATCCTGGGAAGAGTCGTGGCGACTCAGAACTTAAAAGAATATAAACCTACAGAAACATTCTTAGACTATCTAAATACAGCCCATTATCTTCGCTGCCTGCTTATTCCAGCCTGTTCTACCACCAACTGTCAGGCAGCCGCTGCATGAAAATTCGCGACCTCGACCTCAGCCAGAGCCCGCTCAATGCCGAGCATGAAGCGCTCGGCCTGCCTCCCGTCGAAGACTACGTCAGCCACCCCGACGACCATCCGGTGCTGCGCGCCGCCATGTGGGCGGCCGTGCTGATTCTGGTGAGCCTGCTCGGCTTCCTGGCCTGGCGCCTGTTCTTCGGCGACAACGGCGGGCACAGCGGCCTGGAGATCATCGAGAGCGCACTGAGTAGCCCGACCTTCTGGAGCGCGGTGGCGGTCGGTTTCCTCGCCCAGGTGGTCGACGGCGCCCTGGGCATGGCCTACGGCATCACCGCCACCACCTTCCTGCTCAGCGCCGGCGCCTCGCCGGCCGCCGCCAGCGCCAGCGTGCACATCGCCGAAGTCTTCACCACCGGCCTGTCCGGCATTTCCCACGCCAAGCTGGGCAACGTCAACAAGTCGCTGTTCCTGCGCCTGCTGCTACCGGGCATTATCGGCGCGGTACTCGGCGCCGTGCTGATCACCCAGTTCGATGGCGATGTGATGAAACCCTTCATTTCCGCCTACCTGCTGCTGATGGGCCTGTACATCCTGCACAAGGCCTATCGCCACGTGGCCACCCAGCGCAAGGCGCCCAAGCACGTGGCCAAGCTCGCCCTGTTCGGCGGCTTCGTCGACGCGGCGGGCGGCGGCGGCTGGGGCCCGGTGGTCACCAGTAGCCTGCTCGGCTCCGGCAGCGACCCGCGCACCACCATCGGCTCGGTGAACTTCGCCGAGTTCTTCCTCACCCTGTCCAGCGCGGCCTCCTTCATCCTGCTGGCCGGCGAGCTGAACACCTGGCTGATGGTGGCCGGCCTGGTCTTCGGCGGGCTGTTCGCCGCGCCGCTGGCCGCCTACCTGTGCAAGAAGCTGCCGGCGCGCACCCTGATGACCATCGTCGGCTGCCTGATCACCCTGATCAGCGCCTTCAACATCTATATGGCACTGCGTTGATCTAAGCATCGACCAAAACGTTCTAGCCCCCGGGCCCGCTTCATTGACTCAGCGCATTGACCGGGCCTCAGCGTTTTCCACATGCTGCGTGCCTTCCCATTCTGAAGGAACGCCTTGCATGAAACCGGAAACACTCGCCATCCACGCCGGCTACAGCCCGGACCCGACCACCAAGGCGGTGGCGGTGCCGATCTACCAGACCAGTTCCTACGCCTTCGACGACACCCAGCACGGTGCCGACCTGTTCGACCTGAAGGTCGCCGGCAACATCTACACGCGCATCATGAACCCCACCAACGACGTGCTGGAGCAACGCATCGCCGCGCTCGAGGGCGGCGTCGGCGCGCTGGCCGTGGCCTCGGGCATGGCGGCCATCACCTACGCCATCCAGACCGTCGCCGAGGCCGGCGACAACATCGTCTCGGTGGCCAAGCTGTACGGCGGCACCTACAACCTGCTGGCCCACACCCTGCCGCGCTTCGGCATCCAGACCCGCTTCGCCGCCCACGACGACATCGCCGCGCTTGAAGCACTGATCGACGACAGGACCAAGGCGGTATTCTGCGAGTCCATCGGCAACCCGGCCGGCAACATCGTCGACCTGCAGGCCCTGGCCGATGCCGCGCACCGCCACGGCGTGCCGCTGATCGTCGACAACACGGTGGCCACGCCGATCCTCTGCCGCCCCTTCGATCACGGTGCCGACATCGTCGTGCACTCGCTGACCAAGTACATCGGCGGCCACGGCACCAGCATCGGCGGCATCGTGGTCGACTCCGGCAAATTCCCCTGGGCCGAGAATAAGGCGCGCTTCCCGCTGCTCAACACGCCGGACCCGTCCTACCACGGCGTGACCTACACCGAGGCCTTCGGCCCCGCCGCCTTCATCGGCCGCTGCCGCGTGGTGCCGCTGCGCAACACCGGCGCGGCGCTGTCGCCGTTCAACGCCTTCCTCATCCTGCAGGGGCTGGAAACCCTGGCCCTGCGCATGGAGCGGCACTGCGAGAACGCCCTCAAGGTCGCCCAGTACCTGCGCCAGCACCCGCAGGTGGCCTGGGTGAAATACGCCGGCCTGGAGGACCATCCGGAATACCCGCTGGCGCAGCGCTACATGGACGGCAGGCCGGCGGCGATCCTGTCCTTCGGCATCCAGGGCGGGCAGGAGGCCGGCGCGCGCTTCATCGACGCGCTCAAGCTGGTGGTGCGCCTGGTCAACATCGGCGACGCCAAGTCGCTGGCCTGCCACCCGGCCTCCACCACCCATCGCCAGCTCAACGACGAGGAACTGGAGAAGGCCGGCGTGCCGCGTGACATGGTGCGCCTGTCGATCGGCATCGAGCACTTCGACGACATCCGCGCCGACCTGGAGCAGGCGCTGGAGGCCGCGCGCGGCTGATCGGCCCTTGCAAAGCGCCGGGATCGGCTCCAGATAGGACAGGATTCCTCACTGGAGCCGATCATGAGCGATCCCCTGCTGATTCCCTGTCCGAGTTGCGCCGGCCTCAACCGAATCCCGGCCGAGCGCCTGGGCGACGCGCCGCACTGCGGCCGCTGCAAGAGCGAGGTGTTGCCCGGCACCCCGTTCGAACTGTCCCAGGCCAGCTTCGCGGCGCAGCTCAAGGGCGACCTGCCGCTGCTGGTGGATGTCTGGGCCGACTGGTGCGGGCCGTGCAAGTCATTCGCGCCGACCTTCGCCCAGGCCGCCGCCCAGCTGCGCGGACGCTGCCGCCTGGGCAAGCTGGACAGCGAGGCCAACCCGCAGCTGGCCGGCCAACTCGGCATCCGCTCCATTCCCAGTCTGATCCTGTTCCGCGGAGGCGTGGAGGTCGGCCGCCAGTCCGGCGCCCTGCCCCTGCCGCAGCTGCTCGGCTGGCTGCGCGGCCAGGGCATCGCCTGAGCGGATCGGTCAGCCGCGGCGAGCGCCGCGGTCATTGCTCCACGGCAGGCAGCGGCTAGTCTCGGGACATCCACACGAGGAGCCCCGCCATGCCGCTACCCGCCGAGATGGCCCGCGCATTCACCGAAGAGAAGATCGATTTCGTCAGACGCAGCGGCCTCAAGGCCGAGGAGCTGCAGCTGGGCTTCGTCCGCCTGCGCATGCCGCTGGCCGGCAACCAGAACCACATCGGTACGCTCTACGCCGGCGCCCTGTTCACCCTGGCCGAGATTCCCGGCGGCGCGCTGTTCCTGACCAGCTTCGACGTGCAGCGCTTCTATCCGCTGATCAAGGAAATGAACCTGCGCTTCCGCCGCCCGGCGACCAGCGACATCTCGGTCGAGGCGCGCCTCGATGGGGCGGAGATCGAACGCATCCAGTCCGAGGCCGAGCGCGCCGGCAAGGCCGACTACCGCCTCGAATTGCAACTGCTCGATACGGCTGGCGAAGTGGTGGCAGAAACGAGCGCTCTGTATCAATTGCGCAAACACTGACACACGGAACTTGCCCTGAATCAAAAGCGGGTCTATCAAAGGAGACCACAGTAAGAACCCTCAGAGGTTCACAGCGCGGCGCCACAATCGCGCCATAGAGGGGACGAAATGACAGGCCACATTCTGATTGCCCATGATTTGCGCAGTACTGCCGACCTCGCACTGCGGCGGGCCAGCCAGTTGGCCCGCCAGCACAACGCCAGACTCACGCTGCTGCACGTGTTCGACCCCAAGCTCGATCAGGCCGAGCGCGAGCGCATCGAGCAGACCCTGGACCGCAACCTCACCGAATACGCGCCGCCCGGCAGCCAGTTGCGCCTGTGCCAGGGCAAGCCCGCCGACGGCGTGCTGGAGCAGGTGCAGCAGACCGGCGCCGACCTGCTGGTGCTGGGCGCCCACCACCAGCGCCACGAATTCTTCTCCGGCACCACCCTGGACCGCATCGCCCGGCGCTGCCCGGTGCCGCTGCTGCTCGCCGCCCGCGACGAGGCCGAGCCCTACCGCAGCGCCGTGGCCGCCATCGACTTCTCCCTGTGCGCCTGCACCGCCCTGCACCAGGCCTGCCTGCTGCTGCCCGGCGAGGCGAACGTGCATGCCCTGCACGTGTTCGAGCCGCAGAAGGGCAATGCCCAGGAAGCCGAGCTGCTGACCCAGCGCGCGCTGATCGACCAGCTGATCCACGACGAATCGCTGCGCCTGCCGCCCGAGGCGCCCAGGCTCAGCCACGAAGTGCGCACCGGCGGCATCCTGCGCACCCTGCAGGAGCACATCACCACCCACCAGCCGCAGTTGCTGGTACTGGGCAGCCACGGGCGCAGCGCCCTGTCCCAGGCCCTGCTCGGCAGCCTGGCGCAGCATTACCTGCACAAGGCGCCCTGCGACATCTTCGTGGTGCGGTAGGACGGGTGAAACCCGCGCCGCCGAAATCGACACCACGCGGGTTGCACCCAGCCCACGAAAAAGGCGCCCGAAGGCGCCTTTTGCTCATGTAGGGTGCGCTCCCTGTACGGGCCTGCTGGTGCGCACGGCGCACCCTACGGCAGCCCTCTCCGCACCATCAGTAATACACAGGGCGCATCGCAGGAAATCAGCTTTCCAGCAGGTTGTGCAGCTCAACGAACTGTTGGGTCAGCTTGTGGCTGCGGTCCAGATGGATCAGCGGGGTGCAGGCCTGGTGGGACTCACGCATCTTCACCGAACTCATCAGGTTCACCGGCAGCACCGGCAGCCCTTCCGCGATCAGCTCGTCGAGCAGCTGCTGCGGCAGGGTCGCGCGCGGCTGGAACTGGTTGACCACGATGCCTTCCACTTCCAGATCCTCGTTGTGGTCGTCCTTCAGCTCTTCGATTTCCTGCAGCAGGCCGTACAGCGCATTGCGCGAGAAGCTGTCGCAATCGAAGGGGATCAGCACGCGATCGGCGGCGATCAGCGCGGAAACCGTGTAGAAATTCAGCGCCGGCGGGGTGTCCAGGTAGATCCGGTCATAGTCCTCGGCCAGGTCTTCGAGCAGTTTGCGCAGCTTGTTGATCTTGTGCTTCTGCTCCAGCTTCGGCTGCAGCTCGGCCAGCTCGGCCGTGGCGGTGATCACGTGCAGGTTGTCGAAGGGCGTCTCGTAGATGTCCACCTTGCCCTTCTTGAAGGAAGTGGCCGAGAGAGTCTGCTTGAAGAAGTCGGCGATCCCCATGGGGATGTCGTCGCCGGTCAGGCCGGTGAGGTAGTGGGTGGAGTTGGCCTGGGCATCCAGGTCGATGAGCAGGGTCCGGTAGCCCTCGGCCGCGCTGACCGCCGCCAGGTTGCAGGCAATGCTGGACTTGCCCACGCCGCCCTTCTGATTGAACACCACGCGCCGCATGTCACACCTCCCTGATCGCAGATGGTTGGGGATTCTATGCAAACCCCGTCGCAAGGGCGAGGAATAAGCACCGGCGGCGGCCGACCTCCGGTCAGGACGGACCTGTCAAGATTTGCACGGCCCGCGCACCGTCTGGATAATGCGGCCCACCTCGCCATTTTCCCGGCACCCTTTCCCACGGGCAGATCGCAGTACACAAGGATGCCCTCGGCAGGGCCGAGATAGAGCTCTCAGCGTGACGAATTTCAGGATCGAACAATGGCGCGCCTGGGCTCCCGGCCTGGACAGCGCAGCCGACTGGCACGCCTGGCAACAGGCCCCCTTCGCCCCGCGTGACGGCGGCGAACAGCCCGATGTCGGCTTCCTTCCGGCCCTGCAGCGTCGCCGCCTGAGCCGCCTGGCGCGGATGGCCTTCCACGTCGCCTGGCCGCTGGCCGAAGAATACGGCCCCATGCCGCTGGTGTTCGCCTCGCGCCACGGCGAAACGCCGCGCACCCTCGCGATCCTCGAGGACCTGGCCCGGGACGAGCCCCTGTCGCCGACCCAGTTCAGCCTCTCGGTGCACAACGCCATCATCGGCCTGTGGTCGATCCAGCGTGGCGACACCAGCGAGATGACCGCCCTGGCGGCCGAGGGCGACGGCCTGGAGCAGGCCCTGCTGGAAGCCGCCGTCCTGCTCGGCGAAGGCGCCCCGGACGTGCTGCTGGTCGTCGCCGAGGAAACCCCGCCCGCGCTGTACGGCCCCTATATCGACGACGTGCCCTTCCCCTATGCCGTAGCCCTGCTGCTGCGCCCGGGCGAAGAATGGCGACTGGACCTGGCCGAAGGCCGCGGTCCACGAGCCGACTGGCCCCATGCCCTCGAACTGGTCCGTGCGCTGACGAGCGACGCGGGCTCCCTGCAACACCACTGGAAACGCCGGCAATGGAACTGGTCACGCATCAGGGCCTGAGCCCGTACAGCGCGCCCTACTGGTGGCGCCTGATCGCCACCGCGCTGAGCTTCACCCTGTTCGGCATGGGTGGCGTGCTGCTGCGCCTGGTGGTGTTCCCGCTGCTGGCGCTGCTGCCGGGCGACGCCCTGGCCCGCCGCACCCGCGCCCGGGCCGTGGTCAGCCGCGTCTTCTACTGGTTCGTCCAGTTCATGTTCCGCAGCGGCGTGCTGACCTACGAGGTCGAGGGCGCCGAGCGCCTGGGCCGTCCGGGGCAGATGGTGATCGCCAACCACCCCTCGCTGATCGACGTGGTGGTGCTGATCGCCTTCATCCGCGACGCCAATTGCGTGGTCAAGCAGAGCCTGTGGGACAATCCCTGCATGCGCGGCCCCATCCGCGCCGCCGAGTACATCAGCAACAGCGGCAGCATGGACATGCTCGACGAGGCCGCCGGCGCGCTGCAGCAGGGCCAGACCCTGATCGTGTTCCCCGAGGGCACGCGCACCACGCCGGGGCAGGCCCCGGAGTTCCACCGCGGCGCCGCAGCCATCGCGGTGCGCGGCGCGCGTATCGTCACCCCGGTGGCGATCAGTGTGACGCCGACCACGCTGACCAAGGCCGAACCCTGGTACAGCATTCCGTCGCGTCGTTTCCATTTTCGCCTGCGGGTCGGGGAGGATATCGACCCGCGGCAATACACCGAGCAGGCCCCGCTGCCGATTGCCTCGCGCAAGCTCAATGACCACCTGCATCAACACTTCATGAAGGAGCTCGCAACAGATGAGCGATCTGCAGCTTGAGATCAAGAACCTGATCATCGACGCCCTCGGCCTGGAAGACATGGCCGCCGAGGACATCGCCGCCGACCTGACCCTGTTCGGCGAAGGCCTGGGCCTGGACTCGGTGGACGCACTGGAACTGGGCCTGGCCATCCAGAAGCGTTTCGGCATCAAGATCGACGCCGAGGCCAAGGACACCCGCCAACACTTCGCCAACGTGGCCAGCCTGGCGGCTTTCGTCGCCTCGAAACAGGCAGCCTGAGGACGTTCGCGATGCAAAGCCGTGATGAGATTTTCGCCACCCTGCGTGACGCCCTGGTGGAGCTGTTCGAGCTGGACGCCGAGCGCGTCACCCTCGAAGCCAACCTGTACCAGGACCTGGAGATCGACAGCATCGACGCCGTCGACCTGATCGACCACATCAAGCGCCAGACCGGCAAGAAGATCGCCGCCGAGGAATTCAAGGCCGTGCGCACCGTCGGCGACGTGGTCGAGGCCGTGTACCAGCTGATCAACGCCGAAGCGGCCGCCAGCTGACCCATGGGACGCCTGCTCGGCCTGCTGCTGGTGCTGGCCGGTCTGCTCTATCCGTTCGCCGTGTACTACGGGATGGAGCATCTGTCGCCGCGCCTGTTCGCCGTCCTGCTCGGCGGCCTGTGGCTCGCCCGGGCATTGAGCCAGGGCAAGCCGGGCAGCCGCTGGATGGCCGGTGCCGCGCTGGCCTTCTGCGTCCTGCTCGGCCTGGCCGGCGAGCCGGCGCTGCTGCGCTGGTACCCGGTGCTGCTGAACCTGATGCTGCTGGCCCTGTTCGGCCTCAGCCTGATCTACGGCCCGCCGCTGGTCGAGCGCCTGGCGCGCCTGCGCGAGCCGGAACTGCCGGCGCACGCGGTGCGCTACACGCGCAAGGTGACCGGGGTCTGGGCAGGGTTCTTCCTGGCCAACGCCCTGGTGGTGGTGGCACTGACCCTGTGGGCGCCGCTGGCCTGGTGGACGCTCTACACCGGGCTGATCGCCTATGCCCTGATGGGGCTGTTGTTCGCCGCTGAGTGGCTGATCCGCCAGCGGGTAAGGAGAGATGGATGAGCTGGCTGGGAATCGCCGATCAGCTGCTGCAACCCCTGACCGGCCGCGCCGTGGCGCTGGAGCCGGCGCTCGACCATGCCCAGCTGCAGCAGCGCGCCCTGCGCCTGGCCGGCGCCCTGAAGGCACGCGGCGTGCGTCGCGTGGCGCTGTACCTGGAGGATGCCGGCGAACTGGCCATCGCCCTGCTCGGCGCCTGGCGCGCCGGCGCCGCCGTGCTGCTGCCGGCCGACGCCCAGGAGCAGAACCGCCAGCGTCTCGCCGAACAGGCCGATCTGTGGCTGGACTCGCTCGACGAGCTGGATGGCGAGCCGCTGTCTCCCGCCGCCCTCGACCTCGACACCTGCCGCCTGACCCTGTGCACCTCCGGCTCCAGCGGCGAACCCAAGCTGATCGACAAGTCCCTGCGCCAGCTGGCCAACGAGGTCGAGGCCCTGGAGCGGCTGTGGGGCGCCGATCTGGCCGGCGCGACCATCCTCGGCAGCGTCGCCGCCCAGCACATCTACGGCCTGCTGTTCCGCGTGCTCTGGCCGCTGTGCGCCGGCCGCCCGTTCTGGCGCCGTGCCCTGCCCTTCCCCGAGGATCTGCAGCGCGAGAGCCTAGGCCAGCCGGCCTTCGCCTGGGTCGCCAGCCCCGCCTTGTTGAAACGAATGGGCGACAACCTCGACTGGCAGGCCTTGGGCTCGGTACGCCGGGTGTTTTCTTCCGGTGGCGCGCTGCCGGCGGACGTTTCCGCCGAGCTGGGCGAGCAGCTCGGCCAGAGCCCTACCGAAATCTACGGCAGCTCCGAGACCGGCGGCATCGCCTGGCGCCAGGGCGGCGAGCTGTGGACGCCGTTCGTCGGCGTGGAGCTGAGCCTGAACGACGAAGGCGCCCTGCGCATCGCCTCGCCCTACCTGCCGGCCGGGCACATCGAGCAGAGCGCCGACGCCGCCGAGCTGCGGGCCGACGGTCACTTCGCCCTGCGCGGACGGCTGGACCGCATCGTCAAACTGGAAGAAAAGCGCATCTCCCTGCCCATGCTGGAACAGGCCCTGCTCAATCATGAATGGGTGACCGACGCCCGCCTCGGCGTGATCCAGGAAGGCCGCGCCTTCCTCGGCGCCCTGCTGGCGCTGAGCCCGGCCGGCCTGCACGCCCTGCGCAACCAGGGCCGCAAGACCCTCACCGAAACCCTGCGCCGCCACCTGGCCGGCCACTGCGAGGCTATCGCCCTGCCGCGCCGCTGGCGCCTGCTGCTGGAGCTGCCCTACAGCAGCCAGGGCAAGCTGGCGCAGAGCCAGGTCGACGAGCTGGTCGCCGCGCCACGGCCGATCCGAGTCGAGCCGCGCAAGGCCGAACTGATCGACGGCGAGTGGCAGCTGGAACTGGACGTGCCGCCGGACCTGGCCCACTTCACCGGCCACTTCCCCCAGACCCCGGTGCTGCCCGGCGTGGTGCAGGTCGACTGGGCCCAGCAGCTCGCACGCGGTCTGATCGACGACCTTCCGCCGCGCTTCTGCGGCATGGAAGTGCTGAAGTTCCAGCAGCTGGTCCGCCCTGGCGACCGCCTGCAACTGACCCTGCGTTTCGACGCCGAGCGTGGCAAGCTGTACTTCGCCTACCGCAACGGCGAGGCGGCCTGCTCGTCGGGCCGCATCCTGCTGGGGGCCGCCAGTGCATAAGCCCGGCATGCGACCCCGCGCCGCTTCATTCTTCCGTCATCCCCGCGCAGGCGGGAATCCAGACCAGGCCCGCACCGATCTCCGTGCCCACTGGATTCCCGCCTGCGCGGGAATGACGAGAAGTGGGGAGCTCATTCATGCATAAGCCCTGCGCCGTCATCCCGGTGTACAACCACGAGCATGCCCTGCCTGTAGTGGTCGCCGCATTGCACGAAGCGGGCCTGCCCTGCGTGCTGGTGGACGATGCCTCCAGCGCGGAGTGCGCGGCGGTGATGGATGACCTGGCCAGACAGGCGGACACCCATCTGGTACGCCTGCCGCTCAACCAGGGCAAGGGCGGCGCAGTGATGGCAGGCCTGCGCGAGGCCCAGCGCCTGGGCTTTTCCCACGCCCTGCAGGTGGACGCCGACGGCCAGCACGACCTGGCCGATATCGCCACCTTCCTCGCCACCTCCCGCGATCATCCGCAGGCGCTGGTCTGCGGCTACCCGCAGTACGACGCCAGCGTGCCGAAGGGCCGTCTGTACGCGCGCTACCTGACCCACGTGTGGGTGTGGATCAACAGCCTGTCGCTGTCGATCCGCGATGCCATGTGCGGCTTCCGCGTCTACCCGCTGCCGGCCACGGTGGCGCTGATCGAGGCCAGCAACCTGGGCAAGCGCATGGACTTCGACCCGGAAATCCTGGTGCGCCTGGCCTGGCGCAACCAGCCGATGCAGTGGCTGCCGACCAAGGTGCACTACCCGCTCGACGGCCTGTCGCACTTCCGCCTGCTGCACGACAACGCGCTGATCTCCAAGATGCACGCCAAGCTGTTCTTCGGCATGCTCCTGCGCGCACCGCTGATCCTCTGGCGCAGGTGGCGTGGATGAACGCGCAGAAGGCCGAACACTGGGCCGGCCAACGCGAGCGCGGCAGCTTCCTGCTGATGAAATTCACCGCCGGCGCCGTGCGTGTGCTCGGCCGCCGCGCACTGACCCCGCTGCTCTACCTCATCGTCCTGTACTTCTTCGTGCGTGGCCGCCAGGCGCGGCGCAGCATCCACCAGTACCAGCGCAACCTGGCGGCCTGGAGCGGCCGCGCCGACCTGGCGCCGCGCTTCGGCTCGGTATTCGCCCAATTCATGGCCTTCGCCGACGCCCTGCTGGACAAGCTCGACGTATGGAACGGCCGCCTCGGCCTGGACAGGATCACCTTGGTCGATCCCCACGGCCTGCGCGACCATCTGCACCGCGATCCGCGTGGGCAGATGCTGGTCGGCGCCCACCTGGGCAACCTCGAGGTCTGCCGCGCCCTGGCCGAGCTGGGCGAGAAGGTGCAGATGAACGTGCTGGTGCACACCAAGCACGCCGAGCAGTTCAACCGCCTGTTGGGCGAGGCCGGCGCCAGCCACGTGCGGCTGATCCAGGTCAGCGAACTGGACGCGGCGATCATGCTGCAGCTGTCCGAGCGCCTGGAGCGCGGCGAGTGGCTGGCCATCGCCGGCGACCGCGTGCCGCTGCACGGCGGACGCAACGTCACGGTGGACTTCCTCGGCAAGCCCGCCGCTTTCCCCCAGGGGCCCTGGCTGCTGGCCGGGCTCCTGCAATGCCCGGTCAACCTGATGAGCTGCCTGAAGATCGACGGCCGCTACCAGGTGCTCCTAGAACCCTTCGCCGAGCGCGTGCGGTGGACGCGCCGGGAGCGCGACGAGGTGATCCGCGGCTGGGTACAACGCTATGCCGAGCGTCTTGGCGAACGCTGCCTGAACGCTCCGCGACAATGGTTCAACTTCTACCCGTTCTGGAACGAGCATGACGACCTATCCGCTTGACCACGTGACCTTCGGCGAACAACCGCTGACCATCGAGCAGGTGGTCGCCCTGTCCCAGCGCGACGCCCGAGCCCAGTTGCAGAACGATGCCGCCTATCGCGAGAAGATCGCCAAGGGCGCGCGCTTCCTCGACACCCTGCTGGACAAGGAAGGCGTGATCTACGGCGTCACCACCGGCTACGGCGACTCCTGCGTGGTGGCCGTGCCGCTGCACCAGGTCGAGGCGCTGCCCAAGCACCTGTTCACCTTCCACGGCTGCGGCCTGGGCAAGCTGCTCGACGAGGCCAGCACCCGCGCCGTGCTGGCCGCGCGCCTGCAGTCGCTGTGCCATGGCGTGTCGGGCGTGCGCGTGGAGCTGTTGGAACGCCTGCAGGCCTTCCTCGAGCACGACGTGCTGCCGCTGATCCCGGAAGAGGGTTCGGTCGGCGCCAGCGGCGACCTGACCCCGCTGTCCTACGTCGCCGCCACCCTCAGCGGTGAGCGCGAGGTGCTGTACAAGGGCGAACGGCGCAGCTCGGCGGACGTGCATAAGGAACTCGGCTGGACGCCGCTGACCCTGCGCCCGAAAGAAGCGCTGGCGCTGATGAACGGCACCGCAGTGATGACTGC
This sequence comes from Pseudomonas sp. GD03875, assembly GCF_029840585.1. Taxonomy (NCBI): domain Bacteria; kingdom Pseudomonadati; phylum Pseudomonadota; class Gammaproteobacteria; order Pseudomonadales; family Pseudomonadaceae; genus Pseudomonas; species Pseudomonas sp. GD03875. The sequence goes on along the minus strand of NZ_JAOCCV010000004.1, from coordinate 186,149 downwards.
CCTGGCCTGCCTGGCCTATTCGCGCGCCGACTACCTGCTGCAGCTGGCCACCCGCATCACAGCGCTCAACGTGGTGGCGCTGGAGGGCAATCCGGAACACTTCGACGAGCGCCTGTTCGCCGCCAAGCCACACCCGGGCCAGACCCAGATCGCCGCCTGGCTGCGCCAGGACCTGGCCGTGGCCGAGCCGCTGCCGCCGCTGCACCGCCTGCAGGATCGCTACTCGCTACGCTGCGCGCCGCACGTGCTCGGCGTGCTGGCCGACAGCCTGGGCCTGCTGCGGCAGTTCATCGAGATCGAACTGAACAGCGCCAACGACAACCCGCTGTTCGACGCCGAGACCGAGCGCACCCTGCACGGCGGCCACTTCTACGGCGGGCACATCGCCTTCGCCATGGACAGCCTGAAGAACCTGGTCGGCAACGTCGCCGACCTGCTCGACCGCCAGCTCGCCCTGCTGGTCGACACCCGCTACAACCACGGCCTGCCGAGCAACCTGTCCGGCGCCCCGGCGGAGACCGCGATGATCAACCACGGCTTCAAGGCCGTACAGATCGGCACCAGCGCCTGGACCGCCGAAGCGCTGAAGAACACCATGCCGGCCAGCGTGTTCTCCCGCTCCACCGAGTGCCACAACCAGGACAAGGTGAGCATGGGCACCATCGCCGCGCGCGATGCCCTGCGCAGCCTGGAGCTGACCGAGCAGGTCGCCGCCGCCACCCTGCTGGCCGCCAACCAGGGCGTGTGGCTGCGCGAGCGCGCCGGCAAGACCGACATCCCGGCACCGCTGGCCGCCATGCGCGCGCAGCTGGCCGAGGACTTCCCACCGGTGATCGAGGACCGCGCCCTGGAAAGCGAGCTGCGCCTGTGCCTGGAACGCATCCGCAGCCGCCATTGGGGGCTTTATGCGTAACGTCTCTTGCGTAGGGCGGGTGCAACCCGCATTGGCCGTTCGCGGGTTTCACCCGCCCTACGGGAGTCTTCATCATGCGTAAGGAAGGCGTGCTGCAGGCGGAGATCGAGATCCTCGTGCCGTTCTTCGACGTGGACATGATGGAGGTGGTCTGGCACGGCCACTACGTGAAGTATTTCGAGGAGGCGCGCTGCGCCCTGCTCGACAAGCTGGGCCACAACTACCGGCAGATGCGCGATGCGGGCTATGCCTGGCCGATCATCGATCTGCAGGTGCGTTATATCCGTGGGGCGCAGTTCGGCCAGCGCATCAGGGTGCGGGCCGATCTGGTGGAGTGGGAGAGCCGGCTGAAGATCAACTACCTGATCACCGACGTGGCGACTGGGGAGCGCATGACGCGCGGCAGCAGTGTGCAGGTGGCGGTGGAGATCGCCACGCGGGAGATGCTGCTAGCCTCGCCAAAGGTATTTGTTGAGGCGGTGGAGAGGGCTATTGCGTGAATGGTTTGCGCCCGGCTGGTTTTCTACGCTTGCTGAACGTTCTGTTTCGCCCCGCCGGGCGAGTCACTTTCTCTTTGCACGCGCAAAGAGAAAGTAACCAAAGAGAAAGCGCGCCCCACATCCGGGTCTCGCTCCGCTCGACTTCCCTCGCTCCGTTGCTCTTCCGGGGGCCGGCGTACAAGGGCCATCCATGGCCCTTTACGCCTTTCGCCGCATCCATGCGGCTCATCCCCCTACAGAGCAACTCCACTCGGCCTTCTGAGGGGACCCCGTTTCCCGGCCCAATCTTCATTGTCCAATCAGCAGCGAATAGCTGGCATCAACCTCTAGCCCTGCACGGACACCCCCCTCTCCCTCCGGGAGAGGGTTGGGGTGGCCGGCGTATCGGTGAGGGAGTACCCGTTCGCGAGCAGAGTTCGCTCCTACAGACCGCTCGCGGGTTTCACTCGCCCTACGAAGTATCAGGCGCGCAGACTCCCCGTCAGGAGGCCGAGCGCAGGCACTGCGCAGGGGGACGCGAGGCAGGACGCCGAGCGAGGCACGAAGGGACAGGGACGTCCCTTCGTGGCGTGCCCCCGGAGCGGTGCCGGAGCGAGGGGAGTCTGGCCGCAGGCCAGACCCGGATGCCGGGGGGCCCTTCTTCTTTGGTTACTTTCTTCTTGGGCAAGCAAGAAGAAAGTAACTCGCCCGGGGGGGCGAAACCCTCGAATCGGGCCTGCTCGGCAATCAGCCAACAAATCAAAGCCACTGGCCTGCTGCTCCTGAGCATATGCACCCCATACGCCCACGCCTTCGACCTGGCCGACCTCAGCGCCCAGCTGGCCAAGCCCACCGTAGTGCGCGGCCCCTTCGTGCAGGAGAAGCACCTGCGCGCCCTGCCCACTCCGCTGACCAGCCAGGGCCAGTTCACCCTGTCCCGCGACCACGGCCTGCTCTGGCTGCTGCAGAAGCCCCTCAAACAGGACTACCGCATCGACGACACCGGTATCGCCCGCCGCACGCCCGATGGCTGGCAGCAGCAACCCGGCCAGGACGTCGCCGCCCAGCAGAGCCGCCTGTTCCTCGCCGTGCTCAAGGGCGACCGCTCCGGCCTGGAGCGCGACTTCGACCTCGAACTCAGCGGCGAGCAGAACGCCTGGCAGCTCCAGCTCACACCCCACTCCCTGCTGCTCAAGCAGATCTTCAGCGCCATCCGCATCGACGGCGGTGCGCTGGTCGAGCGCATCGAGCTGATCGAGACCCAGGGCGACCGCACCGTCCTCAAGCTGCCGCAGAGCCAGGCCGGCGACGCATTGACCGCGCAGGAGCGCGCCGACCTTGTCCACTAGCCTGCAAAAAGCCCTGCCGCGTCTGTTCGGCGCCCTGCTGCTGGCCCTGCTGGCGCTGGCCGCCTGGCAGTGGCGCGACGGCCCGCCGGTGCAGGCCAGCATGCTTGCCCTGCTGCCCCAGGGCGCAGGCGATGCGCTGGTGCAGCAGGCCGAGCAGCGCATGCAGGAGCCGTTGTCGCGGGAACTGCTGATCCTGGTCGGCCACCCGCAGCGCGAGCGCGCCATCGAACTGGTGCGCCGCTCCGGCGAGCAGTGGCAGGCCGGCGGCGGTTTCGACAAGGTGCAGTGGAGCCTGCAGGCCGACCTCGACAGCATCCGCCAGCAGCTGCGCGCCAGCCGCCTGGCTCTGCTCGCGCCAAGCGACCGCCAGTTGCTGATCGAGCAACCGGACGCCTTCGTCGAGCAGCGGGCGCAGCAGCTGTTCGACACCTTCTCCGGCTTCGGCCTGCTGCCCACCGAGCAGGACTGGCTCGGCCTCGGCCTGCGCGCCCAGCAGACGCTCAACCCCGGCAGCCGCATCCAGGCCGACCTGGGCAGCGGCGCCCTGCTGCTGCAGGAGCCGGGCATGACCTGGGCGCTGCTGCGCCTGCGCACCCGCGGCGACGCCTTCGACATGCAGGCACCGCCGCAGATCGCCGCCGACGTGGCCGAGCTGCGCCGGCAGGTCGAGGCCGCAGGCGGCCAGCTGCTGGCGGCCGGCGGCGTGCTGCACGCGGCGGCCGGCCAGGCCAAGGCCACCCACGAGATCGCCCTGATCGGCGGCGGCGCCACCCTCGGCACCCTGTTGCTGCTCCTGCTCGCCTTCCGCCGCCCGCGCGTGCTGGTCAGCCTGCTGCCCATGGGCGTGGCGCTGCTGGCCGGCTGCACCGCCTGCGTGCTGGTGTTCGGCCAGATCAACGCGCTGACCCTGGTGCTCGGCGCCAGCCTGGTCGGCGTCGCCGCCGACTACCCGCAGCACTACCTGAGCAAGAGCTGGAGCGACGGCCAGTGGTCGAGCTGGGCGGCTCTGCGCGAAACCCTGCCGGGCCTGTCCCTGAGCCTGGGCACCAACCTCGCCGGCTACCTGGCGCTGGCCTTCACGCCCTTCCCGGCGCTGACCCAGATCGCCCTGTTCTCCGCCGCCGGCCTGATCGGCGCCTTCCTCTGCTCGGTGTGCCTGCTACCGGCCTGGCTGAACAACCTGCGCCTGGCGCCGCCGCCCAGCCTGCGGCGCGCCGCCGAGCGCCTGGTACGAGGCCGTGAGCGCCTGTTGGCGCGCACCGGCAGCTGGCCGCTGCTGCTTGCCCTGCTGGCCTTCTGCGCCGGCGGCCTGTGGCAGCTGAAGCCGCAGAACGACCTGCGCCAGTGGCTGGGCCAGGAACCAAGGCTGATGGACGAGGCCCGGCGCATCGCCGAACTCACCGGCCAGCAGCCCACCAGCCAGTTCTTCCTGGTGCGCGGCGCCGACGAAGCGCAACTGCTGCAACGCCAGGCCGAGCTGAGCCGGCGCCTGGACGCCGCCGTCGCCGATGGCCACCTGCGCGGCTACCGCGCCCTCAGCCAGCTCAGCGCGCCGGACAGTGAACTGGCGCCGCTGCGCGCCGCGCTGGAACAGCTGCCGCAGCACTGGCAACCGCTGCTCGAGCTGGGCTTGCCGGACGCCGCGCTGCGCGCCGAGCTGGATGAACTACTGAAAACTGCGCAGCCGAGCCTGGAACAGGCCCTGGCCGGCCCGCTGGGCGAAGCCTGGCGGCCGCTCTGGCTGGGCCGCCATGAGAACGGAGTAGCCGGCATCGTCAGCCTGCAGGGCCTGAACGATGCGGCCCTGCTGCAACAGGCCGCCGAAGGGCTGGACGGCGTGCAACTGGTCGACCGCCTGGGCGAGCTGAACGGCCTGTTCGCCGCCACCCAGCTCAGCGCCGCCGAACTCAAACTGCTCTCCAGCGCCGCTATCCTCCTGCTGCTGTGCCTGCCGTTCGGCCTCGGCGGCGCGCTGCGGGTGATCTGCCTGCCGCTGCTCTCGGCCCTGGCAGCGCTGGCCTGCCTCGGCTGGCTGGGCCAGCCGCTGACCCTATTCAGCCTGTTCGGCCTGCTGCTGATCACCGCCATTGGCGTCGACTACGCCATCCTGATGCGCGAGAACATCGGCGGGCCGGCGGTCAGCCTGCTCGGCACCCTGCTCTCGGCGCTCACCGCCTGGCTGTCGTTCGGCCTGCTGCTGCTCAGTCAGACCCCGGCCATCGCCAACTTCGGTCTGGCGATCAGCCTCGGCCTGATGTTCTGCTTCCTGCTCTCGCCCTGGGCCGCACCACGGCCCCACAAGGAGGTGCTCGCGTGACCGTGCTCGGATTCTGGCTGCTGGCCCTGGCGATCTATGCCCTGGTCGCCGTCATCGGCGGGCGCCGGCTGATCCCCATCGTCGGCCAGCTGCTGGTGGCGGCCATCGCGATTCCCGCCCTGCTGCTGTTGTGGGTCGAGCCACACTGGCAACTGAGCGCCCAGGACCTGCTGGCGCCGACCTGGCTGGGCATGCTCTACGGCCTGTGCTTCGCCCTGCTGCTGGGCTACATCCTCAGCGACGTGATCGACCTGGACCTCAGTCCGGCCTGCCTGAAGATCGCCCTGCCCAGCTTCCTGGTGCCGATGCTGGCCGGCCTGGCCTGCTCGCTCTGGCTGCTGCCCGGCGAGCGCAGCTGGCTCAGCTCGGTGGGCATCGGCCTGCTGTTCTCGATCACCGCCATCCCGGTGCTGTACCTGTTCCTGCAGAGCATCGGCTACCCCGCGGCGGCGACCAAGCGCCTGCTGCACGCGGCGATCCTGATGGACTTCCTGTGCTGGAGCCTGTTCGGCCTGGCCCAGGGCACCAGCCACCCCGCCGCCCTGCTCTGGCCACTGGCGGCCGCCGCGCTACCGCTGCTGCTGCGCGGGCTCGGGCTGCGCCACCCACTGCTCTACAGCCTGCCGTTCTTCGCCCTGATGCTGCTGTTCCAGCAGCTCAAGCTCAACGCCCTGGTGTTCGGCATCGCCTACATGCTGTGCCTGGCCTGGCTCAGGCAGCCGTTCGTCCTGCCGCTGCCGGCGCGGCCATGGAAGCTGCTGATGAATGGCCTGGCGGTGCCGCTGATCCTGACGTTCGGCGTGCTGCGCGTGGACTTCCATGGCATAGGTCAACACTACTCCTGGCTGGTCATCGCTATCCTGATTCTGCTGCCGGTGCTGAGCAAGGTACTCGGCAGCTGGCTCGGCCTGCACTGGGCCGACCCGAGCGCCGCGGCGCGGATCAAGTGGCACGAGAGCCTGCTGCTGAACATCCGCGGCCTCACCGAGATCGTCTTCCTCAACCTGCTCCTGCAACTCCAGCTGATCGATTCGCTGGTGTACTTCGGCCTGTTGCTGATGAGCCTGTTCTCTACTCTGCTGCCCGCCCTGCTGGGCCGGCATGCCAATAACCATGAAGCGAGAGGTCGTTATGAAGTCTCCTGAATTCGAACAACGCCAGGTCGTCGTCATCGGTGCCGGCCCTTCCGGCGCCATCGCCGCCGCCATCCTCAAGCGCCTGGGCCACGACGTGCTGGTGCTGGAGCGCCAGCGCTTCCCGCGCTTCTCCATCGGCGAGAGCCTGCTGTCGCACTGCCTGGACTTCGTCGAGGAAGCGGGCATGCTCGACGCGGTGAAAGCAGCCGGCTTCCAGACCAAGCATGGCGCCGCGTTCGCCTGGGGCGAGCGCTACACCGAGTTCGACTTCCGCGACAAATTCACCGAGGGCCAGGGTTCGACCTACCAGGTGATCCGCGCCGACTTCGACAAGCTGCTGGCCGACGAGGCCGCGCGTCAGGGCGTGGAAATCCGCTACGAAGAAGAGATCTTCGCCGCCGACTTCAGCGGCGACTGCCCGCGCCTGTCGGTGCGCCGCCTGGCCGACGGCCACGAGTACCAGGTCGAATGCGCCTTCGTCCTCGACGGCAGCGGATACGGCCGCGTGCTGCCGCGCCTGCTCGACCTCGACACGCCGTCGTCCTTCCCGATCCGCCAGGCGGTGTTCACCCACATCGAGGACCGCATCGACCCGGCCTCCGGCTTCGACCGCGAGAAGATCCTCATCACCACCCACCCGACCCTGCGCGACGTGTGGTTCTGGACCATCCCGTTCAGCAACGGCCGCTGTTCGCTGGGCGTGGTTTCCGCCGCCGAGCACTACGAGGGCTACCCGAAGGACCTCGACGCCTGCCTCAAGCAGTTCGTCGCGGAAACCCCATCGCTGAGCAAGGTGGTGGCAAACGCCGTGTGGGATACCCCGGCCCGCGCCATCGGCGGCTACTCGGCCAACGTCAAGAGCCTGCATGGCCCGGGCTTCGCCCTGCTGGGCAACGCCGCCGAATTCCTCGATCCGGTATTCAGCTCCGGCGTGACCATCGCCATGCGCTCGGCGAGCATGGCCGCCGGCCTGCTGCACCGCCAGCTCGGCGGCGAGGCGGTGGATTGGGAGAACGAGTTCGCCATCCCGCTCAAGCGTGGCGTGGATACGTTCCGCGTGTACGTGCAGGGTTGGTACGATGGCACCTTCCAGGACGTGATCTTCTACGAGAAGGCCACGCCGGACATCCGCCGCATGATCTGCTCGATCCTCGCCGGCTACGCCTGGGACGAAAAGAACCCCTATGTCGCCGAGCCCAAGCGCCGCCTGGGCGTGCTGGCCGAGATCTGCGCCAGCAACTGAGGAACATCTGTCGATGGAACGCGCCGCCCCCACCTACGTCGAGGAAACCCGCTTCGGTTTCTGGTTCCTGCAGAGCCACGTCTGGCAGCACCATGTGCTGCGGGTGGCGATCAACGACCTCAAGCGCCTGATCGACGCGCCGCTGCCCGAGGCGCCGGTGCTGCTCGACGCCGGCTGCGGCCAGGGCCGCTCGTTCCGCCTGCTGCAGGAGGCCTTCGCCCCGGCGCGGATGATCGGTCTCGACGCCGACCCGCACAGCCTCGACTGCTCCCGCGCCGAGGCCGAGCGCCTGGGCCTCGACGTGCAGCTGATCGCCAGCGACTGCGCCGCCATCGACCTGCCCGACGCCTCCGTCGACATCCTGTTCTGCCACCAGACCTTCCATCACCTGGTCGAGCAGGAGAAGGCCCTGGCCGAATTCTGGCGGGTGCTGAAACCGGGCGGCCTGCTGCTGTTCGCCGAGTCGACCAAGTTCTACATCGACACCTGGGTGATCCGCTGGCTGTTCCGCCACCCGATGCATGTGCAGAAGAGTGCCGAGGAATACCTGGGCATGCTGCGCGAGCAGGGCTTCCAGTTCACCGAGAACAACGTCTCCTACCCCTACCTGTGGTGGAGCCGCTCCAGGGACTTCGGCCTGCTGGAGCGCTGGGGCATCATGAAGCCCAAGCCGTTCGGCCAGCGCGACGAGACGCTGGTCAACGCGGTGGCGTGCAAGCCGTGATGCTACGGGTTGCTCTGCTCGCTCTGACCCTGTTGCTCGGCGCCTGCGCCGGGCACACGCCCGTGCCGGCGAGCAGCCCTGCCCTGAGCGCCGCGCTGCCGATCAGCCTGCAAATCGAGCGCACGCAAAACGCCGAGCAGCGCGACTGGCTGCTGGTGATCCAGGCCGAAGGCCAGGCCCTGCGCTGGTCGCTGTTCGACCCGCTCGGCGTGCCCCTGGCGCGCCAGCTACTGGAGCACGGCGAGTGGCACAACGACGGCCTGCTGCCACCCAATGCCGAGGCCCGCGAGCTGTTCGCCGCCCTGCTGTTCGCCCTCACCGCCGATAACGCGCTGACCGCCTACCCCGCGGGCAGTTGGCAACGCGGCGCCGATGGTCAGCGCCGGCTTAACCCGGACTGGCGAATCCGCTACCGTTCCGCACTGGATTTCACCCTCGCGACCCGCGACCTGAGTTACCAGGTGCGCGCGCTGAATCAAGAAGAAGGCAACTGATGCCCAGCTATCTCAATGCCCTCGGCCTGCTCTGCGCCCTGGGCGAAGGCAAGCAGGCGGTGGCCGACGCGCTGCTGGCCGGCGATGCCTCCGGCATGCGCGCCGAGGACGGCTGGGTCAGCGACCGCCGCCTCACAGTCGGCGCCGTGCGTGCCGCGCTGCCGGCAATGCCGGCGGGTCTCGAAGCCGCCCACAGCCGCAACAACCAGCTGCTGCTGGCCGCCGCCCAACAGATCGAACCCGAGCTGCGCGCCGCCATCGCCCGCTACGGCGCCGCCCGCGTCGGCCTGGTGCTGGGCACCAGCACCTCGGGCATCCGCGAGGCCAGCGACGGCATCGCCCGCTTCATCCGCGAGGGCGAAGTGCCGCCCGAGTACGACTACGCCCAGCAGGAGATGGCCGCGCCGGCCACCTTCCTCGCCGACTGGCTGGGCCTGGCCGGTCCGGTGTACTGCCAGTCCACCGCCTGCACCTCCAGCGCCCGCGCCCTGCTCAGCGCCCATCGCCTGTTGCAGCAGGGTCTGTGCGATGCGGTGATCTGCGGCGGTGTGGACAGCCTGTGCCGGCTGACCCTGAACGGCTTCTCGGCGCTGGAAGCGGTGTCCGCCGAGCCCTGCAATCCCTTCTCGGTGAACCGCCACGGCATCAATATCGGCGAGGGCGCGGCTTTGTTCCTGATGACCCGCGAGCGCAGCCCAATCGCCTTCTTCGGCGGCGGCGCCACCTCCGACGCGCACCATATTTCCGCACCGCACCCCGAGGGCCTCGGCGCCCGCGCGGCGATGGAGAAGGCCCTGGCCAGCGCCGGCCTGGAGCCCACCGATATCGACTATCTCAACCTGCACGGCACCGCCACGGCGCACAACGACGCCATGGAGAGCCAGGCCGTGCGCGGCCTGTTCCCCGCCGGCGTGGCCTGCTCCTCGACCAAGCCGCTGACCGGTCACACCTTGGGCGCCGCTGGCGCGCTGGAAGCGGCCTTCTGCTGGCTGGCCCTGAGCGAGCACAACCGCGACGGCCTGCTGCCGCCGCACCTGTGGGACGGCCAGGCCGATCCGGCGCTGGCGCCGCTGGAACTGGTCGGCGCCGGTGACCGCCTGGCACGCGCCGAGGGCCGGCGGCTGATGAGCAACTCCTTCGCCTTCGGCGGCAACAACGTGGCACTGGTTCTGGGGGATGCGCCATGAGTCTGTGGCCCGTCGCCGAGCTGGTGCCCCATGCCGGCGACATGATCCTGATTGACGAGGTCGTGAGCTTCGGCGCCGAGGAGATCGAGACCCGCCTCACCGTGCGCCCAGGCGGCCTGTTCAGTCTGGCCGACGGCAGCCTGCCGGCCTGGGTCGGTATCGAGCTGATGGCCCAGAGCGTGGCCGCCTATGCCGGCTGCCAGGCACGCCAGGCCGGCCTGCCGGTGGAGCTGGGCTTCCTCCTCGGCACGCGCAAGTACGACTGCAACGTCGAGCGCTTCCCCGCCGGTGCGGAGCTGCGCATCAGGGCCCTGCGCTCGCTGCAGGACGACAACGGCATGGGCGTCTTCGAGTGTCATCTGGACGGCCCCGACATCGCCGCCTCCGCCCGCCTCAATGTGTTCCGCCCGCCGGAAGTGGCGAGCTATCTACAAGAGCAATCGCAATGACTGAAACAGTTCTGGTAACCGGCTCCAGCCGTGGCATCGGCAGGGCCATCGCCCTGCGCCTGGCCCGCTCCGGTTACGACATCGTCCTGCACTGCCGCTCGCGCCGTGACGAAGCAGAGGCCGTGCAGACGCAGATCGCCGAACTCGGCCACCAGCAGGCGCGCATCCTGCAGTTCGACGTATCCGACCGCGCCGCCTGCCGCGAAGCACTGGAAGCCGATGTGGAGCAGCACGGCGCCTACTACGGCGTGGTGTGCAATGCCGGCCTGACCCGCGACGGCGCCTTCCCGGCGCTGACCGACGACGACTGGGACCAGGTGCTGCGCACCAACCTGGACGGTTTCTACAACGTGCTGCACCCGCTGACCATGCCGATGATCCGCCGCCGCGCGCCGGGCCGCATCGTCTGCATCACCTCGGTCTCCGGGCTGATCGGCAACCGCGGCCAGGTCAACTACAGCGCCTCCAAGGCCGGCGTGATCGGCGCCGCCAAGGCCCTGGCCATCGAGCTGGGCAAGCGCCGGATCACGGTCAACTGCGTGGCGCCGGGGCTGATCGACACCGAGATCCTCGACGAGCAGGTGCCGGTGGAGGAAATCCTCAAGATGATCCCGGCCGCCCGCATGGGCACGCCCGAAGAAGTGGCCGGGGCGGTGAATTTCCTGATGTCCGACGAGGCGGCGTACATTACCCGCCAAGTCCTCGCGGTGAACGGTGGTCTGTGCTGATGAAACGTGTCGTCGTCACCGGCATGGCCGGCATCACCTCCCTGGGCAGCGACTGGCCGACCATTTCGGCCGCCTTCAAGGAAGGCCGCAGCGGCATCCGCCGCATGGGCGAGTGGGATCGCTTCACCGAACTGAACACCCGCCTGGGCGGCCCGGTGGACGACTTCGTCCAGCCCAAACACTGGACGCGCAAGCAGACCCGCAGCATGGGCCGCGTCTCCAAGCTGGCGGTGTACGCCGCCGAGCGCGCCCTGGAACACGCCGGCCTGCTCGGCGACGAGCGCATTCAGGACGGCCGCATGGGCGTGGCCTGCGGTTCGTCCACCGGCAGCACCGACGAGATCAAGGCGTTCGGCAACATGCTGCTGAACTCCGTCGCCGACGGCCTCAACGCCAACTCCTACATCCGCATGATGCCGCACACCACGGCGGCCAATATCAGCATCTTCTTCGGCCTCAAGGGCCGCCTGATTCCGACGTCCAGCGCCTGCACCAGCGGCAGCCAGGGCATCGGCTACGCCTACGAGGCGATCAAGTACGGCCGCCTGAAGATGATGCTGGCCGGCGGCGCCGAAGAGCTGTGCCCGACCGAGGCCATGGTGTTCGACGCGCTCTACGCCACCAGCCTGAAGAACGACACCCCGCACCTGTCGCCACGCCCCTACGACGCCGGCCGCGACGGCCTGGTGATCGGCGAGGGCGCCGGCATCCTGGTGCTGGAAGAGCTGGAACACGCCCTGGCGCGTGGCGCCACAATCCACGCCGAGATCGTCGGCTTCGGCTGCAACTCCGACGGCATCCACGCCACCAAGCCGGAGCAGGCGACCATGCGCGGCGCCATGGAGCTGGCCCTGGAGGATGCGGGACTGGAACCTTCCGTCATCGGCTACGTCAATGGCCATGGTACCGCCACCGCCCAGGGCGACGTGGCCGAGAGCCTGGCCACCAGCAGCCTGTTCGGCCCGCGCATGCCGATCAGCTCGCAGAAGAGCTTCCTCGGTCACACCCTGGGCGCCTGCGGCGCGCTGGAATCCTGGTTCAGCATCGAGATGATGAACGGCGACAACTACGTGCACACCCTGAATCTGGACGACATAGACCCGGAATGCGGCGAGCTGGACTACCTGCGCGGCGAATTCCGCCAGATGAGCCACCAGTACGTGATGAACAACAATTTCGCCTTCGGCGGGGTCAATACCTCGCTGATCTTCCGGCGCTGGAGCTGAGCCCTTGAGACACGTGATGAAGTCGGTCCTGCTGGTGCTCGGCCTGCTCGCCATCACCGCCTGCAGCACGTCCAAGCCCGTGCTGAATCCCGCCATCGGCCTGCCGCCGGAGCGGGAATTCAGCCAGGTCGAACTGCAGCAGGCGATCGTCACGGTGCTGGAGGCGCGCCGCTGGCAGGTCCGCCGCGTGGACCCGGGCGTGATCTACGCCTCCATAAACGTGCGCCAGCGCCACCACGCCTCGATCGCGGTCGAGTACAGTCCGTTCGATATCCAGATCCGCTACCGCAGCAGTCAGGGCCTGGACTACAAGAACGGCAAGATTCATCGCAACTACAATCGCTGGGTCAACAGCCTGCGTGCGGACATCCAGCATCAGCTGAATCTCCCGAAAAACCCATGAGTCACTTATCGTCAAGGAGACGACCATGAAACTGAAAACCTGGACCCTGGCCGCCCTGTTCTTCGCCGTCATCCCGGGCATCAGCCAGGCGCGCGACACCACTCACTTCCTGCCGTTCGAGCAGGCTGTGCAGGAGGCCCTGAATGCCGGTCGCCTGGACGGCAGCGTGAAGTTCTACCTGGCCGGCAACCCGGTCAAGGCCAGCGTGGTCAGGTCCGGCGTGACCACCAGCCAGAAGACCAACGCCTTCAACAAGAGCGACGAGGCCGCCTGCTCCTGGGCCCTGCAGTCCGCCCTGATCCGCATGCAGAACGCCGCCAAGCAGGCCGGCGCCAACGCCGTGGTCAACATCGTCAGCAACTACAAGAACGTGGTCTATTCCGACGTCCAGAAGTACGAGTGCCACGCCGGCGCGGTGATGGCAGGCGTCGCCCTGAAGGCCGACCTGGCCAACGTCAAGTAACGATCTGCTGCGCGTCGGCCAGGCGTCGTTGAAGCCGGGCTCGGGCTGCTCATTTACACCTCGTAAACTGCGCGCCCCCGCCCGACTTCGCCTGGCCTGACGCTAGCTCGCGAGATCGTTGCTACCCAGCCGGCTCGGGCCGGCCTACCCCATCCGGGCGCATCCGCTGTTCCATGCGGCCCTTCGAGGACTCCGCATGTCGCTACCGCGCCTGTGCCTGCTGTTGCCGCTGATCGCCCTGAGCAGCGCCTGTACCACCATCCGCGTCGATCCCCTGAAGACGCCCGCCACCGTCGTCTGCATCGAGGAGAACCCCGAGGTGCAGGTGGACGACTTCCTCGGCACCCTGCAGCGCGGCTTCACCCGCCACGGCATAGAAACCCGCCTGTACAGGCAGATACCCGCCAGCGGCTGCCCGCAGATACTCGACTACACGGCGCGGCGCTCCTGGTCGGTGGTCACCTACCTGTCGATGGCCGAACTGCGCATCCGCGATCCCCAGGGGCGCGTGCTGGCCAGCGCCTACTACCGCTTCCGTGGCCGCGGTCTGCTGGCGGTCAAGAAGTATCAGAGCACGGAAACCAAGATGACGCCGGTGATCGACCGGCTGCTGGCCGAAACGTCCGCAAGAGCGGGCTACGCTCGCGACTGAACCTGAGCCCGAATAGCACAAGGGCCGCGTCTGCGGCCCTTGGCGTTACTGGTGGTACTGCGCCGACAGTTCGTGCACGGCCTCGAAGAAGGCCTTGGCGTGCTCTGGCGGCACTTCCGGGGTGATGCCGTGGCCCAGGTTGAACACCTGGCCGGTGCCCGGGCCGTAGGCGGCGAGAATACGCGCCACTTCGGCGCGGATGGCCTCCGGCTTGGCGTGCAGTACGGCTGGGTCCATGTTGCCCTGCAGGGCCACCTTGCTACCCACACGCTGACGCGCGCTGCCGATGTCGCAGGTCCAGTCCAGCCCCAGGGCCTCGGCGCCGGTCTCCGCCATGGATTCCAGCCACAGGCCGCCGCCCTTGGTGAACAGGATCACCGGCACGCGGCGACCGTCGTGTTCGCGGATCAGGCCGTCGACGATCTGCTTCATGTAGCGCAGGGAAAACTCCTGGTAGGCCGCCGACGACAGCGCGCCACCCCAGGAGTCGAAAATCTGCACGGCCTGGGCGCCGGCCTCGATCTGGCCGTTGAGGTAGACGGTGATCGAGCGGGCCAGTTTGTCGAGCAGCGCGTGCATGGCCTGCGGGTTGTCATAGAGCATCGCCTTGGACTTGCGGAAGTCGCGGCTGGAGCCGCCCTCGACCATGTAGGTGGCCAGGGTCCAGGGGCTGCCGGAGAAGCCGATCAGTGGCACGCGACCGTTCAGCTCGCGGCGGATGGTGCGCACGGCGTCCATCACGTAGCCCAGGTCCTGCTCGGCATCGGGAATCGGCAGCGCCTCGATGTCGGCCATCGAGCTGATGACTTTCTTGAAGCGCGGCCCCTCGCCGGTCTCGAAGTACAGGCCCTGGCCCATGGCGTCGGGGATGGTGAGGATGTCGGAGAAGAGAATCGCGGCGTCGATCTGCGGGTAGCGATCCAGCGGCTGGATAGTGACCTCGCACGCCAGCTCGGGGGTCTTCATCAGGCTGACGAAGTCACCCGCCTTGGCGCGGGTAGCGCGGTACTCCGGCAGGTAACGACCGGCCTGGCGCATCATCCACACAGGGGTGACGTCGACGGGTTGCTTGAGCAGGGCGCGCAGGAAACGGTCGTTCTTCAGGGCGGACATCGGCAGGGTTCCTGGAAATCGGCAGGGAGCGTTGCGGCGGGAGTATGCAGGCGGCACAAGGCGGCGGCCCCCTCCTCCGGGCGGGCTGCTGGATCACAGGCAGGCCGCGCGCCTTGGCGCAGAAAAAGTGCGGGCATTTTCGCAGACCCAAAAACAAAAGGCACGGCGAGTGCCGTGCCTTTTGTCCATCGCGACGATTTGCCGCGACCGCAGGGTGCGCCATGCGCACCGCCGGAGCCCCCCGGTCAGACCCCGAGGTAGTCCAGGATGCCTTCGGCGGCGTTGCGGCCCTCGAAGATCGCCGTCACCACCAGGTCGGAACCACGGACCATGTCGCCACCGGCGAAGATCTTCGGGTTGCTGGTCTGGTGCTTGAACTGGTTCTGCTCCGGCGCCACCACACGGCCCTGGCTGTCGGTGTCGATCTTGAAGTCGGCGAACCAGGCGGCCGGGCTCGGACGGAAGCCGAAGGCGATCAGCACGGCCTCGGCCGGGATGATTTCCTCGGAGCCCGGGATCGGCTCGGGGCTGCGGCGGCCACGGGCGTCCGGCTCGCCGAGACGGGTCTCGACCACCTTGACGCCTTCCACCTTGTCCTCGCCGACGATGGCGATGGGCTGGCGGTTGAAGAGGAACTTCACGCCCTCTTCCTTGGCGTTCTTCACTTCCTTGCGCGAGCCCGGCATGTTCTCTTCGTCGCGACGGTAGGCGCAGGTCACGGCCTTGGCGCCCTGGCGGATGGAGGTGCGGTTGCAGTCCATCGCGGTATCGCCGCCGCCGAGCACGACCACGCGCTTGCCCTTCATGTCGATGAAGTCTTCCGGCGCCTTCTCGAAGCCGAGGTTGCGGTTGACGTTGGCGATCAGGAAGTCCAGCGCGTCGGTGACGCCCGGCAGGTCCTCGCCCGGGAAGCCGCCCTTCATATAGGTGTAGGTGCCCATGCCCATGAATACGGCATCGTACTCATCCAGCAGCTGCTGCATGGTCACGTCCTTGCCGATCTCGGTGTTCAGGCGGAACTCGATGCCCATGCCGGTGAAGACTTCGCGACGGCGGCTGAGCACGCTCTTCTCGAGCTTGAACTCGGGGATGCCGAAGGTCAGCAGGCCACCGATCTCCGGATTCTTGTCGAACACCACCGGGGTCACGCCGTTGCGCACCAGCACGTCGGCGCAGCCGAGGCCGGCCGGGCCGGCACCGATCACGGCGACACGCTTGCCGGTCGGCTTGACCTTGGACATGTCCGGACGCCAGCCCATGGCGAAGGCGGTGTCGGTGATGTACTTCTCCACCGAGCCGATGGTCACCGCGCCGAAGCCGTCGTTGAGGGTGCAGGCCCCCTCGCACAGACGGTCCTGCGGGCACACGCGGCCGCAGACTTCCGGCAGGGTGTTGGTCTGGTGGCTCAGCTCGGCGGCGGCCAGGATGTTGCCCTCGGAAACCAGCTTCAACCAGTTGGGAATGAAGTTGTGCACCGGGCACTTCCACTCGCAGTACGGGTTGCCGCAGCCCAGGCAACGGTGTGCCTGGTCGGCGGCCTGGGCCGGTTTGAAGGGTTCGTAGATTTCCACGAACTCCTTCTTGCGCTGGCGCAGGAGCTTCTTCTTCGGATCCTTGCGCCCGACCTCGATGAACTGGAAGTCGTTGTTCAGACGTTCAGTCATTTCAAAAACCTCATCAAACTACTCAGGCGCAATTACTGCGGATTGGCGCGGGTGCTGCTGAGCAGCGAACCCAGGCTTGCCGCTTTTGGTTTGACCAGCCAGAACTTGCGCAGGTAGTCCTCCAGGTTCTCGAGCAGGTGAGTGCCCCAGGGACTGGAGGTTTCCGCCACGTACTCGACCAGCACTTCGCGCAGATGGCTGCGGTAGGCCTCCATGGCCTCGTTGCTGATGCGCTGGATCTCCACCAGTTCGTGGTTGACGCGGTCGACGAAGCTGTTGTCCAGGTCGAGCACGTAAGCGAAGCCGCCGGTCATGCCCGAACCGAAGTTCACCCCGGTCTTGCCCAGCACGCAGACGAAACCGCCGGTCATGTATTCGCAGCAGTGGTCACCGGTGCCTTCCACGATGGCGTGGGCGCCGGAGTTGCGCACGGCGAAACGCTCGCCCGCGGTGCCGGCGGCGAACAGACGGCCACCGGTGGCACCGTACAGGCAGGTGTTGCCGACGATGGCCGACTCCTGGGTCTTGAACGGGCTGCCGGCCGGCGGAGTGATCACCAGCTTGCCGCCGGTCATGCCCTTGCCGACGTAGTCGTTGGCGTCGCCTTCCAGGCGCAGGTACAGGCCGCCGGCGTTCCACACGCCGAAGCTCTGACCCGCGGTGCCCTTGAAGCGGAAGGTGATCGGCGCGTCCTTCATGCCCTGGTTGCCGTGCTGCTTGGCGATTTCGCCGGAGATACGGGCACCGATGGAGCGGTCGCAGTTGCAGATATCCAGCTCGTACTCACCGCCGCTCTTAGCGGCGATGGCGGCCTGGGCCAGCTCGACCATCTTCTCGGCCAGCAGGCCCTGGTCGAACGGCGGGTTCTTCTCGACTTCGCAGAACTGCGGCTTGTCGGCCGGGATACGGTCGCTGCCAAGCAGCGGAGTCAGGTCCAGGTTGCCCTGCTTGTCGGTATCGCCCGGCAGCACGTCGAGCAGGTCGGTACGCCCGATCAGTTCGCCCAGACTGCGTACACCCAGCTTGGCCAGCCACTGGCGGGTGTCTTCGGCGACGAAGGTGAAGTAGTTCATCACCATTTCGACGGTGCCGATGAAGTGGTCCTTGCGCAGCTTGTCGTTCTGGGTAGCCACGCCGGTGGCGCAGTTGTTCAGGTGGCAGATGCGCAGGTACTTGCAGCCCAGGGCGACCATCGGGCCGGTGCCGAAGCCGAAGCTCTCGGCGCCGAGGATGGCGGCCTTGATCACGTCGAGGCCGGTCTTCAGGCCGCCGTCGGTCTGCACCCGTACCTTGCCGCGCAGGTCGTTGCCGCGCAGGGTCTGGTGGGTTTCGGCCAGGCCAAGCTCCCACGGGCTGCCAGCGTACTTGATCGAGGTCAGCGGCGAAGCGCCGGTGCCACCGTCGTAGCCGGAGATGGTGATCAGGTCGGCGTAGGCCTTGGCCACGCCGGCGGCGATGGTGCCGACACCGGCTTCCGCCACCAGCTTGACCGAGACCAACGCGGCCGGGTTGACCTGCTTGAGGTCGAAGATCAGCTGCGACAGGTCCTCGATCGAGTAGATGTCGTGGTGCGGCGGCGGCGAGATCAGGGTCACGCCGGGCACGGCATAGCGCAGACGCGCGATCAGGCCGTTGACCTTGCCGCCGGGCAGCTGGCCGCCCTCGCCAGGCTTGGCGCCCTGGGCGACCTTGATCTGCAGCACTTCGGCGTTGACCAGGTATTCCGGGGTGACACCGAAGCGGCCGGTGGCCACCTGCTTGATCTTCGAGCTGCGCACGGTGCCGTAGCGGGCCGGGTCTTCGCCGCCCTCACCGGAGTTGGAGCGCGCGCCCAGGCGGTTCATCGCCTCGGCGATGGCCTCGTGGGCTTCCGGTGACAGGGCGCCAAGGGAGATACCGGCGGAGTCGAAGCGCTTGAGCACCTCACCCAGCGACTCGACCTCATCCAGCGGCAGCGGCTGGTCGGCCAGCTTGAGCTGCAGCAGGTCGCGGATCATCGACACCGGGCGGTTGTCCACCAGCGCGGCGTACTCCTGGTACTTCTCGTAGCTGCCCTGCTGCACGGCGGCCTGCAGGGTGTTGACCACATCCGGGTTGTAGGCGTGGTACTCGCCGCCGTAGACGAACTTGAGCAGACCGCCCTGCTGGATGGCCTTGCGGTTGTTCCAGGCCTCGGCGGCCAGCAGCTTCTGCTCGGCCTCGATGTCGACGAAACGCGCGCCCTGGATGCGGCTGGCAACGCCACGGAAGCACAGCTCGGTGACTTCGTCGGACAGGCCGACGGCCTCGAACAGCTGGGCGCCACGGTAGGAGGCGACGGTGGAGATACCCATCTTCGACAGGATCTTCAGCAGGCCCTTGGAGATGCCCTTGCGGTAGTACTTGAACACCTCGTAGAGGTCGCCCAGCACTTCACCGGTACGGATCAGGTCGGCCAGCACCTCGTACGCCAGGAACGGGTACACGGCGGAGGCGCCGAAGCCCACCAGCACGGCGAAGTGGTGCGGGTCGCGGGCGGTGGCGGTCTCGACCAGGATGTTGCAGTCGCAACGCAGGCCTTTCTCGGTCAGGCGATGGTGCACGGCGCCGGTGGCCAGCGCGGCATGCGCCGGCAGCTTGCCCGGGGCGATGTGACGGTCGGTGAGGACCAGCAGCACCTTGCCACCGCGCACGGCTTCTTCGGCCTGGTCGGCGATGTTGCGCACCGCGGCTTCCAGACCGATGGCCGGGTCGTAGTTGAGGTCGATGACGTGACGCTCGAAGCCCGGCGTAGTCAGGCTCATCAGCGCGCGCCACTTGGCCGGGGAGATCACCGGGCTGCTAAGCATGACGCGGCTGGCGTGGGCCGGGGACTCGTCGAAGATGTTGCGCTCGGCGCCCAGGCAGATTTCCAGGGACATCACGATCGACTCGCGCAGCGGGTCGATCGGCGGGTTGGTCACCTGGGCGAACTGCTGACGGAAGTAGTCGAAGGGCGAGCGGATGCGCTGCGACAGCACGGCCATCGGCGTGTCGTCGCCCATCGAGCCCACTGCTTCCTGGCCCTGCTCGCCGAGCGGGCGCAGCACCTGGTCACGCTCCTCGAAGGTGACCTGGAACATCTTCATGTACTGCTTGAGCTGGTCGGCGTCGTAGCTGGCCACACCTTGGTCGTCGTCCAGCTTGGCCTGGATGCGCACGGCGTTCTGGCGCAGCCACTGCTTGTAGGGATGGCGCGATTTCAGACGGTTGTCGATGGCATCGGTGTCCAGCACCTGGCCGGTCTCGGTGTCCACCGCGAGAATCTGGCCCGGGCCGACCCGGCCCTTGGCGATCACGTCTTCCGGCTTGTAGTCCCACACGCCGATTTCCGATGCCAGGGTGATGTAGCCGTTCTTGGTGGTGACCCAGCGCGCCGGGCGCAGGCCGTTGCGGTCGAGCAGGCAGACGGCGTGACGACCGTCGGTCATCACCACGCCGGCGGGGCCGTCCCACGGCTCCATGTGCATGGAGTTGTACTCGTAGAACGCGCGCAGGTCGGCGTCCATGGTCTCCATGTTCTGCCAGGCCGGCGGAATGATCATGCGCACGCCGCGGAACAGGTCGATGCCGCCGGTGACCATCAGCTCGAGCATGTTGTCCATGCTCGACGAGTCGGAGCCGACGCGGTTGACCAGCGGGCCCAGCTCTTCCAGGTCCGGAATCAGCTCGTTGGCGAACTTCAGGCGACGGGCCACGGCCCAGTTGCGGTTGCCGGTGATGGTGTTGATCTCGCCGTTGTGGGCGAGGAAACGGAACGGCTGCGCCAGCGGCCATTTCGGCAGGGTGTTGGTGGAGAAGCGCTGGTGGAATACGCAGATCGCGGTCTGCAGGCGCTCGTCGCCGAGGTCCGGGTAGAACTGCTGCAGGTCCGCCGGCATCATCAGGCCTTTATAGATGATGGTCTTCGGCGAGAAGCTGCAGATGTAGTGCTCGGTGTCGGCGGCGTTGGCTACCGAGGAGCGGCGACGGGCGCTGAACAGCTTGATGGCGAACGGCTGGTCGTCCAGGCCTTCGCCGCCGATGAACACCTGCTCGATCTGCGGCAGGCGCTCCAAGGCCAGGCGGCCGAGCACGCTGGTGTCCACCGGCACCTTGCGCCAGCCGATCAGCTGCAGGCCGGCGGCCTCGATCTCGCGGTTCATGTTGGCGCGGGCGGCCTCGGCCTTGGCCGGGTCCTGGTTGAAAAACACCATGCCCACGGCGTACTGCTGGGGCAGCTCGCTGCCGAACTGCTCCCTGGCGACCGCGCGCAGGAACAGGTCGGGCTTCTGGATCAGCAGACCGCAACCGTCACCGGTCTTGCCGTCGGCGTTGATACCGCCACGGTGGGTCATGCAGGTCAGGGCTTCGATGGCGGTCTTCAGCAAGTGATGACTCGCCTCACCTTCCATGTGGGCGATCAGGCCGAAGCCGCAGTTGTCCTTGAACTCATCAGGATGGAATAGGCCGGCTTTCATAGAACTCTCACCAGGATGCCTTCCCGGAAGGCAATGTCTTTCTAATTCGGAGCATCTGCTTGGCGCATACGCCCGCTTTGCCTAAGCAAAAGGGGGGCCATTCTACACACGATGAAATGGATGGACAAAGCCAAAAATGACGCCCAATGAACATCGAATGTCGCAAAAACGAAATAAAGAAAGATGCCTGCGTGATAGGAAAAATAAAAATCACCAAAACAGGGCAGACAACAAATCACACGCGCACCAGATTGATGCACTCAACTTCATTGAGTCTCGATTCATTGAGGCCGCCAGCGCCCCAGGAAGGAACACGGCGTCAGCCGGCGTCGCGGGCAGATACCGGGGAATACCCGGGCACGCAGACAGGAAGGGACATAGGAGGGACGTTAACGAGCCCCACCAGAGCGCACCAATATCGAACATTAGCGCACCAATAATGATCACGAATTGAGCAATTCGCAGGCGTAACGATGCGAAAAAATGTCGCACTCATCTAAAAAGCGGGCGCAGACGCGCCCGCTTTTCATTTCAGCGTGCCTGAGCTTCCTGCTGAATACTGGCGAAACTGCGCGGCCAAGGCTTGCCCGCCTGCACCGCAGCCGGCAGCGACTGGATCGCGGCCTGGGCGGCGGCGCGGCTGGAGAACTGCCCGTAGGTCACCACGTAAAGCGGCTGTCCTTGGTGCAGCTTCTTGAAATAGCGGTATTCCCCGCCGTTCTTGCCAACGAATGCCTTGGCGCTGCTTTCCGAGCGGGTGCCGAGAATCTGCAAGGCATAGTTTCCTGACGGACGGCTGGCATACCACTCGGCGCCTGGCGCCGGAGCAGCGCTCGCTACGGTCGTCTCAGGCTTGGGCGCAGGAGCCGCCGGCTTGATCGCAGGTGCAGCGGCGGGCGCCGGCTTGGTGGCCGGAGGCGTCACCGCCGGAGCTGGCACAGGCTTGACCGGAGCAGGTTTGACCGGCTCGGGAGCAGGCGCGCTCGCCACGGTCGGCACTACCGGCGCAGTGACCGGTGCCGGCGTTATCGCTGGAGAGGGAGCCGGCATAGGCGGAGTCGCCGACTGGCTCTCCGCGGCACTACCGTCCTCGCCATCATCCATGCCGGAAGCCTGGGCCAGCGGTTCGCGAATCACCGGCTGCGCCTCCCCTACCAGTGGCAGCGGAAGCGGCTGGCTAGTACCGCTGAACTCCACGGATGCGCCCGACGACTGCGCCGGGGTAGCCTGTTTTTCAGCATCGACGGTCGCAGGAGCCGAGCCCTGGGGCACCAGCTCGACCGGAGACTCGGCGACAGTGGGTGGCGCGCTGTCCTTCTTCCCCTGCATCAGCCAGGCCGCACCAAGCGCGACAGCCACCACGGCGACAGCCAGCAGATGCTTCTTCGGCAATCCGAAACCGGAACCGCCCGCTCCCGCAGCCGAGCGGCTCGCCAGCATGGCCTCGACCAGCACCTCGCGGGCGGCCTGATTGATTGCTCCCGGCCAGCCACCGGAACTCAGGTGGATATCGGCGACCTGGTCATCGCTCAGCAGATCGATGCCCTGACCCGCGCCATCCAGCCGCTGGGCCAGGTATTCGCGAGTCTCATCCTCGTCGTAGGGCAACAGCTCTATCGCGTGGAAGCGCTCCTCGCCATCGGCCATCAGCTCGAGCCGGGGCAGGATCTCGCTCTCGGCGAACAGGAAGATGTGTGGCCTGCCGTCGGCATTGCCGGCAGCCAGGGTGAACAGGGTTTCCAGCGCGGCGTCGGCGAGCTGTTCGGCATCGTCGACCAACAGGTAGACCTCCTGCCCCGTCAGCGCCAGCTGGGCGACCTGGGCCAGGACACTACGCACATCCGCCTGCTGCATGCCCAGCCCCTGGGCCACCTGGCGCAGGATACCGGCGACATCGCCGGCACCACGGGCGGAAACGACCACGGACTGCACGGTCTGCTTGTTGGTGCTGGCCACCAGCGCCTGGCGCAGCAGGGTCTTGCCGCTGCCATGGGGGCCGGTCACGACCAGTAGCAGCTGGCTGTAGCGAGCCAGATGGTGGAGCTGCCCCAGAACCGGCTTGCGCTGCGCCGGGTAGAAGCGGAAGCCAGGCACCCGCGCAGCGAAGGGGTCATGAGTGAACTGGTAGTGCGCGAGAAACGCCTCGTCGGCATGCAAACTGGTCATGTAGCTCTCTTACTCTCCAAGCGGCTGGTGTACCAGCCGAGTCCGCAGCGCGCCGTAGTCGGCACGCAATGTGGCATCCAGAACTTCCCGCGGGAAATCATCGGTGATCACGGCTTCGCCGAGCCGCCCCAGCAATACCAGGCGCAGTCGGCCATCCAGCACCTTCTTGTCGACCGCCATATGCTCGAGAAAATCCTCAGGGCCCATCTCGGCAGGCGGCACCACCGGCAGGCCCGCGCGCAACAGCAGGCGAATGCCGCGATCCCGGTCCACATCCGAAATCCAGCCCAGGCGCGAGGACATCTCCAGCGCCATGACGGTGCCAGCCCCCACCGCCTCGCCGTGCAGCCACTCGCCATAGCCCATGTGGGTCTCGATGGCGTGACCGAAGGTATGACCCAGGTTGAGGATCGCGCGCAGGCCGGACTCACGCTCATCGGCACCGACCACACGCGCCTTGGCCGCGCAGGAGCGCTCGATGGCTTCGATCAGGGCGGAGGACTCCAACTGCAGCAGGGCTTCGACACGCTCCTCCAGCCAGGAAAGGAACTCAAGATCGCAGATCAGGCCGTACTTGATCACTTCGGCCAGCCCCGCCGACAGCTCGCGAGGCGGCAGGGTGCGAAGCACGCTCGTATCGATGATGACCGCATTGGGCTGGTAGAAGGCCCCGATCATGTTCTTGCCAAGCGGATGATTGATCCCGGTCTTGCCACCGACCGAGGAGTCCACCTGGGACAACAGGGTAGTGGGCACCTGGATGAAGTCGACACCACGCTGGTAGCACGCCGCCGCGAACCCAGCCATGTCGCCGACGACACCGCCACCCAAGGCGATGATGGTGGTCTTGCGATCATGACGCGCCTGGAGCAATCCATCGAAGATCAGCTGCAGCGTTTCCCAGGTCTTGAAGCTTTCACCGTCCGGCAGGACGACCGTCGCGATGTCCTGGCCCTCCAGCGATTGCTTCAGCGCCTCAAGATACAGGGGAGCAACGGTCTCGTTGGTGACTATCGCCACCTGGCGACCCGCGAGGTGCGGCTTGAACAGATCAGGACGAGCAAGCAGCCCCTCTCCGATGTAAATGGGATAGCTGCGCTCGCCAAGATCGACAGTAAGAGTCTGCATGAAGCCCCCGGATAGAAAGGGCATAGGATAACGCAGATGGGCCCCGGCTTTAACGGGGAGGCAGGGCGTTGAGACGATCAATGATTTCCTGCACCACCAGACGCGGCGGCCGCTCATCCGTCTCGATGATCACGTCGGCGATCTCCCGGTAGAGCGGGTCGCGTATATCCATCAGGCTACGCAACACCTTGCCAGGCTCGGCGTTGCGCAGAAGCGGCCGATTGCGATCACGAGAGGTGCGCTCCAGCTGCTGCTCGACAGAAGCATGCAGGTACACGACCCGCCCTCCTGCCCGCAGTGCCTGGCGATTCTCCGGACGCAGCACCACACCGCCTCCGGTAGCAATCACCACTCCCTCAAGCTCGCAAAGCTCCTCGATCATCGCCTGCTCGCGCTCACGAAAGCCCTGCTCACCCTCGACATCGAAGATCCAGGGAATATCGGCACCGGTGCGCTGCTCGATCTCCTTGTCCGAATCCTTGAAGTGCAACTTCAGCTCTTTCGCGAGCAGCCGCCCGATGGTGCTCTTGCCAGCACCCATCGGGCCTACAAGGACCACATTGCACACGAGCTATCGATTCACAGCAATAGCTTGGCTATTCATGATCCGCGGAGTCAGGAATACCAAAAGCTCGGCCTTATTGTCGGTAACAGTATCTCGGCGGAAAACTCTTCCTACGAACGGCAGATCTCCCAGAAGTGGCACTTTTTCAACCCCTCTAGTCTGCGTATTGGAAAACACACCACCGATCACTATCGTTTCGCCATCATTCACCAGAACCTTGGCATTAACCTCGTTTTTATTAATAGGTGGAACGCCATTAAGGGAGCGAGAAAAATCAGGCGCATCCTTTGTTACCTTGACCTCCATGATAATGCGATTATCTGGAGTAATTTGCGGGGTTACTTCCAAGGAAAGAGCCGCCTCCTTGAAGGATGTACTTGTAGCGCCGCTGGAGCTTGCTTCCTGATAAGGAATCTCACTTCCTTTAAGGATTTTTGCCGTTTCCTTATCAGAAGTAACAACTTTGGGCCGAGAAACAATTTCACCATTGCCGGTTTTTTCCATAGCCGACAATTGCAAGTCCAGCACGACGTTACTACCTAGATAACCGATGCCGATGCCCGATGTACTGCCAATCGCCCCCAAGTCAACAAAAGGAACCGGCGCAACCCCGTCCTGCAACTTTACATTACCAACAGTATCTGTGCCCGGGAGGTAAACTTTTCCATCATCATCAAATGAAGTCGCACCATCCTTGCCGTAAACACTCCAACGATCCCTAGACCAACTCCCTCCCCAGCGGACCCCAAGTGCCTTATCGTAATCTACATTAGCCTCAACGATGCGCGCCTCAATCATGACTTGGCGCACGGGAATATCCAACTGGGCAACTATGCGCCGCAGCTCATCCAATCGCTCCTGAGTCTGGTACGCAATAATGCTATTGGTGCGATCATCGACCGTCACCGTGCCGCGATCACTACTACCGTTACCTTCAGTTGCGGCAACAGACTGAAACAGCTGAGCAATATCGGATGCCTTCGCATAGTTGACCTGAACAAGCTCACGGCGCAATGGGGCCAGCTCGGCTATCTGGTTCTGCGCCTCAAGCTCCTGGCGTTCCCGAGCAGCAATTTCATCCGCGGGCGCAACCAGAAGCACATTCCCTACCTTACGCTTGTCGAGGCCACGGGTCTTCAGAACAAGATCCAGTGCCTGGTCCCACGGTACATTCTGCAAGCGCAGAGTAATACTGCCCTGCACTGTATCGCTGGCCACAAGATTAAGGTCGGTAAAATCCGCAATCAACTGAAGCACGGAGCGGACATCAATATCCTGAAAATTGAGCGACAGCTTTTCACCAGTATACGCAAAGCGCTCAGCCTTACGCTTTTCAACATCATCCTGGCTCAGAGGTTTTATATTAATAGTCAGCTTATTGTCAGTTTGGAAAGCCAGGTAATCATAGAAACCTGTCGGCTCAATTGAGATGTTGACTACGCCATTTGATTCGGAGGCAGAAACAAACTGCACAGGAGTGGCAAAGTCCTTGACATCGAGCTTGACGCGAAGATTCTCTGGCAGCTGGGTCTTGGCAAATTTGAGATTGATCTTGCCACCTTGCTCCTGGATATCAGCATTCACCGAAGGATCCGAAAGCTCGATAACAACGCTTCCCTCTCCCTGCTCACCGCGCTGAAAGTCGATGCCGTTAATCGCTCGACCAGACAAAGCAAATGGCTTTTTGGCTGGGGTGGCAACAGGCGCAGCAGCTGCGGTAACTGCAGACGCAGGGCGAGCACTAGCATCGCCGACTACCAAGAAAAGGTTATTTCCCTCAGAGCGGGTGCTATAGGGCACCAAAGTCGTCAGATTCACGATAAGGCGCGTACGATCCTTGGCCTCTACGACAGTGACGCTACGCGCGTTGCCCACACCCAACTCGCGATTTTTCTGCCCCAACTTGTTGGAGACCCCAGGCAGATCCAGCGCGATGCGGGCCGGCTGCTCAATAGTATAACCACGTGGGTTGGCTACAGGCTCGTTGAACGAAAGCTTCAATTCCACCTTGTCGCCCGGCAAAGCAGCAACATCAATCTTCTGAAGCTCCGCCGCGAGCACCGACGGCATGAAAGTCGCAAGCATGAGCGCCCCGGCAAGGCGAGAGATTTGGCTGATCATTGGCATGTTCCGTTCGACAGATCCGATTTTATTCTTCATACAAACCTCGCAGCTATGTGCGCTCTTTGAGAGTGAGACTGCGAGGCCGCTCGAGCCAACCACCCTCGCCATCGGGAACTATTTCCACAACACTGATTCCCGCCTCGTCAACCGCGGTCACACGCCCATGGTTTCGCCCCAGGTAGTCCCCAACCTTGACCCGGTGAACCCCTCCAGCCCCGCGAACCAGCGCATAAACACCACCATCCCTAGCGAGAGTACCGACCATTTCGAAGGTTTCTATGTTGAATCCCTCAAGGAATTGCCTGACACGCGCCTCATCCGGTTTCACTTCCTTGCTGCCCTTAGGAGCCGAAGAAAGATCAATCTTGACAGGTGGCTGGAATGGGCTACGCAATCCCGCCGCCGAATAGGTAAAAGCCTCATACGGCTGAAATTTAGGCAACGGCTCTATGGCACCTTTAGGGCGAGCCCTGACTTCATCCATAAATGCCTGAAGATCAGAAAAATCCCCTCCCCCACAACCACTTACAAGAGAGAACATGAGAAGCATGCACGCGAATTGGGCCGACCTCATTTCTTGCCCCCTTCATCGTTGTAGCGATAGGTCTTAGCCAAAACTTTCATACGCAACTTGGAGGTACTTGCAACCTCACCACTTTTGGGTTTCGGTATTTCCACATGAAAATCATGCAGTGTAACAATCCGAGGCAGACTGGCGACACCACTCACAAAAGTGGCTAGATCATGATAGCCACCCACTACCACTATCTGGATAGGAAGCTCTATATAGAACTGCTGTGCCACTTCCGGCTGCAGCTTGATTTCCTCGAACTCCAAGCCACTACCAAGCCCCGTCCTAGTAATATCTTCCAGCAGCCCCGGGACTTCTGTATCCCCAGGCAGCTGACGCAGCAGCGTACCAAACGACTCCTCCATCTCTTTCATCTGCAACTTATATACTTCTAAATTGGCAGCCTGAAATGCCTTTGAGGAGAATTGTTCTTTCAGCGTTTGCTCACCAGACCTCTGCTGATCAAGTATCGTCTGCAAATCCTTTAGATAGAAGTTGTAACCCAAAGCAAGCGCGATTATCAGCAAAAGAATACAGGTAATAACCTTGACTACTGGAGGCCAAGAGCCGAGGTTATTCAGATCCAACTCCGACAGATCTACTCGCTTAAGGGAATTAATAGACTCTGCAATGCTCATGGCTTCTTACCACCATTTTTCTTAGCCGACGCTGCCCGTTTTTTCGGAGCCTGCTTGGTTACAGGCTCGGACTCCACCGCCTCTCCGGGCTGCGTCTGTTGAACCGTCAACTGAAAGGTATTCGCTTGATCCAAGGCACCGGCTGTAGTGGCCTTGACCTCGGTAAGATTGGGCGCAGCAAGCCAATCTGATGCATCTAGATTCCGCATCAAATTAGAGACCCTATTATTGGACTCCGCAGCCCCTACGATCAGGATGCTCTTCCCTGTTCTCTTCAGCTCGGTGAAATACACACCATCCGGCAGCGTGCGCACCAGTTGGTCGAAAATCCTGCCGATGACCGGACGGTTACCCTGGAGATCCTGAATGATCTTCATCCGCTCGAGAAGCAGTTGTCGCCGCTCCTTGAGCTCACTGATTTCCTTGATACGCGCATCGAGTACCGCGATTTCCTTCTTGATGAACTCGTTGCGAGCGTTCTGATGAGCGATGGCCCGATCGAGATACTGCCCACCCAAGAAAATCAAACCGCCCGCGATGATCAGTGTTCCGAGCATGACAACGAGGAAGCGCTGCTTGCGCTCCTCGCGCAGTTGCTCCCGCCATGGAAGTAGGTTGATCCGCGCCATCAGTCGAAACTCCTCATCGCCAGACCACAGGCAATCATCAGTGACGGCGCGTCGCTAGCCAGCGCGCCGGCATTGACCTTGCCTCCAAGCGCCATATCGGCGAACGGATTGGCTACCAGCGTAGGGGTGCCAATCTTCTGCTGGATCAACCGATCGAGGTCGGGAATGGATGCGGTACCGCCGGCAAGAAGGATGTAGTCGACGTCATTGAACTGACCTGCAGCGAAGAAGAATTGCAGGGAGCGGGAAACCTGTTGCACCACAGCCTCTTTGAAGGGCTGCAGCACTTCGCTCTCGTAGTCGTCCGGAAGCCCGCCCTGCTTCTTCGCCAGCCCCGCTTCTTCCACGGACAAGCCGTAGCGACGCTGGATCTCTTCGGTCAGCTGGCGGCCGCCGAAGAGCTGCTCGCGGGTATAGATGGTGCGTCCGTTATGCAGAACGCTGAGCGTCGTCATGGTGGCGCCGATGTCGACGACTGCCACGGTCAGCTCATCGGCGTTGCCGCCCAGCTGAGAGTCGAGCAACCCGAAGGCACGCTCCAGCGCGTAGGCTTCGACATCCACGACCTTGGCCGTAAGACCCGCCAGACCGAGAGCCGCCTCGCGGACCTCGACGTTCTCCTTGCGGCAGGCCGCCAGCAGCACTTCGACGCGCTCGGAATTGCGTGCTGAGACGCCCTGTACTTCGAAGTCAATGGCCACTTCCTCGAGAGGATAGGGAATGTACTGGTCCGCCTCGATCTTCAGCTGGTTCTCCAGCTCGTCGTCGTTGAGCCCAGCTTCCATCTCGATGGTCTTGGTGATTACCGCAGAGCCGGCAACGGCCACCGCAACGGTACGCACCCCGGTCTTTGACTTGCTCAGAACACGGGAGAGCGCCTGGCCGACCCCTTCCAGTTCGGCGATGTTCTTCTCGACCACGGCATTAGGAGGGAGTGGCTCGACGGCGTAGGCCTCTACCTTGTAGCGGCTTCCGGAGCGACTCAATTCAAGGAGCTTGACCGAGGTCGAACTGATGTCGATCCCCAGAAGCGTATTCGCTTTCTTATTGAAGAGCCCTAGCACGACCGATTTCCTATCTGCATCCGAGACTTACGGACTATTTATGTTTTTCCACATTAAATAACAGTCTTGACAGAAGCGCAAATGGCTCCCCCGCAAAAAAACCGCTTATAATGTGAACAGTTTTCCCCTTTTCGCACCGCGCAACACTTAACCCATTCTTTTATCTGGAATTCCAAGAACCTTGATGCGTTTGCTGAAGTTTTTCTGGTGGTCCTGCGTCGCCGCTTTTTGCGGGATAGTGCTCAGTTTCAGCGGAGCCTTCCTCTACCTTAGCCCCGGCTTGCCCTCTGTCGACTCGCTGCGCAGCATACAGCTGCAGATTCCCCTGCGCATCTACAGCGCCGACGGCAAGCTGATTGCCGAATTCGGCGAGATGCGCCGCTCGCCGATACGTTTCGACGACATCCCTCCCGACTTCATCCGCGCGCTGCTGGCGGCCGAGGACGACAATTTCGCCAACCATTATGGCGTCGACTTCACCAGCCTGATGCGCGCTGCTACGCAGTTATTGGCAAGCGGACACATCCAGACCGGGGGCAGCACCATCACCATGCAGGTGGCGAAGAACTTCTTCCTCACCAGCGAGCGCAGCTTCTCGCGCAAGACCAATGAGATCCTGCTCGCGTTACAGATAGAGCGCGAGCTGAGCAAGAACGAGATCCTCGAGCTCTACGTCAACAAGATCTACCTGGGCAATCGCGCCTACGGCATCGAGGCCGCGGCGCAGGTGTACTACGGCAAGTCGATCCGCGACCTCAGCCTCGGCCAGCTAGCGATGATCGCCGGCCTGCCCAAGGCACCGTCTCGCTACAACCCGCTGGTCAACCCGCAGCGCAGCATGGAGCGGCGCGACTGGATCCTCGGCCGCATGTACAAGCTCGGCGCCATCGACCAGGCCCGCTACGAAGCCGCGCTGGCGGAACCGATCGAGGCCCGCCACCACGTACAGCCGGTCGAGCTCAACGCTCCCTATATCGCCGAGATGGCGCGCGCCGAGATGGTCGGCCGCTATGGAAGCGATGCCTATACCGAAGGCTTCCGCGTCACGACCACCGTCCCGTCAGCGCTGCAGGAGTCGGCCAACAAGGCCCTGCACGATGGCCTGGTGGCCTATGACCAGCGCCACGGCTTCCGCGGCCCGGAAACGCGCTTGCCCGGCCTCACCCGCGAAGCCTGGCTGCAGGAGTTGGCCAGGTACAAGAGCATCGGCGGCCTGCAACCGGCCATCGTCACCCAGGTGGAGAAAAGCGGCATCATGGTGCTGCTGCGCAATGGCGAAGAGCAGCCGGTGGCCTGGGACAGCATGAAATGGGCCCGCCCCTTCCTCAACACCAACAGCCTCGGCCCGCGCCCGCAGAAGCCCGCGGACGTCGCGCAGATCGGCGATCTGGTCCGCGTAGAACGCAATGAGGAGGACGATACGCTGTTGTTCCGCCAGATCCCCTCCGCGCAGAGCGCGCTGGTATCCCTCGACCCACAGAACGGCGCGATCCGCGCCCTGGTCGGTGGCTTCTCCTTCGAGCAGAGCAACTACAACCGCGCCGCCCAGGCCAAGCGCCAGCCGGGCTCCAGCTTCAAGCCCTTCATCTATAGTGCGGCGCTGGATGCAGGCTTCACCGCCTCCAGCCTGGTCAACGATGCACCCATCGTGTTTCAGGAGGCCGGCATGGGCGAGGCCTGGCGCCCGAAGAACGACAACAATACCTTCCTCGGCCCGATCCGCCTGCGCGAAGCCCTGTACAAGTCGCGCAACCTCGTGTCGATCCGCCTGCTGCAGACCATCGGTATCGACTACACCCTCGACTACATCAGCACCTTCGGCTTCAACCGCCAGGACCTTCCGCGCAACCTGTCCCTGGCGCTGGGCACCGCCGGCCTGACGCCACTGGAAATCGCCGGAGGCTGGAGCGCCTTCGCCAATGGCGGACGCAAGGTCCAGCCCTACCTGATCGAGCGGATCGACAGTCGCGACGGCAAACCGCTGTTCACCGCCAACCCGCCACGCACCCCGGAAAGCGCCCAGCTGGTCGAGGAGCAGAATGTCGCCCTGCGGATCGAGGAGCCCGATGCCGAAGTCCAGCAACCGGTCCTCGCCGAGCAGATCA
Source organism: Pseudomonas sp. GD03875 (assembly GCF_029840585.1). Lineage (NCBI taxonomy): Bacteria > Pseudomonadati > Pseudomonadota > Gammaproteobacteria > Pseudomonadales > Pseudomonadaceae > Pseudomonas > Pseudomonas sp. GD03875. The sequence continues at coordinate 154,141 of NZ_JAOCCV010000004.1, read as the reverse complement.
TCGACGAGCGCACCGCCTACATCATGACCAGCATGCTGCAGGACGTAATCAAGCGCGGCACCGGCCGCCGCGCCCTGGCGCTGGGTCGCAGCGACCTGGCAGGCAAGACCGGCACCACCAACGAGTCCAAGGACAGCTGGTTCTCCGGCTACAACGCCGACTACATGACCACGGTCTGGGTGGGCTTCGACCAACCGGAGAGCCTCGGGCGCAACGAGTATGGCGGCACCGTGGCCCTGCCGATCTGGATGGACTACATGGGCGCCGCCCTCAAGGACAAGCCCAACCACCTGCCGCCGGAGCCGGCTGGCCTGATCAGCCTGCGGGTCGACCCCGTGAGCGGTCGCGCGGCCTCCCCCGGCACGCCGGACGCCTACTTCGAGCTGTTCAAGAGCGAGGATTCGCCACCACCAATGAGCGAGCTGGAGCCGGGCATGGGCATCCCCGGCAGCCCGCTGCCCGCCGACGAGTCGGCTCCGATCGACCTGTTCTGATCGACGAGTGCCGGAAAACAAAAAGCCCCGCATCAGCGGGGCTTTTCGTTGTATCGGCGATCAGCCGTTGAACACATCGTCCACCGACTTCAGCGGGTAGTTCTGTGGGTAGGGCAGGGTCGCCACGCCGGTCTCGATCGCGGCCTTGGCCACGGCATCGGCCACCACGGTGATCAGGCGCACATCCATCGGCTTCGGAATGATGTATTCGCGGCCGAACTCCAGCTTGATGCCACCGTAGGCGTCACACACCTCCTGCGGAACCGGCAGCTTGGCCAGGTCGCGCAGGGCGTTGGCGGCGGCAATCTTCATCTCCTCGTTGATGCGGGTGGCGCGCACATCCAGGGCGCCGCGGAAGATGAAGGGGAAGCCCAGCACGTTGTTGACCTGGTTCGGATAGTCCGAGCGGCCGGTAGCCATGATCACGTCGTTGCGAGCGGCATGCGCCAGCTCCGGCTTGATCTCCGGGTCAGGGTTGGAGCAGGCGAACACGATCGGATCGGCCGCCATGCGCTTGAGGTCTTCCGCGCTCAGCAGGTTGGCGCCGGACAGACCGACGAACACGTCCGCGCCTTCGAGGGCGTCGGACAGGGTGCGCTTGTCGGTGGTGTGGGCGAACACCGCCTTGTACTGGTTGAGATCGTCGCGGCCGGCGTGGATCACGCCCTTGCGGTCAAGCATGAAGATGTTCTCGACCTGGGCACCCATGCTCACCAGCAGTTTCATGCAGGAAATGGCGGCGGCGCCGGCACCCAGGCAGACGATCTTGGCTTCCGGCAGCGTCTTGCCGGCGATTTCCAGCGCGTTGAGCATGCCCGCGGCGGTGACGATGGCAGTGCCGTGCTGGTCATCGTGGAACACCGGGATGTCGCACTGCTCGATCAGCGCGCGCTCGATCTCGAAGCACTCGGGCGCCTTGATGTCCTCCAGATTGATGCCACCGAAGGTGATGGAGATGCGCTTGACGGTGTCGATGAAAGCCTGCGGGCTTTCCGAGTCGACTTCGATATCGAACACGTCGATGCCGGCGAAGCGCTTGAACAGCACGCCCTTGCCTTCCATCACCGGCTTGGAGGCCAGCGGGCCGAGGTTGCCCAGGCCGAGGATCGCGGTACCGTCGGAAATCACTGCCACCAGGTTGCCCTTGCCGGTGTAGCGATAGGCCAGTTCGGCATCGCGGGCAATCTCGCGCACCGGCTCGGCCACGCCCGGGCTGTAGGCCAGGGCCAGGTCACGGGCGGTCGCGGTCGGCTTGGTCAGTTCCACGCTCAGTTTGCCCGGACGGGGCTGTGCGTGATACTCGAGAGCGGCAGTTTTCAGATCGGACATTTCGGCTATTTCCGCTTTGCTGTGAAAGGCAGGCGAGCGAGCATACGCAAGAAGGCCAAACCCCACAAGATCAGGGGTCCGAGCGGGTCAGCGGACAACCTTCAGCCAATCGCCGGGAAGTGGCTGACCAGTCGGATACAGACCATTCAGCAGGCGCAGGCGCTTCAACTTGTCGCCCTCGCCACCCATCTGCCGACTGATCTCCTCCAGGCTCTGCCCCGCCTGGTAGCGCACCAGATGCAGGCGCCATGGCTCGCCGAGCTTGCGCTCCTCGGCCTGCAGCGGGCGGATGCTGCGCACCACCGCCATGAACTGGTCGTCGGCGCTGGCCAGCGAGGTACGCCCGCTGACCGCGCCGACGACGAGGAAGGCATCGCGCTCACGGACAATCACCGCGACGCGCTTGGCGTCGCTACCACGCAGCACGCCGGTGGTCACGTCCAGGCCGCTCTGCCTGAAGCTCTGCTCGCCACTCAGGCTGAGATCGCCGATACGCTTGCGGACGTAGGCGCGCGAGTCGGTCTTCTCGCCCAGCGTCTCCAGTTTCATGACCATGAAAGCCTGCTCGTCGCCGCGGTGGACGACCAGCGAATCGGGACGGTTGATCAGCTCCCAGCCCGGAGGGAACGCAAGCGTAAAATCCAGGCCGACATGATAGAAGCGCTGCCCGCGGCGCACGCCCGCCTCGGCCGAATCGCCGAACGGCATGCCGTCGATCATCTTCAGGTAGGCGTCGCGCCCGGTATCGCCCTGCCCGTTGACCAGTGGAGTGGCCGACGCCACCACCTGGCGCAGGCGGGTGTCGTTGTCCGGGTGGGTGTCGAACAGGCCGTGGTAACCCGCCGGCGGCACTTCCTTGCCCTTGGCCTGGGCCTCTTCGCGGGCGAAGTCCTCCTGGTTCTTGAGGACCTTCACCACCTCGATCATCGCCTGCGGGTCGTAGCTGCTGCGGGCCAGGTACTGGGCGCCGAAGCCGTCGGCCTCCAGCTCCATGTCGCGGCCGTAGCCGCGCACGAAGGCGCTCCCCAGGACATTGGTCAGATCGCCGGCGGCGCTGACGCCGGTGCCGATGGCCACGGCCTGGCCAAACAAGCCCCAGGCGGTGGACTGGCTCTGCTGGCGCACGCTGTGGCGGGCGGTGACATGCCCGACCTCATGGCCGAGCACGGCGGCCAGCTCCGCCTCGGAGCCGAGATAGGCCATCAGCCCGCGGTGGATATAGATGTGCCCGCCGGGAATGGCGAAGGCGTTGATGTCCGGGGTGTCGATGACGGTGAAGCTGTAGGCGAGATTGCTGCGATGGCTGTTGCGCGCCACCCGCTCGCCCACTTGCTGGACGTAGGCCTGCAGCTTCTCGTCCGCGTAGCGCGGATATTGCCGGGCGATCTCCTGGGCGTAGTTGCGGCCCATGGCGATCTCCTGCTGCTCGCTCATCATCACGAAATCGGTGCGCCCCGTGGCCGGGTTGGTCGCACAACCGACGAGCTGGGCCAGCAGGGACAGCAGCAGGAACAGACGCAACTTCTTCATGGCAACACCTCGAGCATGGCCGCATGGGTCAGCGGCAGCATCCAGCGGGCCTGGTCCGGTTGTACGCCGCCGCGCCGGGAACGGTCAATCACCCAACCGCGCACCTCGACATCACGACCGGCCAGGCGCTGCAGGGCGGCGACGTCGAAGTGGCGCAGCAGCTTGGGCTCGACACGCAGTACCAGCGGCCCATCCATCTCGATCCACAGGCCGCCGCGATTGCGCTGCACCCGCTCGACCTTGCCGCGCACCAGGGCGAAACCGCCGCTGCGCAGGTCGAACGGTGTCACCACGGTCGCTTGCTGCCAGAGGCCCAGGCGCTGGCGACGCGCCTCGTCCTCGGCGCCGCGGTGGCAGTCCTCCAGGCCGGTGGCCGGCTGGAAAGCCACCTGGTAGCCCAGCCCCTCGGCGAGCAACTGCGCCTCCAGATTACGCCCCGCACTGTCGTACGCGTGAGCCAGGGTGCGGCCGTACTGGTCGCGCGCCCTGCTGCCGACCCGCAGGCCGACCCGTCCGTCGTTGGCCGCCACCAGCGTCTGCAGGCGCTTGCGCGCAGCCTCGGCGAAAGGCTCGGCGGGACGACCGTCCCGCGCCCGTTCCGGCGCATTGATGCCGATCAGGCGCACGCTGCGGCCATCGGCCAGGCGCAGGGTATCGCCATCCACCACCTTGGCCACGCGCAGCGGCGCCAGGCTCTCGACCAGCGGGCAGGCCGCCCGGACGGGCGAAACCAGAAAGACAGAAACGAAAAAGGCGCCCACCAGGGACGCCTTTCTCAACAACGTGGAACGAACCACGCTTCGGCTTACTTGCTGCCGAACACGCCGAAACGCTGCTTGAAGCGATCGATACGGCCGCCGGTATCCAGCATCTTCTGCTTGCCGGTGTAGAACGGGTGGCATTCGGAGCACACGTCCAGGCTCATCGGCTTGCACAGAGTCGAACGGGTCTTGATCACGTTGCCACAGCTGCAGGTTGCAACCATTTCGTCGTACTGCGGATGGATTTCGGCTTTCATCGCTTTTTCCTCGGTTGGGTGTGCCGCCACTCGACTCGCTGCCAAGTACCGCACGGAAATAGGCCGCGCACTATACCAGACCGCCACCCGCGCGCAAGCCGCCGCCAGGCCGTGGCGACGTGCGGCCGTGCTAGCATCGCCGCCTCGACCCTGGAGCCCCACGTGCCCGACACCATCCTGCGCCTCGCCCTGCCCTCGCCGCTGCGCCGCCTGTTCGACTACCGCGCCCCCGCGGGCGTGCCCCGTTCGATGCTGCAGCCCGGGGCACGCCTGCGCGTCTCGTTCGGCCGGCGCGAGGTGATCGGCGTGCTGGTGGAGCTGGCGGACAGCACCGATGTGCCGCAGGACAAGCTCAAGCCCGCCCTCGAACTGCTGGACCGCAGCCCACCGCTGCCGGCACCGCTGTTCAAGCTGTGCCTATGGACCGCGCAGTACTACCAGCACAGCCTCGGCGACACCCTGAGCTGGGCGCTGCCGGTGCTGCTGCGCCAGGGCGAACCGGCCGAGGTGCGCCAGGAGCGCTACTGGCATGTGCTCGAAGGCGCCAGCCCGGACGACCCGCGCCTGGCCCGCGCGCCGCGCCAGCGCGAGGCGCTGCGCACCCTGGCCCAGCACCACCACGGCGTGCCGCACGCCCTGCTGAGCAAGCTGCAACTGAACAAGGACAGCCTCGACCTGCTGCTGGAAAAGGGCCTGGTGCGCGTCGAGATCCGCCGCAGCGCGCCGCTGGAGCGCCACGGCGGCTGGCTGGCGCAGCCGGAGCTGCCGCTCAATGCCGAGCAGCGCGCCGCCTTCAACGCCGTGCAGTCCGGCCTGGACGGCTTCGGCGCCTATCTCCTGTACGGCGTCACCGGCAGCGGCAAGACCGAGGTCTACCTGCAGCTGATCCGGCGCTGCCTGGAGGCCGGCCGCCAGGCGCTGGTGCTGATCCCGGAGATCAACCTGGGCCCGCAGACGGTGGAACGCTTTTCCCGGCGCTTCAACGCGCGCATCGCCCTGCTCCATTCCGGGGTCAACGACCGCGAGCGCCTGGATGCCTGGCTGGCCGCCCGCGACGGCGAGGCCGACATCGTCATCGGCACCCGCTCCGCCCTGTTCACACCGCTGAAGAACCCCGGCCTGATCATCGTCGACGAAGAACACGACGCTTCCTACAAACAGCAGGAAGGTCTGCGCTACCACGCCCGCGACCTGGCCCTGGTGCGCGCCCGCCAGGAAAACCTGCCGATCGTCCTCGGTTCCGCCACGCCCTCGCTGGAGAGCCTGCACAACGCCCACGCCGGCCGCTACGCCCTGCTGCGCATCAACCAGCGCGCCGGCGGCGCGCAGCCGCCGCGCTTCCTGCGCATGGACGTGAAGAGCCTGCCGCTGGACGCCGGCATCTCCGGCCCGCTGCAACTGGCCATCGGCCAGATTCTGGCGACCGGCCAGCAGGTGCTGGTATTCCTCAACCGCCGCGGTTTCGCCCCGACCCTGCTGTGCCACGACTGCGGCTGGATCAGCCAGTGCCCGCGCTGCGACGCGCGCATGACCCTGCACCAGCGCCACAACGAACTGCGCTGCCACCATTGCGGCCACGTCGAGCGCCCGCCGCGCAACTGCCCGGACTGCCAGAAGGTCGACCTGCGCCCGGTCGGCGCCGGCACGGAACGCGCCGAGGAACGCCTGGCCCTGCTCTTCCCGCAGTACCCGGTGCTGCGCATCGACCGCGACACCACGGCGCGCAAGGGCGCCATGGACAAGCTGTTCGCCACCATCAACAAGGGCGAGCCGTGCATCCTGGTCGGCACCCAGATGCTCGCCAAGGGCCACCACTTCCCGCGCGTCACCCTGGTCGCCATCCTCGACGCCGACGGCGGCCTGTTCTCCGCCGACTTCCGCGCCAGCGAGCGCATGGCCCAGCTCATCGTGCAGGTGGCCGGACGCGCGGGACGCGCCGAAGAGCCGGGCAAGGTGATCATCCAGAGCCACCTGGCCGACCATCCGCTGCTGGTCCAGCTCACCGAGCAGGGCTACCCGGCCTTCGCCGAGCAGGCCCTCAGCGAACGGCGCGGCGCCGGCCTGCCGCCCTTCTCCCACCTGGCGCTGCTGCGCGGCGAGGCGCACAAGCCCGGGCAGGCCGAAGCCTTCCTCGACGAGGCCTGCACCTACGCCGAACAGTTGTGCGGCGAACTGAAGCTGCCCGGCATCGAACTGCTCGGCCCGGTACCGGCGCCGATGGAGCGCCGCGCCGGCCGCTACCGCGCCCAGCTGCTGCTGCAATGCGCCAGCCGCGCGCCGCTGCACAAGCTGCTGGCGCACTGGCTGCCGATCCTCGAGGCCATGCCGGGTGGCCGCGCGGTGCGCTGGTCGCTGGATGTCGATCCGATCGATCTGTTCTAGGCGACAAGCCTCAAGCAAAGCCAGGGTGCGCTTTTCAGAGCAATCAGCTGTAGCAGCGGCGTGCATAACCCAACACGCTTTCGTCCCCACGAAAGCAGGGACTCAGATACACGGTGCCAGCCCCATGGATTCCCGCCTGCGCGGGAATGACGGAATTTCCTTATCTGCCTTGTCCGTACAGGACATTCGCCGGATTACCTTGCCTGCACCATCAGGATAATCGGGTGACACGCACACCTCCCCCCGTCATCCCCGCGAGGGCGGGGATCCAGAGACACGGAGCCAAGCACTCCATGGATTACCGCCTGTGCAGGAATAACGGGATTTCCTACCTACCTTTGTCCAGATAGGCCCTTCCGATTGCCCTGCCGCACCATCGGGAGAATCGGGTGTAACAGCAACTGCACACCAACACTCCGTCGTCCCCGCGAAGGCGGGGACCCCAAGTACACACCAATGGATTCCCGCCTGCGCAGGAATGACGGGATTTTCCCTGCCTCCATCCAGGGCCTTCACCCGATTGCCCGGGCATGCTTTTCCTTGCAGCTTGTGGCTTGCAGCTTGCCGCTGCTCTTATAATGCGCAGTTTTCGACCAGCCGCGGCCGACCGAGCAGACCATGAAAGACACGATTCGCCACCTGATCCAGCAAGCACTGGCCCGCCTGACCGCCGAAGGCGTGCTGCCCGAGGGCCTGAGCCCGACGATCCAGGTGGAGAACACCAAGGACAAGAGCCACGGCGATTTCGCCAGCAACATCGCCATGATGCTGGCCAAGCCGGCCGGGCAGAAGCCGCGCGACCTGGCCGAGAAGCTGATCGCCGCGCTGCCGGCCGATGCTGGTATCAGCAAGGTGGAGATCGCCGGCCCCGGCTTCCTCAACTTCTTCCAGAACAGCGATGCCCTGGCCGAGCGCCTGGAGGCCGCACTGGCCGACGCCAGCCTGGGCGTACGCAAGAACGGCCCGGCGCAGCGCGTGGTGGTCGACCTGTCAGCGCCGAACCTGGCCAAGGAAATGCACGTCGGCCACCTGCGCTCGACCATCATCGGCGACGGCGTGGCCCGGGTGCTGGAGTTCCTCGGCGACACCGTGATCCGGCAGAACCACGTCGGCGACTGGGGCACCCAGTTCGGCATGCTGCTGGCCTACATGCAGGAAAACCCGATCGCCGCGGAAAGCGAGCTGTCCGACCTGGAAGGCTTCTACCGCGCGGCCAAGAAGCGCTTCGACGACTCCGACGAGTTCGCCGACCGCGCCCGCGAGCTGGTGGTCAAACTGCAGGCCGGCGACGCCGAGTGCCTGCGCCTGTGGAACCGCTTCAACGACATCTCCCTGTCCCACTGCCAGGCGCTCTACGACCGCCTCGGCGTCAAGCTGAGCATGGCCGACGTCAAGGGCGAGAGCGCCTACAACGACGACCTGGCCAACGTGGTCGCCGACCTGCGGGCCAAGGGCCTGCTGACCGAGGACAATGGCGCCCAGTGCGTGTTCATGGACGAGTTCAGGAACTCCGAGGGCAACCCGCTGCCGCTGATCGTGCAGAAGGCCGGCGGCGGCTACCTGTACGCCACCACCGATCTGGCCGCGACCCGCTACCGCGCCAACGTGCTCAAGGCCAACCGCGCGCTGTACTTCGTCGACCAGCGCCAGGCCCTGCACTTCCAGATGGTGTTCGCCGCGGCGCGCCTGGCCGGCTTCGTGCCCGCCGGCTTCGAGATGGAGCACATGGGCTTCGGCACCATGAACGGCCCGGACGGCCGCCCGTTCAAGACCCGCGATGGCGGCACCGTGAAACTGGTCGAGCTGCTCGACGAGGCCGAGCAGCGCGCCTACGCCCTGGTCAAGGACAAGAACCCCGAGCTCGGCGAGGACGAACTGCGCGAGATCGCCCGCGTGGTCGGCATCGCCTCGGTGAAGTACGCCGACCTGTCCAAGCACCGCACCAGCGACTACAGCTTCAACTTCGAGCTGATGCTGAGCTTCGAGGGCAACACCGCGCCCTACCTGCTGTACGCCTACACCCGTGTGGCCAGCGTGTTCCGCAAGCTGGGCAAGGGCGTGGACGAGATCGGCGGCAAGATCGCCCTGGTCGCCGAGCAGGAGCAGGCCCTGGGCGCCAAGCTGGCGCAGTTCAACGAACTGCTTGGCAGCGTCGCCGAGAAAGGCACCCCGCACCTGCTGTGCAGCTACCTGTACGACCTCGCCGGGCTGTTCTCCAGCTTCTACGAGAACTGTCCGATCCTCACCGCCGAGGACGAAGCCACCCGCGACAGCCGCCTGCGCCTGGCCGCGCTGACCGGTCGCACCCTCAAGCAGGGCCTGGAACTGCTCGGCCTGGAAACCCTGGAGCGCATGTAAGTGGCGACCAAGAAGAAGCCCGCGCCCAAGCGCGGCGCCAGCCGCTACCAGGCTCCGGCGAAGAAGCCCGTACCGGGCTGGGTCTGGCTGGTCTGCGGCCTGGTCATCGGCGGATTCTTCATGTTCCTGTTCAGCCTGGAGCCGGGCCGGGAGGACGTGAAGCGGGCCAAGCCGGAAGAGCAGAAGCGCACCGCGCCCGAGCCGCAGAAGAAGCCCCAGGTCGCTCCCGAGCCGGCCAAGCCGAAGTACGACTTCTACACCCTGCTGCCGGAATCCGAGGTCATCGTCCCGCCGGACGCCCTGCCGCCGGCCGACGCGCCCAAGCCGCCGGAACAGAAACCGGTGACGCCGGAGGAAGCCGCCAAGATCGACGCCGCCCGTGCCCAGGCCGCGCTCAACGGCGAGACCCCGCCCCCGCCGCCGGTGGTGGCCAAGGCGCCGGTCACCACCCAGTTCTTCCTGCAGGCCGGTTCGTTCCGTAAGCGCGAGGACGCCGACAAGGTGCGCGCGCAGATCCTCCTGCTCGGCCAGAACGTGCAGGTGGAGTCCGGCAAGGTCCGCGAGGAAACCTGGCACCGCGTGCTGGTCGGCCCCTACGCCAACCGCGAGCAACTGGCCGGCGCGCAGAAGCAGCTGGCCGGCAGCGGCTTCAGCAACCTGCTGTTACAGCAGCGCCAGTCCCGCTGAACCGCGTTCGACGCCCACCCGGTTGAAAAGCCGGGCCGGGCACCCCATCTGATCTCCATTCGGGCACATCGCCCCGCTGCGTGGAGATCCACCCCTTGACCACCATCGTTTCAGTCCGCCGCAACGGCAAAGTCGTCATGGGCGGCGACGGCCAGGTATCCCTCGGCAACACCGTGATGAAGGGCAACGCCAAGAAGGTCCGTCGCCTCTACCACGGCCAGGTGCTGGCCGGCTTCGCCGGCGCCACCGCAGATGCCTTCACCCTGTTCGAGCGCTTCGAGGGCCAGCTGGAGAAACACCAGGGCCACCTGGTGCGGGCCGCCGTCGAGCTGGCCAAGGACTGGCGCACCGACCGCTCGCTGAGCCGCCTGGAGGCGATGCTGGCCGTGGCCAACAAGGACGCCTCGCTGATCATCACCGGCAACGGCGACGTGGTCGAACCTGAGCACGGCCTGATCGCCATGGGCTCCGGCGGCGGCTTCGCCCAGGCCGCGGCCCTCGCGCTGCTGCAGAAGACCGAGCTGTCCGCCCGCGAAATCACCGAGGCGGCATTGAACATTGCCGGCTCCATCTGTGTCTTCACTAACCAGAACCTGACCATCGAAGAGGAAGACTGCGCTGAGTAAGCGCGGTTTCTGCTGGAGCAAGCCTGCATGTCCATGACGCCCCGCGAGATCGTTTCCGAGCTCAACCGCCACATCATCGGCCAGGACGACGCCAAGCGCGCCGTGGCCATCGCCCTGCGCAACCGCTGGCGGCGCATGCAGCTGCCGGCCGAACTGCGCCAGGAAGTGACGCCGAAGAACATCCTGATGATCGGCCCCACCGGCGTCGGCAAGACCGAGATCGCACGGCGCCTGGCCAAGCTGGCCAACGCGCCCTTCCTCAAGGTGGAAGCGACCAAGTTCACCGAGGTCGGCTACGTCGGCCGCGACGTCGAGTCGATCATCCGCGACCTGGCCGACAACGCGCTCAAGCTGCTGCGCGAACAGGAAGTGCAGAAGATGAGCCACCGCGCCGAGGACGCCGCCGAGGAGCGCATCCTCGATGCCCTGCTGCCGCCGCCGCGCGCCGGCTTCAACGAGGACCCGGCACCGAGCCAGGACTCCAACACCCGCCAGCTGTTCCGCAAGCGCCTGCGCGAAGGCCAGCTGGACGACAAGGAGATCGACATCGAGGTGGCCGAGCAGCCGGCCGGCGTCGAGATCATGACCCCGCCGGGCATGGAGGAGATGACCAGCCAGCTGCAGAACCTGTTCTCCGGCCTGACCAAGGGCAAGAAGAAGACCCGCAAGCTCAAGGTCAGGGAGGCCTTCAAGCTGGTCCGCGACGAGGAAGCCGCGCGTCTGGTCAACGAGGAAGACCTCAAGGCCCGCGCCCTTGAAGCGGTCGAGCAGCACGGCATCGTGTTCATCGACGAGATCGACAAGGTCGCCAAGCGCGCCAACGTCGGTGGCGCCGACGTGTCCCGCGAGGGCGTGCAGCGCGACCTGCTGCCGCTGATCGAGGGCTGCACCGTCAATACCAAGCTGGGCATGGTCAAGACCGACCACATCCTGTTCATCGCCTCGGGCGCCTTCCACCTGGCCAAGCCCAGCGACCTGGTGCCGGAGCTGCAGGGGCGCCTGCCGATCCGCGTCGAGCTGAAGGCGCTGTCGCCACAGGACTTCGAGCGCATCCTCACCGAACCCCACGCGGCGCTGACCGAGCAGTACAGCGAACTGCTCAAGACCGAGGGGCTGAATATCGAGTTCGCCGCCGACGGCATCAAGCGCATCGCCGAGATCGCCTGGCAGGTCAACGAGAAGACCGAGAACATCGGCGCCCGCCGCCTGCACACCCTGCTCGAGCGCCTGCTGGAGGAGGTCTCCTTCAGCGCCGGCGACCTGGCCGGCCAGCAGAACGGCGAGCCGATCCGCATCGACGCCGACTACGTCAACGGCCACCTGGGCGAACTGGCCCAGGACGAGGATCTGTCGCGCTACATTCTCTGATGCGCGCGCGGGGTGGATAATGCGTTATCCACCCCGCTTCAGGACTCCCCGCGATGCGCATGCCCACCGCCATCAAACTGCACAAGGCCTCCCGCACCCTGGAGCTGGTCTATGGTGACGAGCGCTACAGCCTCGGCGCCGAATTCCTGCGCGTGCATTCACCCTCGGCCGAGGTGCAGGGCCACGGCCGGCCCATCCTCCAGCACGGCAAGCAGGGCGTGGCGCTGGAGCGCGTCGAGCCGGCCGGCAACTACGCACTGAAACTGTGCTTCGACGATGGCCACGACAGCGGCCTCTACACCTGGGACTACCTCTACCAGCTCGCCACCCGTCAGGACACGCTGTGGGCCGACTACCTGCACGAACTCGAGCAGGCCGGCAAATCCCGCGATCCGAACGAGTCGGTCGTCAGACTGATGCTCTAGCTCCGCTCGCGATCGCTCTGTCTCGCACCTCCGCCATATCCACGTCACACCTAGGGCGCATTTTCTAATCGTGCCCGGCATACTCCCGCGCGCCGCGCATTCGGTACTCGCGAACTTGCGCAAAAATGGAAACTCGGGTAACCAAGGAACTGGCAGGTTCCATGCATTTGCCCAGCGCAAATGCGAAGAAAGCGCGGAGTTGGCTCCGCACCCGGTAAACCCGAGCAGTACCAGCCCTTCGCCCTGTGCCGTCACACAGCTGCAGTTGGTATTCGTCTCAGGACAATGGAGCGTCGTAGATGACCCAAAAGAATAATGATGACCTGCATCGCCAAGCCTCGGAAAACACCTTGGGCCTGAACCCGGTGATCGGCTTGCGCGGCAAGGATCTACTCACTTCTGCCCGGATGGTGCTGGCTCAGGCCATCAAGCAACCCTTTCACAGCGCCAAGCACGTCACCCACTTCGCCCTCGAGCTGAAGAACGTGGTGCTCGGCCAGTCCACCCTTGCCCCCGACGCCGACGACCGCCGCTTCAGCGACCCGGCCTGGAGCCAGAACCCGCTGTACCGCCGCTACCTGCAGACCTACCTGGCCTGGCGCAAGGAACTGCACGAGTGGATCGAGGACAGCAACCTCTCCGAACAGGACGCCAGCCGCGGCCACTTCGTCATCAACCTGATGACCGAAGCCATGGCGCCGACCAACAGCATGGCCCACCCGGCGGCCGTGAAACGCTTCTTCGAAACCGGCGGCAAGAGCCTGCTCGACGGCCTCTCCCACCTGGCCAAGGACATCGTCAACAACGGCGGCATGCCCAGCCAGGTGAAGATGGACGCCTTCGAGGTCGGCAAGAACCTGGCCACCAGCGAAGGCGCGGTGATCTTCCGCAACGACCTGCTGGAGCTGATCCAGTACAAGCCCATCACCGAGCAGGTGCACGAGCGCCCGCTGCTGGTGGTGCCGCCGCAGATCAACAAGTTCTACGTGTTCGACCTGTCGCCGGAGAAGAGCGTCGCCCGCTTCCTCCTGCGCAACGGCGTGCAGACCTTCGTGGTGAGCTGGCGCAACCCGACCAAGGCGCAGCGCGAGTGGGGCCTGTCGACCTACATCGAGGCACTCAAGGAAGCCGTCGACGTGGTCACCGCCATCACCGGCAGCAAGGACGTCAACCTGCTCGGCGCCTGCTCCGGCGGCATCACCATCTCTTCGCTGCTCGGCCACTACGCCGCCACCGGCGAGCAGAAGGTCAACTCGATGACCCTGCTGGTCAGCGTGCTCGACACCAAGCTGGACACCCAGGTCGCCCTGTTCGCCGACGAGAAGACCCTCGAAGCCGCCAAGCGCCGCTCCTACCAGTCCGGCGTGCTGGAAGGCAAGGACATGGCGAAAGTCTTCGCCTGGATGCGCCCCAACGACCTGATCTGGAACTACTGGGTCAACAACTACCTGCTGGGCAACGAGCCGCCGGTGTTCGACATCCTCTACTGGAACAACGACACCACCCGCCTGCCCGCCGCCCTGCACGGCGACCTGATCGAGCTGTTCAAGACCAACCCCCTGACCCGCGCCGGCGCCCTGGAGGTCTGCGGCACGCCGATCGACCTCAAGCAGGTCACCAGCGACATCTATTGCGTGGCCGGCACCACCGACCACATCACCCCTTGGGAAGCCTGCTACAAGTCCTCGCTGCTGTTCGGCGGCAAGGTCGAGTTCGTGCTCTCCAACAGCGGCCACATCCAGAGCATCCTCAACCCGCCGGGCAACCCCAAGGCGCGCTTCTCCACCAACAGCGAGCAGGCCGCGACCTCCAAGCAGTGGCTGGAACATGCGACCAAGCACGCCGACTCCTGGTGGCTGCACTGGCAGCAATGGCTGGCCGAACGCTCGGGCAAGCTGAAGAAGGCGCCCACCAGCCTGGGCAACAAGGCCCACGCGCCGGGCGAAGCCTCGCCGGGGACCTACGTGCACGAACGCTGAAACCGGCAACGCTGCACCTTGCGCAGTACTGCCCGCGGCACCCGGACGTGCCGCACGCCGCCCAGGCCAGTGGCCCGGGCGGCGCCCGCCAAGCGGCGGGAGACTGGCGAGCGGCCCCGGAAGGTCGCTCTCCGCTGATCCATGTATAGGGCCTAGTGCATGCCGCAACCTTTCGTATTTCGCACCATCGAGCTGGATGGCCAGACCATCCGCACCGCGGTCCGCCCGGGCAGCAGCAGCCTGACGCCCTTGCTGATCTTCAACGGCATCGGCGCCAACCTCGAGCTGGTCATGCCCTTCGTCCGCGCGCTCGACCCGGACCTGGAGGTGATCGCCTTCGATGTCCCCGGTGTCGGCGGCTCGTCGACACCGTCCACACCCTACCGTTTCCCCGGCCTGGCCAAGCTGGCCGCACGCATGCTCGACTACCTGGACTACGGCCAGGTCAACGCCATTGGCGTCTCCTGGGGCGGCGCGCTGGCGCAACAGTTCGCCCACGACTACCCGGAACGCTGCAAGAAGCTGGTGCTGGCCGCCACCTCGGCCGGCGCCGTGATGGTGCCGGGCAAGCCCAAGGTGCTCTGGCGCATGGCCAGCCCGCGGCGCTACATCCAGCCGTCCTACGGCGTGCACATCGCACCGGACATCTACGGCGGTGCCTTCCGCCGCGATCCCAAGCTGGCCCTGGCGCATGCCAGCAAGGTGCGTTCCGGCGGCAAGATGGGCTACTACTGGCAGCTGTTCGCCGGCCTCGGCTGGACCAGCATCCACTGGCTGCATCGCATTCGCCAGCCTACCCTGGTACTGGCCGGCGACGATGACCCGCTCATCCCGCTGGTCAACATGCGCCTGCTCGCCTGGCGCATCCCCAACTCGGAACTTCACGTCATCGACGACGGTCACCTATTCCTCGTGACGCGCGCCGAAGCGGTGGCGCCTATCATCATGAAATTCCTCCAGGAGGAACGGCAACGCGCGGTGATGCATCCGCAGCCACAGCCCGTTCGCAGTCACTGATCGCCCGACTCCGGCACGCTTCGCCCCCGAACGGGGCATGCCGGACAGGGATGATTTTTGCGCGGCAGTCTGGAATGCTCTCCGGCGCGCCTTGGTACAAGCCTTGCTGTCACCGGATGTGACAGTTCGACGACGGAGCCTGCCCTCATGCGAGACAAGACTGCACCGGGATCCATGCCGGTCCCCGCACACTTCATGAACGCGCAAAGCGCGATGGTCGGCCTGCGCGGCCGCGATCTCTTTTCCACGCTGCGCAACCTGGCGTTCCAAGGACTGCGCCAACCGGTGCACAGCACGCGACACCTGCTGTCGTTCGGCAGACAACTGGGCCGGGTGATGCTCGGCGACACACCGCACCAGCCCAACCCGCAGGACCAGCGCTTCGCCGACCCCACCTGGCACCTCAACCCCTTCTACCGACGCACCCTGCAGGCCTACCTGGCCTGGCAGAAGCAGCTCAAGGCCTGGATCGACGAGAGCGACCTATCGCCGGACGACCGCACTCGCGCGCACTTCCTGTTCGCCCTGCTCAACGACGCCCTGGCGCCCACCAACACCCTGCTCAACCCGCTGGCGCTCAAGGAGCTGTTCAACAGCGGCGGCAGCAGCGCGGTGCGTGGCCTGCGCCACATGCTCGACGACTTGCTGCACAACAGCGGCATGCCACGGCAGGTCAACAAGCAGGCCTTCGAGATCGGCCGCAACCTGGCCACCACCCCGGGCTCGGTGGTGTTCCGCTGCGAGCTGTTCGAACTGATCCACTACAAGCCGATGAGCGAGAAGCAGTACCAGCGCCCGCTGCTGGTGGTGCCGCCGCAGATCAACAAGTTCTACATCTTCGACCTCAGCCCGGAGAAGAGCTTCATCCAGTACTGCCTGAAGAACGGCCTGCAGTTGTTCATGATCAGCTGGCGCAACCCGGATGCACGCCACCGCGAATGGGGCCTGTCGAGCTACGTCCAGGCGGTGGACGACGCCACCGAGGTGTGCCGCGCGATCACCGGCAGCAAGGAAGTGAACCTGCTGGGCGCCTGCGCCGGCGGCCTGACCATCGCCGCACTGCAGGGCCACCTGCAGGCCAAGCGCCAGTTGCGCAAGGTCGGTTGCGCCACCTACCTGGTCAGCCTGATGGACGCCCAGGTGGAAAGCCCGGCAATGCTGTTCGCCGACGAGCAGACCCTGGAGTCGGCCAAGCGCCGCTCCTACCAGAGCGGCGTGCTGGACGGCCGCGACATGGCCCGGGTGTTCGCCTGGATGCGCCCCAACGACCTGATCTGGAACTACTGGGTCAACAACTACCTGATGGGCAAGGAGCCGCCGGCCTTCGACATCCTCTACTGGAACAACGACAACACCCGCCTGCCGGCCGCGTTGCACGGCGACCTGCTCGACCTGTTCAAGCACAACCCGTTGACCCGCAGTGGCGGCCTGGAGGTGTGCGGCACGCCGATCGACCTGTCCAAGGTCAACCTGGACAGCTTCAGCGTCGCCGGCATCAACGACCACATCACCCCCTGGGACACGGTCTACCGCTCCGCCCTGCTGCTGGGCGGCAACAGCCGCTTCATCCTGTCCAACAGCGGGCACATCCAGAGCATCCTCAACCCGCCGGGCAACCCCAAGGCCAACTACTTCGAGAACGGCAAGCTGACCAGCGACCCACGCGCCTGGTACTACGACGCGGAGAAGAAGGAAGGCAGCTGGTGGCCGCAGTGGCTGGAATGGATCCAGCAGCGCTCGGGTGAACAGCGCGAGACCATCTTCAGCGTCGGCAGCAACAAGTACCCGGCCATGGAAGCAGCGCCCGGCATCTACGTGCATGTTCGCTGAGCCGCCGACAAAGCACTGGCCGAGCGACCGCCCGGCCAGTTATCGTCGCTGCTCCGGCGGCCAGAACAAGATCATGGAATGAAGACCCGCGACCGCATCCTCGAATGTGCCCTGCAGCTGTTCAACGAGCAGGGCGAACCGAACGTCTCGACCCTCGAGATCGCCACCGAGATGGGCATCAGCCCGGGCAACCTCTATTACCACTTCCATGGCAAGGAGCCGCTGGTGATGGAGCTGTTCGAGCGCTTCCAGAGCGAACTGGCACCGCTGCTCGACCCGCCCGCGGAGGCCGAACTGGGCGCCGAAGACTACTGGCTGTTCCTGCACCTGATCGTCGAGCGGCTGGCCCAGTACCGGTTCCTGTTCCAGGACCTGTCCAACCTCTCCGGCCGCCTGCCCAAGCTGGCCCGCGGCATCCGCCAGTGGCTCAACCTGCTCAAGCGCACCCTGGCCAGCCTGCTGGCGCGGCTCAAGGCCCAGGACCAGCTGCGCAGCGACACCGAGGCGCTCGGCCAGCTGGTCGAGCAGATCACCCTGACCCTGCTGTTCTCCCTGGACTACCAGCGCATCCTCGGCGCGGATGGCGAAGTGCGGCTGGTGGTATTCCAGGTGATGATGCTGGTCGCCCCGCACCTCACCGACGGATCGCGCCACGCCGCCGAACGCATCGCCCGCCGCTATCTGGAAGCCTGAGGCCTGAAATGCAAACGCCCGGCACTGGGCCGGGCGTTTGCACATCCTGAAAGAATCAGGACGGTGTTGCGGGCGTCGCTGGTGCGGCGGCCGGAGCTGCCGGTGCAGCAGCCGGAGCCGGTGCCGGAGCAGCGGGCTTGGCGGCAGCGGCCGGTTTGGCGGCCGGCTTCGGCGCAGCGGGTTTCTTCACCGCCGGCTTCTTCGCGGCAGCCGGCTTGGCGGCCGGTTTCGCAGCGGGCTTGGCCGCAGGCTTTGCGGCAGCTTTCGCCACCGGTTTGGCCGCAGGCTTCGCTGCCGGCTTGGCAGCCGCTTTCGCAGCAGGCTTGGCGGCGGGTTTGGCCGCAGGCTTGACGGCCGGCTTCGCGGCAGCGGGCTTGACCGACTTCACCGAAACGCCGGTGAGCTTCTCGATCTGCTTGGTCAGGCTGTCGACCTTGGTCTGCAGCGCCTTCACCTCATTGCGGCTGGGCACGCCCAGACGGGAGATGGCGCTGTTCAGGCGCTTGTCGAAGGCCTCTTCCAGCTCGTTCCACTTGCCCAGGGCCTTGCCCTTGACCTCGTCGACCTTCGACTTGGCCGAACCGACGGTGGTGCCGACGCTGGACTTGACCACGTCCAGTTGCTTGTCGACTTCGGTCTTGGCCTTCTTCTCGGCCTTCTCGCCATCCTTGACCAGGCCGTCGAACAGCTTGTTGCCGTCCTTGCTGATCTTGGAATAGGCGCCGAGGCCGGCCAGCCAGATCTGCCGCGAGTAGTTCTCGATCTCGCCGATCCAGGAATTGCTTTCCTTCTTGGCAGCCGGCTTCTTCACTGCCGGTTTTGCCGCCGGTTTTACCGCGGTAGTTTTCTTAACAGCCATCCTGCTCTCCTTATTGGGTACGCGCCACTCGCTCAAGCAAAGCATTCAACTCGTCCAGCTTAGCAGAGAGTGCCTCAACATCCTGCTTGGAGGGAATACCCAGGCGGTTGAGCGCGCTGGCGACACGATTGTCGAAGGCCTTCTCGATCTTGTCGAATTGCACTTCGACCTTGCCTTTGACTTCGGAAACGCTGTTTTTGACGGTCTTGATCTGAGTTTCGATCTGGCTGTTGGCGGCATCGACCTGCTCGTTCACCAGTTTCTTGCCTTGCTTCTCGACGCCTTCGCCGGCCTTGACCAGCTCCTTGAAGTAGTCGACACCCTCGGCACCGGCCTTAGCATAGGCACCCAGGCCCGCCAGCCATACCCGGCGGGCATAGGCTTTGACATCGGTGAGAACGGTAGCTTTGTCTTCGACTTTCGCGACTACGGCTTTCTTCTTGGCGGCAACTTTAGTGGCCATGGTGCACCTCACGTTCAAAGTGATGGACTGGTCGTCCCTTTCCAGGACGTGAGCGCAAGGTAGTGGGAAAAATTAGAAATCACATACTAGGGGCGCGGCACTTCAGGCCTGGAGGTGCTTGTCGAGGGTCTCCTCGATCTCGCGGCGGATGGTGCCGCCGAGCGCGGACAGCAGCAGGCCGAGCTTCAGCTCCACGCGCACGCTGTCGGCGGCCACGTCGATATGGCCATCGGCGCCGCTGCGCTTGAACTGCAGGCTGTCGCCGTTCCAGCGGTATTTCACGTCGTACTCGCTGGCCAGGCGCTGGGCCAGCGCCTCGGCCTTCTTGCGGGCGGCGGCGAGGCCCAGGCAGTGGGTGCGTTCGACGGTGATGCGGGACATGGGCGACTCCTGCTGCGACCTTGTGTCACGCGACTATATCAGCTCCGCCCCGCGTCAAGACAAAGGCCGGCCACGGGTTTAGAATGGCCGCCACTTCGATTCAGGTGACCGCGACATGAACGATCCGCGCAAGGCTCCAGAGCAGGAAAAGACCACCCACTTCGGCTTCCAGGACGTTCCGGAAAGCCAGAAGGCGGAGAAGGTCGCCGAAGTCTTCCACTCGGTCGCGGCCAAGTACGACCTGATGAACGACGTGCTCTCCGGCGGCCTGCACCGGTTGTGGAAGCGCTTCACCATCGAGCTGTCCGGCGTGCGCCCGGGCAATCGCGTGCTGGACATCGCAGGCGGTACCGGCGACCTCACCCGCCAGTTCTCCCGCCTGGTCGGCCCGACCGGCGAGGTGGTGCTGGCCGACATCAACGACTCGATGCTCAAGGTCGGCCGCGATCGCCTGCTGGACAAGGGCGTGGCCGGCAATGTCGCCTTCGTCCAGGCCGACGCCGAGGCGCTGCCCTTCCCGGACAACCACTTCGACGTGGTCACCATCGCCTTCGGCCTGCGCAACGTGACACGCAAGGAAAACGCCCTGCGCTCCATGCTGCGCGTGCTCAAGCCGGGCGGCCGCCTGCTGGTGCTGGAATTCTCCAAACCCGGCAACCCGCTGCTGGCCAAGGCCTACGACACCTATTCGTTCAGCTTCATGCCGCTGGCCGGCAAGCTGATCACCAACGACTCTGACAGCTACCGCTACCTGGCCGAGTCGATCCGCATGCACCCGGACCAGGAAACCCTCAAGGCGATGATGGTCGAGGCTGGCTTCGAGCGCGTCACCTACCACAACATGACCGGCGGCATCGTCGCCCTGCACCGCGGTATCAAACCCTGATGCTGGTCACCGGTCTGCTGGCCGGCGTCGAGTACGGCCTCAACCGCGTGCTGCAGATGGACAGCACCGCGCTGCCCCGCCTGGCCCGACTGGAAGGCAAGGTGATCGAGGTCGACTGCCAGAGTCCGGCGCTCAAGCTGTTCATCCTTCCTGGCGCGGACGGCCTGCAACTGGCCAGCCAGTGGGGTGAGGCCGACTGCATCCTCAGCGCCCCGGCCGGCAGCCTGCTGCGCCTGGCTCTGGCCAAGGACAAGACCGCCATCCTGCACCGCCCGGAAGTCACCCTCAGCGGTGACAGCGCCGTGCTGCTGGAGCTGGCCGGCATCCTCCAGAACCTGGAGCTGGACTGGGAATACGAACTCTCGCGCTGGCTCGGCCCGGTCGGCAGCCAGCTGCTCGCCGGCCACCTGCGCAGCCGCGTGAACTGGGCCGGCGACAGCCTGGACAGCCTGCGCCAGACCCTGGCCGACTACCTGGCCGAGGAGTCGCGCAGCCTGGTCGGCGAGCGCGAAGCCCAGGCCCGCTTCGACGAACTGGACGACCTCAAGCTGGCCCTCGATCGCCTCGACGCGCGCATCGACCGCCTCGCACGCAACCTGAACAAGAACCCATGAGCCTGCTCGCTGCCCGCCGCCTGTTGCGCATTCTGCGCGTGGTCATCCGCTATCGCCTGGACGACCTGTTGCTGACCCTGCCGCTGCCCACCTGGATGCGCGCCCTGCGCTTCGCCCTGCCCTGGCGCTGGCTGCCGCGCCAGCCGCTCGAGCGCAGCCGCGGTGAAGCCTTGCGCCTGGCGCTGGAAGACCTCGGCCCGATCTTCATCAAGTTCGGCCAGCTGCTGTCCACCCGCCGCGACCTGCTGCCGCCGGATGTGGCCGACGAACTGGCACGTCTGCAGGATCAGGTGCCGCCCTTCGACCCGGCACACGCGGTGGCGCTGATCGAACAGCAGCTCGGCGTGAGCATCGACGCCGCCTTCGCCCGCTTCGACGTGGCCCCGCTGGCCTCCGCATCGGTGGCCCAGGTTCACGCGGCGCAGCTCAAGAGCGGCGAGGAAGTGGTGGTCAAGGTGATCCGCCCCGGCCTGCGGCCGATCATCCGCTCCGACCTGGCCTGGCTGTTCCTCGCCGCACGCATCGCCGAGAAGGCCTCGGCCGACGCCCGTCGCCTGCGCCCGGTGGAAGTGGTGGCCGACTACGAGAAGACCATCTACGACGAACTCGACCTGCTGCGCGAGGCGGCCAACGCCAGCCAGCTGCGGCGCAACTTCGAGGGCTCGCCGCTGCTCTACGTGCCCCAGGTGCACTGGGACTGGTGCCGACCCAAGGTGCTGGTGATGGAGCGCATCTACGGCGTGCCGGTAACCGACCTGGCGACCCTGGCCGACCAGCGCACCAACATGAAGCTGCTGGCCGAGCGCGGCGTGGAAATCTTCTTCACCCAGGTGTTCCGCGACAGCTTCTTCCACGCCGACATGCACCCCGGCAACATCTTCGTCGCCACCCGCACGCCCTGGAGCCCGCAGTACATCGCCATCGACTGCGGCATCGTCGGCAGCCTCACCGACGAGGACCAGGACTACCTGGCGCGCAACCTGCTGGCCTTCTTCAAGCGCGACTACCGTAAGGTGGCGCAGCTGCACATCGACTCCGGCTGGGTGCCGGCGGAAACCAAGGTCAACGAGTTCGAGGCGGCCATCCGCACCGTCTGCGAGCCGATCTTCGAGAGGCCGCTGAAAGACATCTCCTTCGGCCAGCTGCTGCTGCGCCTGTTCCAGACCGCGCGCCGCTTCAACATGGAAGTGCAGCCGCAGTTGGTCCTGCTGCAGAAGACCCTGCTCAACATCGAGGGCCTGGGCCGTCAGCTGTACCCGGACCTGGACCTGTGGAACACCGCGCAGCCGTTCCTTGAGCGCTGGATGCGCGAGCGGGTCAGCCCGCGCAACCTGCTGCACAACCTGCAGACCCAGGTCGAGCAGGTGCCGCACCTCGCCAACATGACCCGTGACCTGCTCGAACGCATGAGCCAACCCCACGCCAGCGACCCGCCGGCGCCGTGGCGCGAGCAGCGCAACCCGTGGCCGCTGCGCCTGCTCGGCGCGGCGCTGGTGGCCGGCGGAGTCAGCCAGGGACTTGTGCTCGCCCCGGCGGCCTGGGCCGCCTGGCTCAGCCTCGGCGCCGGCCTGGCATTGATCCTGCGCCGATAGCCAGTGCCGTCCATGGCTGGCACACTTGGCCTTTCATAACCGGCGTACGCAAGCGCCCTGGAAAGAGCCCCGAAACGGGCGGAATGCAGAAATGACCGACTGGCTCGACGAAATCAACTGGAACGAGGATGGCCTGGTTCCCGCCATCGCCCAGGACCACAAGACCGGGCGGGTGCTGATGATGGCCTGGATGAACCGCGAAGCCCTCGCGCTCACCGCCGCCGAGCAGCGCGCCATCTATTGGTCACGTTCCCGTGGCAAGCTGTGGCGCAAGGGCGAGGAGTCCGGTCACGTGCAGAAGCTGCACGAGCTGCGCCTGGACTGCGATGCCGACGTGATCATCCTGCTGGTCGAGCAGCTCGGCGGCATCGCCTGCCACACCGGGCGCGAAAGCTGCTTCTACCGGGTCTTCGAGCACGGTGCGTGGCACACCGTCGACCCGGTGCTGAAAGACCCGCACGCCATCTACCAGGAACACAAGCATGAGTGACACCCTGACCCGCCTGGCCGAGGTGCTGGAGGCGCGCAAGGGCGCGGCGCCGGACAGCTCCTACGTGGCCAGCCTGTACCACAAGGGCCTGAACAAGATCCTGGAGAAGGTCGGCGAGGAGTCGGTCGAGACCATCCTGGCGGCCAAGGACGCCGCCGCCAGCGGCGACTGCAGCGACCTGATCTACGAAACCGCCGACCTCTGGTTCCACAGCCTGGTCATGCTCGCCGCCCTCGGCCAGCACCCGCAGGCCGTGCTGGACGAGCTGGACCGGCGCTTCGGCCTTTCCGGGCACGACGAGAAAGCGGCGCGCCCCACTTCCTGAATTCATTGCGAGGACTGATTGCATGGGCATTTTTGACTGGAAACACTGGGTCGTCATCCTGATCGTGGTGGTGCTGGTATTCGGCACCAAGCGCCTGAAGAACCTGGGCTCCGACCTGGGCGAGACCATCAAGGGCTTCCGCAAGGCGATGAACACCGACGACGAGAAACCCGAGCCGCAACAGCCGGCCCCGGCTGCCAGCGAACAGCTGCACAAGCCGCAGACCATCGATGCCCAGGCGCAGAAGGTCGAAGAGCCGGCGCGCAAGGACTGACGCGTGTTCGATATCGGCTTTTCGGAACTGCTGCTGGTCGGGCTGGTGGCGCTGATCGTCTTCGGCCCCGAGCGCCTGCCCGGCGCCGTGCGCACCGCCGGCCTGTGGATCGGCCGCCTGAAGCGCAGCTTCAACGCCATCAAGGCGGAAGTGGAGCGCGAAGTCGGCGCCGATGAAATCCGCCGGCAGCTGCACAACGAGCAGATCCTGCAACTAGAGCGCGAGCTGAAGCAGTCGATCCAGCCGCCGACGCCGGTCGCGCCCGAGCCGACGGCGGCCACCCCGCAGGAAGTGCCGCCCGCGGCTCAGCCCGCGCCCGCCGACAACGCCACTCCCCCGGCCAACCCGGAGCCGCCGCGCCAGCCATGACCGATCCGAATACCGAGATGCCCCTGGTAGCGCACCTCACCGAGCTGCGCTCGCGCCTGCTGCGCTGCGTGATCGCCATCTTCATCGCGTTCGCCGGGCTGTTCTACTTCGCCCAGGACATCTACACCTTCGTCTCGGCGCCGCTGCGTGCCTACCTGCCGGAAGGCGCGACGATGATCGCCACCGGCGTCGCATCGCCCTTCCTCACCCCGTTCAAGCTGACGGCCTGGTGCTCGCTGTTCCTCGCCGTGCCGATCATCCTGTACCAGGTATGGGGCTTCATCGCCCCAGGGCTGTACAAGCACGAGAAGCGCGTCGCCCTGCCGCTGCTGGTTTCCAGCATCTTCCTGTTCTACGGCGGCATGGCCTTCGCCTACTTCCTGGTCTTCCCGCTGATGTTCCACTTCTTCGCCAGCGTGACCCCGGACGGGGTGGCGATGATGACGGACATCAACGAATACCTGGACTTCGTCCTGACCCTGTTCTTCGCCTTCGGCGTGGCCTTCGAGATACCGGTGGCGACCTTCCTGGTGCTCTGGGTCGGCATCGTCGACATCGACACCCTGCGCAAGAGCCGGCCCTACGTGATCGTCGGCTGCTTCGTGGTCGGCATGGTCCTCACCCCGCCGGACATCTTCTCGCAGACGTTGCTGGCCGTACCCATGTGGCTGTTGTTCGAGGTCGGCGTGTTCTTCGGCGGCCTGGTGCGCAAGCGCAGCGACCATGAGGAAGCCCAGCCCGAAGACCAACCCGACGACCAGCCACCCGCACCGCTGCAATGAACCTGCTGCTGCTGGAGGACGCCGACTTCGTCGCGGCAGACCGCGCCGTGCTCGAAGGCCGGCGCCTCAAGCACCTGCACGAAGTGCATCGCGCCGAGACCGGCGACCAGCTGCGGGTCGGCCGCCTCGGAGGCGCGATGGGCCGCGGTACGCTGCTGGCGCTGGACGAGCGCCACGCCGAGCTGCGCATCGAGCTGGATCAACCGCCACCGGCCAAGCTGCCCCTGACACTGTTGCTGGCCCTGCCACGCCCCAAGATGCTCAAGCGTGTGCTGCAGACCGTGGCGTCCATGGGAGTGCCGCGCCTGGTGCTGCTCAACAGCTACCGAGTGGAAAAGAGCTTCTGGCAGACCCCCTTCCTCGAACCCGCCGCCATCCGCGAGCAACTGATCCTCGGCCTGGAACAGGCCCGCGACACGGTGCTGCCCGAGGTCGTCATCGAAAAACGCTTCAAGCCCTTCGTCGAAGACCGCTTGCCGGCCATCGCAACCGGCACCCTGGGCCTGGTCGGCCACCCCGGCGACTTCCCGCCCTGCCCCCGCGCAGTGACCGCCCCCGTCACCCTGGCCATCGGCCCGGAAGGCGGCTGGATTCCCTACGAGGTGGACAAACTGCGCGAAGCAGGACTCGCGCCGGTGCAGCTGGGCGAGCGCATCCTGCGGGTGGAAACGGCGGTCACGGCGCTGCTGGCGCGGCTGTTCTGAGATTCGCCTCGGAGCACTCAAGCACGCCCCAAAGCGTGACGAGGCCCATGGAAAGTCCGGGCGCGCTGTGCAGAATGTCACTGCCCTGAAATGCAGTGGAAACGAATCTCACCCGCCTCTATGGCCAGCACGGAAGCTGGAACCCCTCCTACGCCGGATCGATCTTGCCCTCGCCTTGATCACAGCCGCCAGGAAAAACAGCTCCCGCCAACGCAAAGGATTGCGCCATGTCGAAGAAACCGTCCGTTGAAGAGTTCCTGAACGCACCAGGTGTGGGATATCCCGATCTCGCCTTTGTCTGCGCACATACCAACACTGGCCTGGTTGAAGCCATCAATACGCGCGCCGAAAACCCGCACCACATTGCTCAAGGTCTTGCACCTCTCTGTGGTCCGGCCGCTTTCATGTACTGCTTGGCCAAACATCACAAGGAAGTCTACAAGCGCTACGTGGCGGAACTGCTGCTCCATGGCGAAGCGAAACTGGGGCAACTGCACGTCAAGCCCAGCCAGGCCTGCCGCAATGGCTCGGCGCCAGGAATGCACCCAGTGGACTGGGTGGCGCTGGCCAGCCTGCGCGACTCATCCAACGGCTTGTTGAGTATGAACAGCGGTGATTCGCAAATAGCCGGTATCACCATGGCCGGTCAGATGGTCGAGTGGTTCGAATCCTGCGGCCTGTTCAGCGGCGCCGACAGCAAGGTCAACTATGTTTTCGGCGGCTCGGCCAAGACCCTGATGGAGGCCAATCAGCACTTTGGCATGGGCGGGCTGGTCTGCCTGCTGATCCGCGCAGCGATCATCGGTCCTGTCGGAGGAGAAGTACCGCTCAACAAGCTGAACAAGGGCACTCCGAAAACCCTTCTGGGCACGCCCGACCACTGGATCGTGCTGTGCTCTCCCATCCGGGTCGGCAGATCCAGCTTCTGCTGGGCGCCCTCCGCCTACGGCTCGGATAGTTTTCTCGACTCCCTCCTGGAGTTCGAATGCTACACCTGGGGCGATGGCAATCGCCGCTCCAGCCACAGGATCGCGAACCTCACCGTCAGGCAGTTCCTGCCGTACTTCTACGGCTACGTGCACGTAGTCCTATAACCATTCGCGAGACATCACCATGCTGCGACTCATCCCCCTATCTCTTCTGGCTTTCGGACTGGTCACAAACCATGCCCTGGGCGACGACGATATCGAGAGCCAGCGCGCCAGCGCCAAGCCGCTGATCCCCATCAGCAGCGGATCGACCTCCCAGGCCCCGAAAACGATGGCCTATACCCCGGACGGTGAACACTACCTGATAGGCGATCTGTACGCCGGTGTGGACATCTTCCAGGTCAAAACCGCAGCCTTGGTCACGAAAGAACCCATTGAGTCGCTCTTCATCGGAAATCCAACAGGAGATCCCAAAAGCTCTACGATTCCTCACCTCTGGTATGCAGGCATCATTGACGACAACACCTATTACTACGCTGCTGGGGATATGCGTAACAAACCCCACGATTTCCGGGTGAACATCCAGCAGATAAACCCACCCAAGCGCCTGCATACCCACCGCCCCCCCGGTTTAAGCGACACTCGCCCGGTTCGCGCGAACCGCACCTACATCAACTACCCTGACACCCTGGTCAACTGGCATACCGGCCAGGAATATCCCGTCAGAACATTCAGCCCCGCCGGCTTCGACTATGCCCTGACAGACAGCGGCAAGATCTTCTCACGCAGCTACCCCAGCAATTGGGCGATGCTCTACGACCCGCTCAGCGACAACAGCATCCAGTGGAAGCTCGGCATCTCTCCCGGAGAAATCGTGCTCACGCGCGGCAGCCGCCATGTCGTGGCACAGGATTCGGATGGTGCATGCCGGGTCTGGCCACTGCCCGAGCTGAAACCGGTGCAACACTGCGGCCGCGCGCCCTGGTTCGCCAGCGATGGCAACGTCGAGCTGGTCACCGATCCCGCCGGTGATCATTTCGCCGCCGCATGGCGCAAGCGCGTGCAGGTCTACCAGGTCGAGCCTTACCAGCGCACCTTCGAGCTGGAGATGAACAACAACGTGCTGGCCATGGCGCTCTCCGCCAACGGGCGACTGGCCATCTCCAGCCAGCAGGATGCCGTCGAGGTATGGGACATCCCCAGCCGAAAACTGCTGGGACGGATCGCCACCGACACCTTCCCCCGCCTGCTGGCCATCTCTCCCTCTGGCGACGAAATACTGGTACACGACCGGACCCTGCTGCGCCTGCGTGTGCCCGAGCCGGACGCTCACGCGCAGGAGTGACGCCCAAGCCCCGGCGAGAACGCCCTACAGCACCTGGCGCAGGAAGCTCTGCGCCCGCGCATCCTGCGGCTGGGCGAAGAACTGTGCCGGCGGCGCGTCTTCCAGCAGCTTGCCATGGTCGAAGAACAGCACGCGGTCGGCCACCTCGCGGGCGAAGCCCATTTCGTGGGTGACGCAGACCATGGTCATGCCTTCCTGGGCCAGCTGCTTCATCACGTCCAGCACCTCGCCGACCATTTCCGGGTCGAGGGCCGAGGTCGGCTCGTCGAACAGCATCACCTTGGGCTCCATGCACAGGGCGCGGGCGATGGCTACGCGCTGCTGCTGGCCGCCGGACAGGCGCGACGGGTACTCGTGGGCCTTCTGCGCGATGCCGACCTTGGCCAGCAGCGCCTGAGCCTTGGCCTCGCGCTCGGCCTTGCCGCGCTTGCGCACGATCTTCTGCGCCAGGCACAGGTTCTCCAGCACGGTCATGTGCGGGAACAGGTTGAAGTGCTGGAACACCATGCCCACCTCGCGGCGGTAGGCGTTCACGTCGGTCTTCGGGTTGGCCAGGTCGACGCCGTCGATGCTCACCGAGCCATCGTCAAGCTCCTCCAGGCCGTTGAGGCAGCGCAGGAAGGTGGACTTGCCGGAGCCGGACGGACCGATCACCACCACCACCTCGCCACGCCGGACGGTGGTGCTGACGTTGTCCACCGCGCGTACTTCGTGGCCGCGGGCGTCGAAGACTTTCACCAGGTTGCGGACTTCAATCACTTTTCCCGAGCCTCCGCTCCAGGCGGCTGGCGATTTGCGACAGCGGCAGGTTGATGACGAGGTAGAGCGCGGCGACGCAGAACCAGATCTCGAAGGTGGAGAACGAGGTGGTGATGGCTTCGCGGCCGCTCTTGGTCAGTTCGGTGATGGCGATCACCGAGACCAGCGAGGTGTCCTTGACCAGGCTGATGAACTGCCCGGCCAGCGGCGGCAGCACGCGCTTGAAGGCCTGCGGCAGGATCACGTGGCGCATCGACTGGCCGGCGGTCAGGCCCAGCGAACGCGCCGCCTCGCCCTGGCCGCGGGCCACCGACTGCACGCCGGCACGGACGATCTCGCCGACGTAGGCGCCGGTGAACAGCGCCAGTGCGGCGACCCCGGCGAACTCGCGGGACAGGTTGAGCACGGTGCCGATGAAGAAGTAGAAGATGAAGATCTGCACCAGCAGCGGCGTGCCACGCACCAGCTCGACGTAGACGGTGGACAGGTCGCGCAGGGTCGGGTTGCTGGACAACCGGCACAGGCCGGTGACCAGGCCGATCACCAGTGCCATCGCCCCGGAGGCCACGGAGATCCACAGGGTGGTCCACAGGCCCCAGAGAAGCGGGCCGGCGGCCCACTGGCGGGTGACGCCGATCTCGTCGCCCTCGCTGACATCGTCGCCCTCGGCCACCCGCAGGCTGTCGCTGGCGACTTCGAGCACCTGCTCCTCGCCGCCCTCGGCGGTCAGGGTCACGCGGCTCAGATCGTCCGCTTCGGTGACGGCGCTGACACTGCCGTAGTCGGCGGCGCGCTGGGCTTCCTCGGCCTGGTAGGCGAAGTACTGCGGCACGCGGTTCCAGTGCCACTCGTAGGAGATCAGCGAGGTGGAGTACCACAGGCCCCAGGCCACCAGGGCCAGGATCAGCCCGGTGAGGATGTGCCAGGGCCAGGTACGACGATGTTTTCTAATCACGGGAAATCTCGCTCATGGCGGGGAACAGAAACAGGCCCGACCTTGTGGGCCGGGCCTGTCGTCACCAGCGAGGACCGAAGTCCGACGCGGGGCTTATTCCATCTCTTTCAGCCAGTCGTTCTTCTTGAACCACTTGGTGTGGATGCGCTCGTAGGTGCCGTCGTGCTTGATCTGGTGCAGCCAGTTGTTGATCCAGTTGATGCTGTCGTAGTCGCCCTTCTTGAGGCCGAAGGCCAGCGGCTCGAAGGTGAACGGCTCGTCGAGGAACACCAGCTTGCCGGCGCCGGCCTTGTTCACCGCCACCACATTGTACGGCGCGTCGTAGATGAAGGCGTCGGCCTTGCCGTTGACCACGTCCATCACCGCTTCCTGCTCGTTGTCGAAGCCGTGGTACTGGGCCTTGGCGATCAGGCGCTTGGCGACCATCTCGCCGGTGGTGCCGATCTTCGAGGTGATGCGGTACTTGGTGTCGTTAAGGTCCTTGTAGGACTTGATCTCGCCTTGCAGCTCCTTGCGGATCAGCAGGGTCTGGCCGACCACGATGAAGGGCTCGGGGAAGTTGACCCGCAGGTTGCGCTCCTGGGTCACGGTCATGCCGGAGCCGATCATGTCGAACTTGTCGGTGAGCAGGGCCGGGATGATGCCGTCGTAGCTGGTAGACACCAGTTCCAGCTTGACGCCCATGGCCTTGGCCATGGCCTTCAGCAGGTCGACTTCGAAACCGATGATCTCGCCGCGCTTGTTGGTCATCTCGAACGGCATGTAGGTCGGGTCCATGCCGACGCGCAGGGTGCCGCGCTTGACCGCATCGTCGACCATGCCGGCGTGCGCCAGGCCGGTCACCGCACAGGCGGAAAGCAGCAGAGATGCGAGAAACTTCTTCATTCCTATCTCCTAGGGGACAACTCGATTTTCAAGGACGCGCCCCCACGGACACCGGGGCAAGGCGGGCAATCCTAACCGCCCGGACAGTGGATGGCGAGTCGCAAAGCAGGCAGGAATCGGGCCAGGTCGCCGCGCCGACGACCGGTAGCGAAGCGCTCAGACCTCAAGCAGGAAGGTCACCGGCCCGTCATTGACCAGGTGTACCTGCATGTCCGCGCCGAAGCGGCCGGTGGCCACCTGCGGATGCTGTTCGCGGGCCAGGGCCACCAGTTGCTCGAACAGGGCCAGGCCCTGGGCCGGCGGCGCCGCGCTGGAGAAGCTCGGGCGCAGGCCGCTCTTGGTGTCGGCGGCCAGGGTGAACTGGGAGACCAGCAGCAGCCCGCCGCTCACATCGGTCAGCGACAGGTTCATCTTGCCCACAGCGTCGGAGAACACCCGGTAGTTGAGCAACCGCTGAAGGCCCTTGGCGAGGGTCGCCGCGTCGTCCTGCGGCTCGATGCCGACCAGCACCAGCAGGCCCTGGTCGATGGCGCCGACGATCTCTCCCGCAACTTCGACGCGGGCGCCACGCACCCGCTGGATCAGCAGCTTCACGCGTCTTCTAGGGGCAGGTCGAGCAGTCGCCTGGCCATCTGGTCGGCGGCGCGCACCAAGGCATCGGTGATGCCCGGCTCTGCGGCGGCATGGCCGGCGTCGCGGATGATCTGCAGCTCGCTGTTGGGCCAGGCCTGGTGCAGGGCCCAGGCGTTGTCCAGCGGGCAGATCACGTCGTAGCGGCCGTGCACGATCACGCCCGGCAGATGGGCGATCTTCGGCATGTCGCGCAGCAACTGGTCTTCCTCGAGGAAGGCGTTATTGACGAAGTAGTGGCACTCGATGCGTGCGATCGACAGGGCGCGATGCGGCTCGGTGAAACGGTCGACCACCTGCGGATTGGGCCGCAGGGTGGCGGTGTGGCCCTCCCAGCAGGACCAGGCCTTGGCCGCGTGCATCTGGGCGATCTGGTCCGGCCCGGTGAGACGCTTGTAGAAGGCCTGCATCAGGTCGCCGCGCTCCTCGGCCGGGATCGGCGCCACGTAGTCCTCCCAGTAATCGGGGAACAGGCGGCTGGCGCCCTCCTGGTAGAACCAGTCGAACTCCTGCGGGCGGCACAGGAAGATGCCGCGCAGGATCAGCGCATGCACGCGATCCGGATGGCTCTGGGCATAGGCCAGGGACAGGGTCGAGCCCCAGGAGCCGCCGAACAGCACCCACTTGTCGATGCCCAGGTGCTCGCGGATGCGCTCCATGTCGGCCACCAGGTCCCAGGTGGTGTTGCCCTCCAGGCTGGCGTGCGGGGTGGAACGGCCGCAGCCGCGCTGGTCGAAGGTGATGATGCGATACAGGTTGGGATCGAAGTAGCGACGGCTGGCGGCATCGCAGCCGGCGCCGGGGCCGCCGTGGACGAACAGCACCGGCAGGCCGTCCGGAGAACCGCTCTCGTCCACGTAGAGGACGTGCGGCTCCGCCACCGCCAGTTCATGGCGGGCGTGGGGTTTGATCTCCGGATACAAAGTCAGCATGGCGCACTCCCGAGTCTGTGCGTAGTTTCCCTGGGTCCACCTCGGACCGACCCTGCCGGGCATCATAACCATGAATCGGGAGTTGAACATGCCTACCCAGCGATTTGCCCTGCCTTTTCTGCTGATCTGCGCCTTGCTCGTCGGCTGTGCGCCAAGCGATCCGCAGGCCGAGCTGGAGGCGACCGTCCAGCGCCTGCAGGACGAGCTGGAGGCCAAGCGCAGCGACGAGGTACTGGACCTGCTGCACCCGCAATTCAGCGCCCGCCAGGAATTCGACCGGGACTGGGCGCGGCGCACCATGGCGCTGCTGTTCCTGCGCCACAAGCAGGTGCGGGTGATCGCCATCGGCACCCGCAGCGAACTCGACCCCACCTACAGCGACCGGGGCCACACCCGCGCCGAGGTGGCCCTGACCGGCGCCGAGGGACTGATCCCGGACAGCGCCCGCCACTACAGCGTGAAGCTGGAATGGTGGCGGGAGGGCGACGAGTGGAAGCTGGCGCGGCTGGACTGGGAATGACCGTAGGGCGGGTGAAACCCGCGTTTCAGTTCGGAATACGCGGGTTTCACCCGCCCTACGTCTGCTAAAAGACGTAGGGGATGAACATCCGGCTGCGCCCCATGTATTCGCGGTAGGCCTCGCCGAAGTAGTCCAGGCATTCGGCCTCGTCGCGTCGCGCAGCCAGGTAGAGCAGCACGCTGGCCACCAGGCCCAAGAGCAGGGTGACGCCGTGCAGGTCCTTCCAGACGATGCCCCAGGTCAGCAGCAGCAGCGAACAGAACAGCGGATGGCGGATGAAGCGGTAGATGCCGCCGGTGACCAGCCGCGAGGTGCGCTCGAAAGCGTACAGCTCGTCGTCCTGGCGCTGCTCGCCGGGCCGGCCGTCGCGGCGCAGCTGGTAGAGGCCGAGGAACAACACGGTCAGCGAACCGAACAGCAGCACCCAGGACACCTTCTGGTGCAGCGCGTAGCGGTCCTCGAACCAGACCGGTGCGTTGAGCACCAGCAGCGCCAGCATCGCCTCCCAGGCGAGGAAGCGATAGAAGCCGTGGGACCGGGGGTTGCGCAGCGTGCGCCAGGAAATGCCGAGCAATATCAGCGAACCGACCAGAAAACCCACCACCTGCATCCACATCCCTCGTTCCTCCCTCTGCCGCTTCGCCAGCCGCGTCCAGGCCTCTGATACACTGCCGGCCTCACAGTTCCTGGCGTACGCAATGGACCGCACCCAACTGCACAGCCTGCTGCCGCACCAGGGCCCCGCCCTGTGGCTGGACGCCCTGCTCGGCCACGACTCCGGCCGCATCGAGGGGTTGTCCGCCTGGCACCACCTGGCGGCCTTCGGCGCGGACGCCTCGCCCTGCCTGCTGTTCGAGGCCGCCGCCCAGCTGTGCGCCGCGCATGGTGCCCTATATGGCGAGGATAGCGCCATCGACATGGCGCTGGTGGGCAAGCTGTCCCAGTTGCAACTGCACTTCGACCCGCCACGCCGCGAGGGCGAGCTGCGTGTCGCCGCCACTCAGGAGGCGCTGAGCCCGGCCGGCGCCCTCTACGCCTTCAGCATCCACGCCGGGCAGCGCCTGCTGCTGGACGGCAAGCTCCTGCTGGTGCTGGTCCGTGCTTGAGCTGATCGACCTTTCCCACCGCTACCCCGGCGCCGATGCCCCGGCCCTGCAGGGCATCGACCTGCAGTTGCAGGCCGGCCAGTGTCTGGGCCTGCTCGGCAGCAACGGCGCCGGCAAGACCACCCTGCTGTCCCTGCTGGCCGGCGTGCTGCCGCTGCAGCGGGGCGAAATCCGCTGGAACGGCGAGCGCAGCCTCGGCCTGGTGCCGCAGCAGTTGGCCTTCTATGCCGAGCTGAAGGTGCGCGAGAACCTCGAACTGTTCGCCGACCTCTACCGCCTGCGCGGCGCCGAGCGCGCCCGCCGCCTGGAACTGTGCATCGCCAGCACCGCCCTGGCAGACAAGCTGCCGCGCCGCGCCGCGCGCCTGTCCGGCGGCGAGCAGCGCCGCCTGAACTTCGCCATCGGCCTGCTGCAACCGGCGCGCCTGTACCTGTTCGACGAGGCCACGGTCGGCGTCGACGCCGCCAGCCGCCAGCTGCTGCTGGCCGCCGTGGAGCGGCTGACCACCGAGGGCCACGGGGTGATCTACACCAGCCACTACCTGGACGAGGTCGAGCGGGTCGCCCAGCGCATCCTGCTGCTGCACGAAGGCCGGGTGCGCCTGGACTTGGACAGCCGCCAGCTGCTCGACGACGGCCACGGCCTGTTGCTGGAATGGCAGGACGCCGAGCCGGCCGGCCTGCAAGAGCTGCTGGCGCGCCTGCACCTGGTGGCCGAGCCGCTGCCGGGCGGCCTGCGCATTCCTGCCCTGGATGGCCCGCAGCTGCTGGAGATCACCCGCTTCCTCGCCGACCGGCCCGGACTGCCGCGCCTGCTGCGCTTCGGCCGCCCGTCGCTGGAACAGCTCTACCTGCGCCTCAACGGAGGCCGCCTATGAGGCTGCTGGCCCTGGTGCGCAAGGAATTCCTCCTGCTGCTGCACGACCCCCACGCGCTGGCCGTGCTGTTCATCATGCCGACCCTGTTCCTGGTGCTGATGGCCGGCGCCATGTCCAACTACCTGCAGGACAAGCCGCCGGCCCTGCGCCTGACGCTGGAAACGCCCCAGGCCAGCGCCTACAGCGAATTCTTCCACGCCGCCCTGGCCGCCCAGCTGCCGGGCAGCGAGCTGCTGGACCACGGCGATGCGCGCAGCACGCGGATCGACCTGCCGGCCGACTTCGCCGACACCCTGCTGCAAGACGAGCAGCCGGGGCTGGCCCTGAGCTTCCCGCCGCAGCTGGACAAGCTGTCGCGCCAGCACCTGCGCGGCGCGGTGCGCATCGCCCTGGCCCAGACCCGTCTGCTCGCCTTCCTTGAGGACAGTGGCGACGTGGACGCCAGGCTGCCGCTGGCCGAGCGCCTGGCCCTGGTGCAGCAGCGCACCCAGAGCCGGGTCGAGGAACACGAGCTGCTGGCCAGCGGCGACCTCAGCGGCCGGGCCAACGCCAGCCAGCTGAGCGTGCCGGCCTGGCTGATCTTCGGCATGTTCTTCGTCGCACTGCCGATGGCCGGCGGCTTCCAGCGCGAGCAGCAGAGCGGCGCGCTGCTGCGCTTCCGCGCTCTCGACCTGAGCCTGGCCACTTTGGCCCTGAGCAAGCTGCTGCCGTATCTCGCCATCAACCTGGTGCAGTTCGCCCTGCTGCTGGCCATCGGCGTCTACGGCCTGCCGCTGCTCGGCCTGCAGGGCCTGACCCTGCCCGGCAGCCCGGCGGCCTATCTGCTACTTGCCATCAGCCTGACCCTCGCCACCTGCGGCCTCGGCCTGCTGCTGGCCGGCCTGGCGCGCAGCGCCGAACAGGCGTTGTTGCTCGGCGGCGGGATCAATATCATCCTCGCCGCGCTGGGCGGCATCATGGTACCCAAGAGCGTGATGCCGGCGGCCATGGGCCAGCTGGCGGAAGTCTCGCCGATGAGCTGGGCGCTGGACGCCTTCCTCACCCTGCTGGTGGGCCAGGGCTCGCTCGCCGACATCGCCCCCTACTGTTTCCGCCTGCTGCTGATGGCTGCCCTGCTGGGCGGCGGTGGCTGGCTTCTGTTCCGCAGACGAGTGCAGCAAACGCAATGGACGAACGACTAGAACAACAACTCAAGCAACTGCTGATTCGTGAGTGCGACAAGGAAGACGATATCGACTGGCAGAGCATCAGCGATGACGAGCCGCTGTTCGGCGCCAAGAGCCGCGTGCAAATGGACAGCCTGGACGCCCTGCAGGTGTCGCTGGCCCTGCAGCAGCACTACGGCGTACGCATTGAGGGCGCCAAGGACGGCCGCAAGATCCTCGCCAGCATCGCCGACATCGCCGCCTTTATCCGTAAGCAGCGGTGAAGCCGGTCTACCTGCAGCGCGGCGCCCTGCACAGCGCCTTGGGCGCCGACCTGGGCGAAGTGGCGGGCAACCTGCTGGCCGACCGCAAGCCGCAGCCGCGCCCGTTCCTGCTGCATGAGCTGCGGCAGGAGCGCCCCTACTTCGCCGTGGCCGGCGACGAGACGCTGGATGCACGCCTGGATCGCCTGCTGGCCGAGACCCTGGACGACGCGCCGGCCGACGACTGCCTGCTGATCGTCGCCAGCACCGCGCTGGACATCACCGAGCTGGAGGCGCGGGCGGCCGAGGAAGACGGCTTCCGCTTCGAGCACTCCACGCCGCTGGACCTGATGGCCGAGCGGCTGCGCCAGCGCCACGGCTTCCTCGACGCCTTCACCCTCAACACCGCCTGCACCAGCGCCGCCAACGGCCTGCTCTACGGCGCGCGGCTGATCAGCGCCGGCCAGTACGCCCGAGTGCTGGTGCTGGCCTTCGAGACACCCAGCGCCATCGCCCAACAGGGCTTCGGCGCCCTCGACCTGACCAGCCCCAGCGGCGCCTACCGTCCCTTTCACCCGCAGCGCGACGGCCTGATCCTCGGCGAATGCTACTGCGCTGCCCTGCTCGGCCCGGAGCCCGGCCCGGCACCGCTGGGCAAACTGCTCGGCGGCTTCAGCGCCTGCGACACCAGCAGCCTGACCACCACCCGCGAGGACGGCAGCCACATCGACTGGGTGATGCAGCGCGCTCTGAACACAGCCGGCGTCACGGCCGGGCAGATCGGCCTGGCCAAGCTGCACGGCACCGCCACCGGCGCCAACGACCTGGCCGAGAGCGCCGGCATGCGCCTGCTCTACCCCGAGGCCATGCCACCGCTGACCGTGCTCAAGCCCTGGCTCGGCCACACCCTCGGCGCCTGCGGCCTGAGCGAGCCCCTGCTGCTGCTCGCCGCCCTGCGCCGGGGCGCGCTGCCGGCGCTGGACTACGCCGGCGAGGCGCTGCTGCCGCTGCCGGCCACGCCGACGGCCATCGCCCCGGATGCCCTGCTGCTGGCCAACTTCTTCGGCTTCGGCGGCAACAACGCCAGCCTGGTCCTGCAGGGTTGTCTTGCGGGAGAACCGTCATGACCGTCATCGCCGCCAGCGAGATCAGCGGCAGCGCCGCGCTCGACGACAAGGCGCTGAAAGCCGCCCTGGGCCAGTACCTGAGCAGCCCACCACGGCGCATCGACCGCCTGATCTTCCAGGCCCTGCTCGGCGCCGCCCTGCTCAAGGACCGGGTGCGCAGCGACTGCGGCCTGTACCTGGCCTCGCGCCACCCGGCGCGGCCGACCATGGGCGCGCTGCTCGACGCCGTGTGCGTGCAGCAGCGCCAGCCCAAGCCCTTCGAGTTCGTCAACAGCGTGAGCAACGCCGCCGGCTTCCATGTCGCCCAGCAGCTGGGGCTGGAGGGGCCGAACCTGTTCATCGGCGCCGGGGCGCGGGTGTGGCCGCAGCTGCAGCGGCTGGCCGCGCTGGACCTGGCCGACGGCAGCGTCATCCAGGCGCTGCTGCTGGAAGTGGAGGACCTGGGCGACTTCCGGGTGCGGGCGGTACTGCTGGAGGGCGCCGGGGACGCTCCGGCGACGGGCTTCGACGAACTGACGGCCGGGATCGAGCTGCGCCGGCTGGACCTGCACGCCTCAGCCTGA
This sequence comes from Pseudomonas sp. GD03875, assembly GCF_029840585.1. Classification (NCBI taxonomy): domain Bacteria; kingdom Pseudomonadati; phylum Pseudomonadota; class Gammaproteobacteria; order Pseudomonadales; family Pseudomonadaceae; genus Pseudomonas; species Pseudomonas sp. GD03875. The sequence continues at coordinate 116,630 of NZ_JAOCCV010000004.1, read as the reverse complement.
AGCGCTAGTCTTCGTCGCCGCCGGAATCCAGGCCGTGCTTGCGCAGCTTGTCGTGCAGCGTCTTGCGCGGCAGGCCCAGGGCCTCGGCCAGGCTGCGCACGGAGCTGTGCCCCTTGGCCATCTCGGCGGCGATCAGCGCCTTCTCGTAGGCCTCCACCCGCTCGCCCAGGCTCTGCCCGTCGTCGCCGGCCGGCAACGCGCCGCCGGGCAGGTCCAGGCCCAGGTCAAGGCCCATGGCGAAGCGCTCCGCGGCGTTCTGCAGCTCGCGCACGTTGCCCGGCCAGGCGTGGCTGAGCAGCTGGGCGCGCTGCCCCGTCTGCAGTTCGCGGGGCGGCAGGCCGTGGCGCCGGGCAGCGGCCTCGGCGTGGTGCTGGAACAGCAACAGGATGTCCGCGCCACGCTCGCGCAGCGGCGGGATGCGCAGCGGCGCGACGTTGAGCCGGTAGTACAGGTCGGCGCGGAAGCGCCCCTGGTCCGCGGCGGCGCGCAGGTCCTCCTTGGTCGCGGCGATCACCCGGATATCCAGCGGGATCAGCTGGTTGCCGCCCAGCCGCTCGACTACGCGCTCCTGCAGCAGGCGCAGCAGCTTGACCTGCACGTCCGGGCTCATGCTCTCGATCTCGTCGAGGAACAAGGTGCCGCCGTTGGCGAACTCGAACTTGCCGATGCGCCGCTTCTGCGCGCCGGTGAAGGCGCCCGGCTCGTGGCCGAACAGCTCGCTCTCCACCACCGATTCGGCCAGCGCGCCGGCGTTGATCGCCACGAAGGGCCCCTTACGGCGCGCGGAAAGATCGTGCAGGGCGCGGGCCACCACCTCCTTGCCGGCACCGGTCTCGCCGAGGATCAGCACGTCGGTATGGATGGCGGCCAGCGCGCCCACCTGCTCGCGCAGGCGCTGCATGGGCGGGGACTGGCCGATCAGGCGGCCGCCCAGCTCGTCGCGGTCGGCCAGGGCCAGGCGCAGGCTGCGGTTCTCCAGCACCAGGCGGCGCAGCTCCAGCGCGCGGCGCACGCCGTCGAGCAGGGCCTCGCTGGCGAACGGCTTCTCCAGGAAATCGTAGGCGCCGGCGCGCATGGCCTGCACCGCCAGCGGCACGTCGCCGTGGCCGGTGATCAGCAGCACCGGCAGTCCGGCATCCCGCTCGTGGAGCTGCTCCAGCAGCTGCATGCCGTCCACGCCGGGCATGCGGATATCGCTGACCACCACGCCCGGCCAGTCCGGCGCGATGCGCTCGGCCACGCCGCGCGCGTCGGCCAGGGTCTCGACGCGCAGGCCGGCCAGATCGAGCGTCTGCGCCAGGGCCTGGCGCAGGTGTTCGTCGTCGTCGATCAGCAGGACCTGGGCGCGGTCGTCGATGGCACTCATGAAAACTCCTCGGGAGGTTGCAGGTTGGCGCCGGGCTCGGCGCCGCGCAGCCGCAGGGTGACCCGCGCGCCACCGTCCGGGTGATTGGCCAGCAGCAGCTCGCCGCCCAGGGCGCGCATCAGCGTCTCGCAGATGGCCAGGCCGAGGCCCAGGCCCTGGGTGCGGGTCTTGGTGGTGAAGAAGGGTTCGCGGGCATGGGCCAGGGCCTGCTCGCTGAAGCCGGGGCCGTTGTCGCGCAGGGTCAGGTCGACGCCCTCCGCGGTCGTCTCCACGCTCAGCCAGATGCGCCGGGGCGGCGCCTTCTCGGCGAGGGCGTCGAGGGCGTTGGACAGCAGGTTGCCGAGCACCTGGCGCAGCCGCGTCTCGCCCGCCTGCACCCACAGGGTGGCGTCCGGCAGGTCGCGGATCAGCTCCACCTCCAGCGCCCGGCGGCGCTTGGCCACCAGGGCCAGGGCGTCCTCCAGCGCCGGTTGCAGCGCCACGCTCTCCGGCGCGTGACGGTCGCGCCGGGCGAAGGCGCGCAGGTGGGCGATGATCGAGGCCATGCGCCCGGTCAGCTCGCTGATCTGCCGCAGGTTGCCGCGGGCGTCGTCCAGGCGCTGGTGGTCGAGCAGCACGCCCGCGTTGTCGGCGTAGCTGCGGATCGCCGCCAGCGGCTGGTTGAGTTCGTGGCTGATGCTGGCGCTCATGGTGCCGAGCGCGGTCAGCTTGCCGGCCTGCACCAGCTCGTCCTGGGTGCGCAGCAGCTCCTGCTGGGTCTGCTCGCGCTCCAGCACCTCGTCCTTGAGCCGGTTGTTCAGGGTCTCCAGGTCGCGGGTACGCTCCAGCACGCGCATCTCCAGCTCGCGCCGCGCCTTGGCGTCCAGCGCGATACGGTCGATGTAGTGGCGCCGCCGCTGCAGCAGCAGGCCGAGCATCAGCAGCCCGGCCAGCAGCACCGCACCGCCCACCACCAGGGTGGTCCGCACCGGGCGGTCCACCAGCTGGCGTGGCGCGAGCAGGCTGACGGTCAGCCCGCTCTCCGCCAGCTCCCGGCTCTGGATCAGCCAGGCGCGCTCGTCCAGGCGCAGCGGCGCGGGCGCCTGGGTCGGATAGGGCTGGTTGGCGACGATGGCGGCGCGCTCCGCGTTGTCCAGCTCGCGGGTGGCGCGGAAGCGCCAGTCCTGGCGCGAGGCGATGATCACCACGCCGTTGCTGTCGGTGACCATCAGTTGCTCGGGGGTGCTGCCCCAGAGCCGCTCCGAGTCGTCCAGATCGACCTTGACCACCAGGATACCGATCACCTCGTCGCCATCGCGTACCGGACTCGAAAAGAAGTAGCCGCGCTTGCGCGAGGTGGTACCGAGGCCGAAGAAACGCCCGTGCTTGCCGGCCAGGGCCTCGCGGAAATACGGGCGATAGGTGAAGTCGCGACCGATGAAGCTGTCCATCTGGTCCCAGTTGGACGAGGTCAGGGTCAGCCCCTGCGGGCTCATCAGGTAGATCACGTCGGCGCCGGTCTCGCGGCGCACCCGGTCCAGCAGCAGGTTGGCCGTCTCCTGCAGCTCATCGTCGTCCGGCGCGGCCAGCAGCGCCCGCAGGGGCGGCAGGTCGGCCAGGATGTAGGGCAGCGTCTCGTAGCGGCGCAGGGTGCCGTACAGGTTGGCGACATACAGGTCGAGGGTCTGCCGGTTCTGCTCGAGCAGCTCGCCACGGTAGTAGCGCTCGGCGAAGTACTGCAGCGGCCACATCAGCGGGACGAGCAGCAGGGCCAGCAGGATCAGGCTGCGCCAGCGGGGGCGGTAGGGAGTGGCAGGCTGGGTCATGACGGTGCGCCGGGGTGATCGGCGCATTATGCACCGCCAGCCCTCAGCGCGGGCTGTTCAGGCACTCCAGCAGGGCCTGGCGCCAGTCGGGCAGCTCGATCTGCCATTCGTGCTGCAGGCGCGAGCAGTCCAGGCGCGAGTTGGCCGGCCGTTGCGCCGGTGTCGGGTAGTCGCTGGTGGCGATGGGCAGCAGGCGCGCGCAGGGCTTGCCCTGGGCCTTCAGCTGGGCCGCAATGGCCTCGGCGAAGCCGAACCAGGAGGTCTCGCCCTGCCCGGTCAGATGGTAGGTGCCCCATGCGCCGACGCGGCCCTCGCGCCAGTGACGGACCAGCTCGGCCGTGGCGCGGGCGATGGTGCCGGCCCAGGTCGGCGCGCCGATCTGGTCGGCCACCACGCGCAGTTCCTCGCGCTCCTGCAGCAGGCGCTGCATGGTCAGCAGGAAGTTGCGCCCGTGCAGCGAGTACACCCAGCTGGTGCGCAGGATCAGGTGCTGGCCACCGACCTCCCGGATCGCCTGCTCGCCGGCCAGCTTGCTGCGGCCGTAGACGCCCAGCGGGCCGGTGGCGTCGCTCTCGACGTAGGCCGAGGCCTTGCGGCCGTCGAACACGTAGTCCGTGGAGTAGTGGATCAGCGGAGCGCCCAGCGCAGCGGCTTCCTCCGCCAGCACGCCGGGCGCGCTGGCGTTGATCGTATGGGCCAGCTCGGGCTCGCTCTCGGCCTGATCCACCGCGGTGTGGGCCGCGGCGTTGATCAGCAGGTCCGGCTGCAGCTCGCGCACCTGGCGGCGAATGGCGTCGCCATCGGCCAGGTCGAGTTGTTCGTGGCTCAGCACCAGCAGCTCCGCCTCGGCGCCGAGGGCCAGTTGCAGCTCGCGGGAGACCTGGCCGTGGCGGCCGGTGATCAGCACTCTCATGGGAACAGCTCGGCGTCGCGCAGGGTGGGCGCGGCCTGGTCCTTGGCCGACAGCTGCGGCACGCCGTCGAACTGCCAGTCGATGGCCAGTTCCGGGTCGTCCCAGCGGATGCAGCGCTCGTGGGCCGGCGCGTAGTAGTCGGTGGTCTTGTAGAGGAACTCGGCGTGTTCGCTCAGCACCACGAAGCCGTGGGCGAAGCCTTCCGGCACCCAGAGCTGGCGCTTGTTCTCGGCGGACAGGCGCACGCCGACCCACTGGCCGAAACCGGGCGAACCACGACGGATGTCCACGGCCACGTCCAGCACTTCGCCAGCGACCACGCGGACCAGTTTCCCCTGGGGCTGCTCGATCTGGTAGTGCAGGCCGCGCAACACGCCGCGGGCGGAGCGGGAGTGGTTGTCCTGCACGAAGTCCCGGCGCACGCCGGTGGCCTCTTCGAAGGCGCGGGCGTTGAAGCTCTCGTAGAAGAAGCCGCGCTCGTCACCGAACACACGGGGTTCGAGGATCAGCACCTCCGCGAGCCGGGTCGGGATGGCCTTCACCGCGTCTCTCCCGCCAGCTGGTAGAGGTACTGGCCATAACCGGTCTTGCCGAAGGCCTTGGCCTGCTGCAGCAGGCATTCGCGGTCGATCCAGCCCTGCTGGTAGGCGATCTCCTCGAGGCAGGCGACCTTCAGCCCCTGGCGGTGCTCGATGGTCTGCACGTACTGCGAGGCCTCCAGCAGGCTGTCGTGGGTGCCGGTGTCGAGCCAGGCGAAGCCACGACCGAGCTTCTCGACGCGCAGGTCGCCACGCTTCAGGTAGGCGTTGTTGACGTCGGTGATCTCCAGCTCGCCCCGCGGCGAGGGCTTCACCGCCTTGGCGATGTCGATCACGTCGTTGTCGTAGAAGTACAGCCCGGTGACGGCGTAGCTGGACTTGGGCTTGGCGGGCTTCTCCTCGATGGAGATGGCGCGACCCTGCTCGTCGTATTCGACGACGCCGAAGCGCTCCGGGTCCTTGACCCAGTATCCGAACACAGTGGCGCCTTTAGGATTGCCGGCGGCCCGTTGCAGCTGCTCGGTGAAATGCTGGCCATGGAAGATGTTGTCGCCGAGGATCAGGCAGACCGAATCGCTGCCGATGAACTCCTCGCCGATCAGGAACGCCTGGGCCAGGCCGTCCGGCGACGGCTGCTCGGCGTAGCTGAAACGCACGCCGAACTGGCTGCCGTCGCCGAGCATCTTCTCGAACTGGGGCAGGTCGTGGGGCGTGGAGATGATCAGGATGTCGCGGATGCCGGCGAGCATCAGTACCGAGACCGGGTAGTAGATCATCGGTTTGTCGTAGATCGGCAGCAGTTGCTTGGAGACCCCCAGGGTGATGGGGTGCAGCCGGGTGCCGGAACCTCCGGCGAGGATGATGCCCTTCATGCTGAAGCTCCCAGGCGCTCGCGTTGATAACTGCCGTCCTGCACGTGGCGGCACCATTGCAGATTGTCGAGGTACCACTGCACGGTCTTGCGCAAGCCGCTGGCGAAGGTTTCCTCTGGCGCCCAGCCCAGCTCGCGCTGGATCTTGCCGGCGTCGATGGCGTAGCGCTGGTCGTGGCCGGGGCGGTCCTTGACGAAGGTGATCAGGTCCTCGTAGCGCACCACGCCGGCTGGCTTGGACGGTGCCAGCTCTTCCAGCAGAGCGCAGATGCCGCGCACCACGTCGATGTTGCGCTGCTCGTTATGGCCGCCGATGTTGTAGGTCTCGCCGACCTGCCCCTCGCTCACCACCTTGAGCAGGGCGCGGGCGTGGTCTTCCACGAACAGCCAGTCGCGCACCTGCAGGCCGTCGCCATACACCGGCAGGGGCTTGCCTTCCAGCGCGTTGAGGATCACCAGCGGGATCAGCTTCTCCGGGAAGTGGAAGGGGCCGTAGTTGTTGGAGCAGTTGGTGAGCAGCACCGGCAGGCCATAGGTGCGCTGCCAGGCGCGCACCAGGTGGTCGGAAGCGGCCTTGCTCGCCGAGTAGGGCGAGCTGGGCGCGTAGGGCGTGGTCTCGGTGAACAGGTCGTCCACGCCGTGCAGGTCGCCGTAGACCTCGTCGGTGGAGATGTGGTGGAAGCGGAAGGCCGCTTTGCGCGCTTCCGGCAGCGCCGCCCAGTAGGCGCGCGTCGCTTCCAGCAGAGCATAGGTGCCGACGATGTTGGTCTGGATGAAGGCGGCCGGCCCGTCGATGGAACGGTCCACGTGCGACTCCGCGGCCAGGTGCATGATGGCGTCCGGCTGGAAGTCGGCGAGGGCCGCGCCCACCACGTCGCTGGCGGCGATGTCCGCCTGCAGAAAGCGGTAGCGCGGGCTGTCCGCGACCGACACCAGCGACTCCAGGTTGCCGGCGTAGGTCAGCTTGTCGAGGTTGAGCACCTCGTGTTCGGTATTCCGGATCAGGTGGCGGATCAGAGCCGAGCCGATGAAACCGGCGCCGCCGGTGATCAGGATGCGCATGGATGTAGCCCTTGCAAAGTGTGGTTCTGCGTGGGGCCGCATGATACGGCATCCGCAGCCTTGCCGGGTGCTCTCGTTGCGCTGGACCCGAGGGCCGGCAGAAGCCTCTCTCCCGCATCAGGCGAGTGCCGAAGGCGGCGGCCAGGAGCCATCCGTCCAGAAGTCGCGAATCGATCCCTCCCGAAACGCGACGCCAGAGCCGTCGCCCAAGCCGATGCTGACCGAACGGACAGCCACGGGGCGGCGGGGCTAGAATCGCTCCACTGCGCACCACTCCAAGGACTCCCATGGCCACCGCCAACCCGCGGCGCGGGTACACCCTCGGCATCACCGCCTACCTGATCTGGGGTCTGTTCCCCATCTACTTCAAAGCCATCCAGGTCGTGCCGGCACTGGAGATCATCGCCCACCGTGCGATCTGGTCCGCCCTGTTCGGCGCGCTGCTGCTGGCCCTGTGGAAACATCCCGGCTGGTGGCGCGAGCTGCGCGACAACCCCAGGCGCCTGGCGGTGCTGACCGGCAGCGGCCTGCTGATCGCCAGCAACTGGCTGGTGTACGTCTGGGCGGTGAACAACGGGCGCATGCTGGAGGCCAGCCTGGGCTACTACATCAACCCGCTGGTCAACGTGCTGCTCGGCATGCTGCTGCTCGGCGAGCGCCTGCGCCGCCTGCAGTGGGTCGCCGTGGGCCTGGCCGCGCTGGGTGTGCTGCAGCAGCTGTGGCAGGTGGGCAGCATTCCCTGGGTGTCGCTGGCGCTGGCGCTGACCTTCGGTTTCTACGGCCTGATCCGCAAGCAGGCGCCGGTGGCCGCCCTGCCGGGCCTGGTGGTGGAAACCTGGCTGCTGCTGCCGCTGGCCCTCGGCTGGCTGCTCCTGCATCCGGCGGCGATGAGCACCCAGCCCGCGTTCTGGAGCAGCAGCGAGGCGCTCTGGCTGATCGCCGCCGGGCCCATCACCCTGGTGCCGCTGCTGTGCTTCAACGCGGCGGCCCGCCACCTGCCCTACACCACCCTGGGCTTCCTGCAGTACCTCGCACCGACCCTGGTGCTGCTGCAGGCAGTGCTGCTGTTCGGCGAGACGCTGGAAGCGAGCAAGCTGCTGTCCTTCATCTGCATCTGGGCGGCGCTGTTCATCTACAGCCTGGACATCTGGCTGGGGATGCGCCGGCGCGGCCAGGCTGCCTAGAAAACGACCAGCGCGCCGGAAAGCGCAGCGGGACTGGGCTGGCGCGGTTGTTCCCAGCCTTTTCCACAGGGCCATCCCCAGGCTCTGTGCACAAGCCAGGAGGTGCTGGTCATTTCCTGAGCGAACCGCTGCAAATCCCGCCGTTCCTGGCCTGCAGCGTGGCCTCCCCAGGCTGTCCACAGCTCTTTCCCCGGCTGACGGGGATAGCTCGACGCAGCGGCGGTGCGGGAATTATCCACCGCGCGACGGCAAACCACGGTTGAGCAAGAATCGACCAGGTCGCTACAGCCCCCGTCCCGCCTGAAGCGCAGCGGTAAATCCCCGCCTTATCCACAGAACGATCCCCGGACTTTGTATACAAGTCGTTGATATTGCTGATTTTCTGATCGAGGCCCGGAAAGCCACGGCCCATCTGGCCCGGAGCGTCCATCCCCCAGGCTGCCCACACCTTCATCCACAGCTTCGGTGGATATCCACCGCCCGGCGAACCCTGGACGAAATTCGCTCAGACGGCGCTAGGCCACGCCGGACGCGGCCTGGCGGCCCTCATCCCCGCGCTATCCACAGATCCATCCCCGTACTCTGTGCAAAAGCCCGCAGCCATCGAGCGGACAAGAAAAAGCCCCGGGGCGCCAGGCGGCGCGCCGGGGCTCCCCAGGCTATCCACAGGGTTATCCCCGGCTCACTCCTCGGTGCGCAAGTTCAGTTCCACCATCATATCGTCGGCCAGGCTCTCCAGGCGGTCGCGCAGCAGGTCCAGCGACAGGGTCAGCGGCACCGCCAGCAGCGCTTGGGCGTGGAACAGCGGCTCGCTGCTCATGGGCGCCGGCGCCACCTCGGTGGTCAGGCTTTCCAGGTTGATGCCCTGCTCGGCCAGCAGGCGGGTGATGTCGCGGACGATGCCGGGGCGGTCGTTGCCGACCAGGTCCAGGTGGATCGGCTTCCAGGTGCAGGCCGGCTCGATGCCGCTCTCCGCCACCAGCACGCGGATGCCGTGGGCGTTGAGCCCCTGCAGGCCCTCCACCAGTTCGTCGTAGCCCTCGGCCGGCACCGCCACCTTGAGGATGCCGGCAAACTGCCCGGCCATGCGCGACATGCGGCTCTCCAGCCAGTTGCCGCCATGCCCGGCGATGCACTGGGCGATGCGCTCCACCAGGCCCGGCTGGTCCGGGGCGATGACGGTGAGTACCAGATGATCCATGAAAGGCCTCTCGTTCTGGGTAGTTTGGTGCCAGGGCTTCAGGCCGAGCCAATCAGGCCGACCCCGTCAAGCCGAGCCAATAGGTATAGAACACCTCATCGCGGACGTAGCCAAGCTTTTCGTACAGCGCCTGACCGGCGTGGTTGTCCTTCGCCGTCTCCAGCTGCAGGCCACAGGCGCCCTCGGCCTCGGCATGGGCACGGGCGGTGTTCATCAGTCGCTCGGCCAGGCCCTGGCGACGGCCGTCCGGGTGGACGTAGAGATCACTGAGCAGATAGGCCGGCGCCAGGTGCAGCGAGGCGAAGAAGGGATAGAGCTGGACGAAGCCCAGGGCGCGTCCTGCCTCGTCTCGAGCGATGAACAGCACCGAGTCGCCTTTCTCCAGGCGGGCCGCGAGGAAATCCTCGACCTCGGCGAGGGGGCGCGGCACCTGGTAGAACGCCAGGTAGCCGGCGAACAACCCGGCCAGTTCGGGCAGATCGGCGGGCTCGACACGGTTGATCGGCATGAGGGCTCCGGAGGGGTGAAAAGTCCCTGCAGTATAGGATGGCCGGACCCGCCGCCGCCCGGCAGGCGGGTACAGGTTGTGACTGATTTTTCCGGATGAGTCATGTAGTATCCGCCGACTCTTACTACATGGCCTTCCGGCCCTGTCTAGCATCAAGTGAGGCAAGCAATGACTGAGCGCGTTCAAGTAGGTGGTCTGCAGGTCGCCAAGGCCCTTTACGACTTCATCAACAACGAAGCCATCCCGGGCACCGGCGTCGCTGCCGAGCAGTTCTGGGCCGGCGCCGAAGCCGTGATCAACGATCTGGCTCCGAAGAACCGCGCCCTGCTGGCCAAACGCGACGAGCTGCAAGCCAAGATCGACGCCTGGCACCAGGCCCGCAAGGGCCAGGCGCATGACGCCGCCGCCTACAAGAGCTTCCTCCAGGAAATCGGCTACCTGCTGCCGGAACCGGCCGACTTCCAGGCCACCACCGCCAACGTCGACGACGAGATCGCCCGCCTGGCCGGCCCGCAGCTGGTGGTGCCGGTGATGAACGCGCGCTTCGCCCTGAACGCCTCCAACGCCCGCTGGGGCTCGCTGTACGACGCCCTCTACGGCACCGACGTGATCAGCGAAGAAAACGGCGCCGAGAAGGGCAAGGGCTACAACAAGGTCCGCGGCGACAAGGTGATCGCCTTCGCCCGCGCCTTCCTCGACGAAGCCGCCCCGCTGGAAGGCGCCTCCCACGTCGACGCCGCCGCCTACGCCATCGTCGACGGCGAACTGGCCGTGACCCTGGGCAACGGCGGCACCGCCAGCCTGAAGAACCCGGCCCAGTTCGTCGCCTTCCAGGGCGATGCCAGCGCGCCGATCGCCGTGCTGCTCAAGCACAACGGCCTGCACTTCGAGATCCAGATCGACGCCTCCAGCCCGATCGGCCAGACCGACGCCGCCGGCGTGAAGGACGTGCTGATGGAAGCCGCCCTGACCACCATCATGGACTGCGAAGACTCCGTGGCCGCCGTCGACGCCGACGACAAGGTCGTCGTCTACCGCAACTGGCTGGGCCTGATGAAGGGCGACCTGGCCGAGGAAGTCAGCAAGGGCGGCAGCACCTTCACCCGCACCATGAACCCGGACCGCGTCTACACCAAGGCCGACGGCTCCGAGCTGACCCTGCACGGCCGCTCCCTGCTGTTCGTGCGCAACGTCGGCCACCTGATGACCAACCCGGCCATTCTCGACGCCGCCGGCAACGAGATTCCGGAAGGCATCCAGGACGCCCTGTTCACCAGCCTGATCGCCGTGCACAACCTGAACGGCAACACCAGCCGCAAGAACACCCGCACCGGCTCGGTCTACATCGTCAAGCCGAAGATGCACGGCCCGGAAGAAGTCGCCTTCACCGGCGAAATCTTCAGCCGCGTCGAAGACGTGCTCGGCCTGGCCCGCAACACCCTGAAAGTCGGCATCATGGACGAAGAGCGCCGCACCACCGTCAACCTCAAGGCCTGCATCCAGGCGGCCAGCGAGCGCGTGGTGTTCATCAACACCGGCTTCCTCGACCGTACCGGTGACGAAATCCACACCTCCATGGAAGCCGGCGCCGTGGTGCGCAAGGCCGCCATGAAGAGCGAGAAGTGGATCGGTGCCTACGAGAACAACAACGTCGACATCGGCCTGGCCACCGGCCTGCAGGGCCGCGCCCAGATCGGAAAGGGCATGTGGGCCATGCCCGACCTGATGGCCGGCATGGTCGAGCAGAAGATCGTCCACCCGCTGGCCGGCGCCAACACCGCCTGGGTACCGTCGCCGACCGCCGCCACCCTGCACGCCCTGCACTACCACAAGGTCGACGTGTTCGCCCGCCAGGCCGAACTGGCCAAGCGCGCCCCGGCGTCCATCGACGACATCCTGACCATCCCGCTGGCACCCGACACCAACTGGACCGCCGAAGAGATCCAGAACGAACTGGACAACAATTCCCAAGGCATCCTCGGCTACGTGGTGCGCTGGATCGACCAGGGCGTCGGCTGCTCCAAGGTGCCGGACATCAACGACGTGGGCCTGATGGAAGACCGCGCCACCCTGCGCATCTCCAGCCAGCTGCTGGCCAACTGGCTGCGCCACGGCATCGTCAGCGAAGAGCAGATCGTCGCCAGCCTCAAGCGCATGGCCCCGGTGGTCGACCGCCAGAACGCCAACGACCCGCTGTACCGCCCGCTGGCGCCGGACTTCGACGGCAACATCGCCTTCCAGGCCGCCCTGGAACTGGTGGTCGAAGGCACCAAGCAGCCGAACGGCTACACCGAGCCGGTCCTGCACCGCCGCCGCCGCGAGTTCAAAGCCGCCAACGGCCTCTGATCCGCGACAGGTAGAGAAAGAGCCGCCCTCCGGGGCGGTTTTTTTATGGCCATATCCCCGTTAGTTGTTGCACGCCTTGTGGGAGCGGATTTATCCGCGAATTTCGCGGCCAACGCTCACACCAAATCAGGATTGCGCCACCAACACGTCATGGGGACATAGCCTTTTTATGGCCATGTCGTGTTGCAGACGCCATAGCTACCCAGCGGAAACGGCCTGCCTGCAATATCAATGGGAACCCATAGGATGGAGAGGCCGCAGGCAATAACCCCACCCGCGCAATCGACCATGGCACAGCCAGTGGGTTACGCCAGCAAGCGGCTGCTCCAACCTGCGCGTTGCGCGGTAAAGCCCCTCTATCTCAACGCTGCAGCTGCCTGCCCCTGGGTCCCCGCCTGCGCGGGGATGACGGTTTCGGAAGAAACTCCACCCCCACCTCGTCATTCCCGCGCAGGCGGGGACCCAGAATGAGTCAGAGCACTACAACAGGTATCGGGTACACAGCCTTTTTATGGCTATGTCCCCATGACGTGTTGGTGGCGCAATCCTGATTTGGTGAGAGCGTTGGCCGCGAATTTCGCGGATAAATCCGCTCCCACAAGATATGCGACATGCAACGAGGACACAGCCTTTCTTTTCATGCCCCTCCGCGCGACCTCCGCAGGCGATGCCATGGCTCGCCCCTGTGCAAGCCCGAACTTGCAAGTCCCATCCGGCAATCGTTAAAATGCGAACAATTCTTATTAGAATTCAGGTCCGCAACTGCGCTCGACCTATGGACAGGAGGGCGCCGTGGTGGCGGCCGATACCCTTGCAACGCGACAGGTACACGCACTGTACAGCGACCATCACGGTTGGCTGTACGGCTGGCTGCGCGGCAAGCTCGGCAACGCCTGCGATGCCGCGGACCTGGCGCATGACACCTTCCTGCGGGTCATGGCCTCGCGGCGGCTGCCGGCCCAGCTCGGCGACGAACCCCGCGCACTGCTCACGCACATCGCCAAGGGCCTGGTCATCGACCACTGGCGGCGGCAGGACGTGGAGCGCGCCTACCTCGACGCGCTGGCCCACCTGCCGGAACCCGAGGCGCCCTCGCCCGAGACGCGCCTGCTGATCATCGAGGCGCTGATGCGCATCGACGCCATGCTCGCCAGCCTGTCGGCGCGCACCCGGGAAATCTTCCTGTTGGCCCAGATCGACGGGCTGACCCTGCAGCAGATCGCCGAACGCACGCAGACCCCGGTCATCACCGTGCGCCGACACATCCACAAGGCGCTGGTCGCCTGCATGGCCGCGGCCTGAGCGCATGCCAAGCCATCCCGCCGCCGCCCTGGCCAGCGCCCTGCTCAAGGAAGCCGCCGACTGGGCCATCACCTTCCAGTACGACATGCCCACGGAGGGCGAACGCCAGGCGTTCGAGCGCTGGCGCCGGCAGAGCCCGGCGCACGAGGCCGCCTGGGCGCGCGCCCAGGCGGTCTTCCTCACCTTCAACCAGGTGCCCACGGGCATCGGCAAAGAAGCGATCAAGAGCCTGGAACACGGCTACGACCGGCGCCGTGCCCTGCACCTGCTGAGCGCCCTGCTGGTGGCCGCTCCGGCCGGCTGGCTGGCCGTGCGCCACACACCCTGGCGAGAGTGGGCGGCGGACGTGGCCACCGCCACCGGCGAGCGCAGGACGCTGGCGCTGCCCGACGGCTCGAACCTGGTGCTCAACACCGCCAGCGCGGTCAACATCGCCTTCGATGCCGTGGCGCGGCGCATCCGCCTGGTGAGTGGCGAAATCCTCGTCACCACCCACGCGGACCCGGCGCACCGGCCGTTCTTCGTCGACACCCCGTACGGCGTGGTGCGCGCCCTGGGCACGCGCTTCAGCGTGCGCCATCTGGACGGGCAAGCCGTCTGCCGCGTCGCCGTGTTCCACAGCGCGGTCGAGGTTCGCTCGCTGAGCGGGGCGGCGCGCGTCCTCCACGCCGGCGAGCAGGCCGACTTCGGCGCGGCGGAGATCGCGCCGCCGACCCCCGTCGATGACAGCGCCACCCTGTGGGAACGGGGCATGCTGCTGGCCCGCGACATGCGCCTGGGCGACGTGATCGCCGAGATGGCCCGCCATCGTCCCGGCCTGCTGCGCTGCGACCCGGCCGTGGCCGACCTGCGCCTGTCCGGCGCCATCTCGCTGGCCGACACCGATGCCGGCCTGGCCGTGCTTGAGAAGACCCTGCCGGTGCGCATCGGGCGCAGCACGCGCTACTGGGTCACGGTCGGCCCGCGCACCTGACCCACGGCCAGCAAAAAATTTTGCCACCAGGTGATCACTTTTTCCGCCTCGTCCGGTGTACCGGGTGAATGCGCGCTTCCCGAGGCGCGAACACCACCCACCCACATCGACGAAAAGGTATTCGGCATGGTCTTCAGGCTTCCACGGCAACCGGCCCGCACAGCGGCTCTCGCACCCTCCACCGTTGTCCGCGGCGAAGCCTCGCCGACCTGCCGGCCCCACCTGCTGGCGTTCGCCATCGGCTGCGCGCTGACCGGCCTGGCGGGCGCCGCCACGCTTGCCCCGGGCCACGCGCTGGCCGCCGACCCCACCAGCGCCGCCAGCCGCGAATACACCATCCCCGCCGGAAGCCTGAGCGACGCGCTGGCGCAGTTCGCCGCCGCCTCGGGCGTGCAACTGGTGTTCGACCCGCGCATGCTGGACGGCCTGAGCAGCAACGGCCTGCAGGGCAGCTACAGCGTGCACGAGGGCTTCGAGCGCCTGCTCGCCGGCAGCGGCTACCAGCTGGTGAGCACCGGCAACGGCGGCTACTCGCTGCATCAGGCGACGAGCGGTGACGGCGCCACCACCCTGGCTCCTACCAGCGTGACGGGCGTGGCGCTGGTCACCGGCACCACCGAAGGCAGCGGCTCCTACACCACCGGCAGCATGAACACCGCGACCAAGTTGCCGCTGTCGATCCGCGAGACGCCGCAGTCGGTGACCGTCATCACCCGCCAGCGCATGGACGACCAGGCCATGGCCAAGGTCAGCGACGCGCTGGTCAACACCCCCGGCATCGTCGCCCACTCCAACAGCGGCCCTGGCCGGGAAATCTATTTCTCGCGCGGCTTCCAAGTGGAAAACTACACCTTCGACGGCCTGCCTACCTCGGTGTTCTATGGCCAGCTGCTGCTGAACGACCTGGCCATGTATGACCGGGTCGAAGTCGTGCGCGGCTCGGCCGGCCTGACCCAGGGCACGGGCACGCCATCCGCCGCGATCAACTTCGTGCGCAAGCGCCCGACCCGTGACTTCCAGGCCAGTCTCCAGGGCCAGGTGGGCAGCTGGGATCACTACGGTCTCCAGACCGACGTGTCCGGCCCGGTCAACGAGGCCGGCACCCTGCGCGGCCGCATGGTGGTCTCGGGGCGCGACAGCGACAGCTTCCAGGACGTCGCCGAGGAAAAACGGCAGCTCTACTACTTCGTCGGCGAAGCCGATCTGAGCGAAGACACCCTGCTGACCCTGGGTCTGTCCCATCAGAAGAATAACGACATCATGACCTGGAGCGGCTTGCCGTCCGATCCCTACGGCCGGGACATGAAACTGTCGCGCTCGACCTTCCTCGGCAACAAGGGGGATTTCTGGGACATCCTCAACACCAACGTCTTCGCCAGCCTGGAGCATCGCTTCGCCAACGACTGGAAGGTCAACCTGTCCGCCAACTGGATATGGGCGGAAACCGACGCCCGCGCCAGCAGTGCCGGCTATGACGCGACCCTTCAGCCGCGACTGGTCGGCTGGAGTTCGAAGAGCGACAA
The DNA here is from genome assembly GCF_029840585.1 of Pseudomonas sp. GD03875. NCBI lineage: Bacteria > Pseudomonadati > Pseudomonadota > Gammaproteobacteria > Pseudomonadales > Pseudomonadaceae > Pseudomonas > Pseudomonas sp. GD03875. Next base: position 101,037 of record NZ_JAOCCV010000004.1, on the reverse strand, counting down.
CGACAGGGTCAGCTACGACCTGAGCGCCCAGGGCCCGTTCGAGCTGCTGGGCCGCAAGCACGAGCTGGTACTCGGCGCCAGCTATCGCACCGTCGACAACGAGGGCCGCACCGGTGGCTACTGGGCGCTGGCGCCCACCCTGGCAACCGGCATCGACTTCGACAACTGGAGCCACGACGCGGTCTGGCCCGGTGGCTTCGACGACCACCACGACCATGACTTCGACAACGATGAGCGCCAGCACGGCTACTACGTCACCACCCGGCTGAACCTCGCCGACCCACTCAAGCTCATCCTCGGCGCGCGGCTCGACTGGTTCGAGCAGGAATCCACGGGTCGCTATATCGTTCCGACGACCGGCGACTGGCTGCCCACGGCGAGCGGCTACAGCTACGACCGCCACCTGACCAAGTACGCCGGCCTGGTTTACGACCTGGATGCGCAGCACTCGGTCTATGTCAGCTACACCGACATCTTCAAGCCGCAGAACCTGCGCGACGCCTCCGACAAGTTCATCGAGCCGGTGGTCGGCAAGAACTACGAGATCGGCATCAAGGGCGAATACTTCGACGGCGCGCTCAACGCCAACGCCTCGGTGTTCCGCATCGACCAGGAAAACCTGGGCATGGCTCTGGACGACCAGCCGACCAGCTGCCCCTTCTACCCGACCCGGACCTGCCACGAAGCGGCCGGCCTGGTACGCAGCGAGGGCTACGAGCTGGAGGCCCAGGGCGCGGTGACCTCGAACTGGCAGCTGGGCGGCGGCTACACCTACGCCAGCTCGGAAATCCGCAAGGACGCCAACCCCAGCAGGATCGGCACCAAGCGCAACACCAACATGCCGACCCAGCAGCTCAAGCTGTTCACCAGCTACCGACTGCCAGGCGACCAGTGGCGCATCGGCGGCAACCTGCGCTGGCAGAACGGCGTCTACGACGAAGGCACCCTGCGCGGCCAGGCCTACCGCTTCAACCAGGGCGGGTATGCGATCGCCGACGCGATGGTCGGCTACCAGCACGACGAGCACCTGGACGTGCAGCTGAACGTCACCAACCTGTTCGACAAGACCTACTACCGGATCATCCCCACCAGCGGCGGCAACGCGCTGTACGGCGAGCCGCGCAAGTTCATGCTGACCGCCAAGTACAGCTTCTGATGGCGGCCGCCCCCATGCCGGTGCTGTCGCGCATCGTGGCGGCCATCGTCGGCGGTTTCGGCTTCACCTCGGCGGTCATCATCGCCCTGCCCCTGCTGCTGCCCGGTAGCCGGGTGCAGGCGGTGCTGTGGGCCACGCTCGGCGGCTTCGCCGTGTGGACGGCGGCGGCGGTCTGGGTGTTCGCGGCGCGCAGCGCCACGCGCGCATGGGCCGGCCTCGCCCTGGCCTCGCTGCCACCGCTGGCGGTGGTCCTGCTGCTGGGAGACATGCCATGAGCACGGGCTTCCGGCAATCCCTCTCCGGCCTGCACACCTGGAGCGGCCTGGTGTTCGGCTGGCTGCTGATGGTGATCTTCGTGGCCGGGACGATCTGCGTGTTCAGCGCGCCGATCAGCCAGTGGATGCGCGGCGGACCGCCTGCGTCCCAGGGCACGCTGTCCACCGCGCAGAGCGAGCAGGCGCTGGGCTTCGCCCTGCGCTACCTGCAGCGCGAGGCGGGCGACGTGGCAGAGTGGAGCATCGTCCTCGCGCCCGCGCGCGTGGAGGTCGAATGGCACGACGCCGATGACGTGGAGCATGAGCGCCAGCTCGACCCTTCCAGCGGCCGCGAAATCCCCGCCGAGGCGCGGCACAAACCCCGAGAAACCGCGGGTGGCTGGCACTTCGTCGGCTTCCACTACAGCCTGCACGCCGGCATGGGCGGGATCGTGCTGGTGGGGGTCGTCAGCATCGCCACCCTGGTGGTGCTGGTCAGCGGCATCATCGTCCACAAACGCATCTTCAAGGACTTCTTCACCCTGCGGCTGGGCAAGGGGCAGCGCAGCTGGCTCGACGGCCACAACGTCGCCTCGGTGCTGTCGCTGCCGTTCCAGCTGATGATCGTCTACACCGGCCTGGTGATCTTCCAGAACGTATGGATGCCCGGCTCCATCCTCTACCACTACGGCATGCCCGGTGGCCTCGGGGCCGAGCTGCAACTGAGCAGCCCCTACTGGGATGCCGAGCGCGCCGAGGCCCAGCGCCAGCAAGGGCTGCCACAGGCACAGCCCGCCGCCGGGCTGGCGCCCGACGCGCTGCTGCCGCTGGTGGCGCAGGCCCAGGCGCGGAGCGGGCAGCCGCTGGCCTGGATGACCCGCCAGGCGGACGACGACGGCGGTTACCGGCTGTGGCTCGGCATGGCGGCGGCCGAGGCACAGACGCTGCCGCGCCCCCGCGCGGCCACCTTCCAGATCGTCGGCGAGCCGCCGCACCTGCGCGAGGAAGCCCGCTATCCGCGCACCGAGGCCGAGCACACGCGCGGCGTGCTGATCAACCTGCACGAAGCCCGCTTTGGCGGCTGGACGGCGAGCTGGCTGTGGTTCCTCTGCGGCGTCGTCGGCTGCGTGATGATCGCCTCCGGGCTGGTGCTGTTCACCGTCAAGCGCCGGCAGCGCAGCGGCAACGAGTTTGGCCGGGCCACCCCGCAGATGTACCGGCTGATCGAGGCGCTGAACGTCGCCTGCGTCGCCGGCATCTGCCTGGCCTCGATCGCCTACCTGTGGGGCAACCGTCTGCTTCCGCTCGACCTGCCGGAGCGGCCGGAAACCGAGATCCGCGTCTTCCTGCTGGTCTGGGCGGCCACCCTGCTGCACGCGCTGTCGCGGCCCGGGCGGCGCGCCTGGGTCGAGCAGTTCGGGCTGGCCGCCCTGCTCTGCCTGACGCTGCCGCTGCTCAACCTGGCGACCACCGGCGACTGGTTCGGCCGCTACGCCGGGCAGGGCCGCTGGCAGATGTTCGCGGTCGAGCTGGTCAGCCTGGTGGTGGGCACGCTGCTGGCAGCGATGACCCTGCGCATGGCGAGGAAAGCCACATGACGCCGTCCTGGGAACTGCTCTGCGCCCTCGCGCTGTCGTTCGCCGGCCTGCTGGCGCTGGCGGCGGCCATGGATCGGCACCAGCGCGACCTGGCCGGGCGTACCTTCGCCGCGCGCAGCGGGCGCCTCCTGCGCGTCGCGGGCTGGCTGCTGCTGATGGCGAGCGCGCTGCCGATGGTTGCCCGCTGGGGCGCGCTGACCGGCCTGCTGCTGTGGGGCGCGCTGATCTCGCTGCCGGCCATCACGCTGGTGCTGGCCATCACCCTGCGCGCCCGGGCGACCGGCTCGGGCAAGCCGGCCCGCCCGGCGCGGCAGAGAACCGCGAAGTGACGCGCCCGCCCCGCTCCCGGCGGGTGCTCGCGCTCGCCACGTCGATGCTGGCCGGGCTCGCCCTGCTGGGCGCCGCCTGGCCCTGGCTCGGCGACGGCGGCGCGCGCCACGAGACGCAGGCGATCACCCGCGGCGACATCCAGGCCACGGTGCATGCCCTGGGTCGGCTGGAGCCGATCACCGAGGTGGAGGTCGGCGTGCAGGTCTCAGGCCAGATCGTGCGGCTACTGGTGCAGCCCGGCGATACGGTGCGGCAGGGCCAGCTGCTCGCCGAGATCGACGCCTCCCTGCACCAGGCGACGGTGGAAGCCGGCCGGGCACGCCTGGCCGCGCTGCGCGCCCAGCTCGCCGACCAGCAGGCGCAGACCGACCTGGCGCGCCAGCAACTGGCACGCCAACGCCTGCTGCAACGCCAGGATGCGACCCGCCTGGAAGACGTGGAGGTGGCCCAGGCCGCGATGCGCTCGGCCCAGGCGCGCATCGCGGCGTTCGAGGCCCAGCTCTGGCAGGTCGCCTCCGAACTCAAGGGCGACGAGGCACTGCTGGGCTACACCCGCGTCCACGCGCCGATCGCCGGCACGGTGATCTCGGTCGAGGCCAGGGCGGGGCAGACGCTCAACGCCGAGTACCAGACCCCACCGCTGCTGTCGATCGCCGACCTGTCGCGCATGACCGTGCGCGTGAGCGTGGCCGAGGCCGACATCGGCCACGTACAGGCGGGCATGGCCGCCTCCTTCGTGCGGCTGGGCAACGACGCCCGGCGCTGGCAGGGCACGGTACGCCAGGTGCTGCCCGCACCGCCGAAACGCACCGATGGCGCGCCGGTGACCAGCACGGCCGTGAGCTACCCGGTGCTGTTCGAGGTGGACAACGCCGACGGCGCGCTGAAGCCGGCAATGAGCGCGCAGGTAGCCTTCGTCACCGCGGCGGCCCGGGACGTGCCGCTGGTGCCGCTGGCGGCGCTCACCCCGCTGCCCGGCCAGGCGGACCACTTCACCGCGCGCGTGCTCGATGCGCGCGGCCGGCCGGTCGAGCGCCGCGTGACGCTCGGGGTGCGCGACCGGCGCCACGCGCAGGTGGTCGCCGGCCTCGACGTCGGCGAGCGCCTGGTCCTGGCCACGACCGACGCGCCATGACCCCGCCGCTGCTCGAACTGATCGGCGTGGGCAAGCGCCATGGCGGCGGCGACCGCCCCGTGGCCGAGGTGCTGCGCGGCGTCGACCTGGCCATCCGCGCCGGCGAGTTCGTCGCCATCGTCGGCCCGTCCGGCTCGGGCAAGTCCACCCTGATGCACCTGCTGGGCTGCCTCGACCGGCCCAGCGCCGGCCGCTACCGCTTCGCCGGGCACGACGTGGCCACGCTCGACGCCGACCAGCTCGCCTGGCTGCGCCGCGAGGCGTTCGGTTTCGTCTTCCAGGGCTACCACCTGCTGCCCGGCGAGACCGCGCGCGAGAACGTCGAGCTGCCCGCCGTCTACGCCAGCCAAGCCGCCGCCGACCGCCAGCGCCGCGCAGCCGGGCTGCTGGGCCGCCTCGGCCTGGGCGAGCGCAGCGCGCACCGGCCGACGCAGCTGTCCGGTGGCCAGCAGCAGCGCGTCTCGATCGCCCGGGCGCTGATGAACGGCGGGCGCATCATCCTCGCCGACGAGCCCACCGGCGCGCTGGACCGCGCCAGCGGCGGCGAGGTGCTGGCCCTGCTGAAGGAGCTGCACGCCGCGGGCCACACCATCGTCCTGATCACCCACGACCTCGAGGTCGCCGCCCATGCGCCCCGGGTGGTCGAGATCAGGGACGGCGCCATCACCGCCGACCGTGGCGGGCAGCCGTCGCCACGCCCCCTGCCGCCGCCGGACATGGCGCGCGCCGCCGCGCCCGGCACGGGTTCCCTGCTCGGCGGCCTGGGCGAGGCGCTGCGCTCGGCCTGGCGGGTGATGCGGGCGCAGCGCCTGCGCACCGCGCTGACCCTGCTGGGCATCGTCATCGGCGTGGCCTCGGTCATCGTGATGTTCTCCATCGGCGAGGGCGCCCGGCGCAAGGTCATGGCCGAACTGGGCTCGCTGGGCACGGCCACCCTGTACGTCAGCGCCAGCGAGCCGGCCGACGGCGGCCCGCCGGGGCGCATCAGCCTGGACGACCTGGCGGCCATCGAGGCGCTGCCCCAGGTGCGCCGAGCCATGCCGGTGGTCGGCGGCGAGCACCTGCTGCGCCACGGCAACGTCAGCCAGTCGGTGTGGGTGACCGCCACCACCGAGGCGATGCCACTGATCCACCGCTGGCCCATGGCCCAGGGCCGTTTCCATCACGCCGCCGAGGGCGCCGCGCTGGCGCCGGTGGTGGTGCTGGGCAGCGAGCGGCTGGCCCTGCTGATGCCCGGCGTGGCCGACCCCATCGGCCGGCAGGTACTGATCGGCGATGCGCCGTTCGAGGTGATCGGCGTGATGACCGCGCAGGGCGCCGACAGCGCCGGCGGCAGCAAGGACGACGACGTCTTCGTGCCCTACCACACGGCGATGAGCCGCGTGATGCACCACGAGCATCCCCAGCACCTGGTGGTCGAGGCGCCGTCGTCCGCGGCGGTGGGCGCCACGGAGCAGGCCATCCGCGCGCTGCTGCTGGCGCGCCACGGCGGGCGCGAGGACTTCGCCATCGGCAACGCCGCCGCGCAGCTCAACGTCGAGATGGCGGCGCAGCGCAGCATGACCCTGATGCTGGGGCTGATCGCGGCGGTGTCGCTGGTGGTCGGCGGCATCGGCGTGATGAACGTGATGCTGATGGCGGTCAAGGAGCGCACCCGCGAGATTGGCATCCGCCTGGCCGTGGGCGCGCGCCAGCGCGACATCTTCGGCCAGTTCATCACCGAGTCGGTGCTGGTGTCGCTGGCCGGCGGCGTGGCCGGGCTGCTGCTCGGCACCGCCGCCGCGGGCGGGCTCGGCCTGGCCGGCGTGCCGATCGGCCTGTCGGCATGGGCGGCCGCGCTGGCTTTCGCCTGTGCGCTGGCGACCGGCTTCCTGTCCGGCTTCATGCCCGCGCGCCAGGCGGCCAGGCTCGACCCGGTGGTGGCGCTGGCGGGGGAATAGAACTGCGCGGCGCCACGGCACGGCGTCACCCACACGTTGCCGCCGGGGGCTTGCGCGCAACGCCCGACGGGGCATGCCCACATGCCCGCGAACGGGGCAGCCACAACCCACTGCTTATCGGGATAACCCCGGGTTATCCGCGGCCAAGTCGCGCGGCCCGCCAACCACGGGGCTTTCCCGGCCCCACCGCGCCTCACGCCGCTCCGCCCGCGCCGCCACCCTCACCTTTGGCTATGGGCATGAGGATTTTTCAGAAGTCAGCGGCGCGGGGCTTACCTAGGATGCCCCGGCACCTGTCAGCAGGCTGCAAAGAAGCGATGCGCCGTGCGGCCGAGCCGCGGGCCTTCTTTGAACAGCGGGAGAGCAGCATGAAAAGAACAACAACAGGCGCGGGGACCATGCCTCCCCACACCCTGGCACTGGCCGTGGCGCTGGCGAGCGCGCTGCCGGCACAGGCCGCCAGCTTCAACATCGGCCCCATCGAGGGGCAGATCGATTCCTCCCTGTCCATCGGCGCCAGCTGGGCCCTGGACGACGCGGACGCCAAATTCGTCGGCAAGGCCAACGGCGGCAGCGCCTCGACCCGCACCAGCGACGACGGGCGGCTGAACTTCAAGAAGGGCGAGACCTTCTCGAAGATCTTCAAGGGCGTCCACGACCTGCAGCTGCGCTACGGCGAGAGCGGCGTGTTCCTGCGCGGCAAGTACTGGTACGACTTCGAGCTGAAGGACGAGCACCGCCTGCTCTACGACATCGACGACGGCGGCCGCGACAACGCCGCCCAGGCGTCCGGCTTCGAACTGCTGGACGCCTTCGTCTACCACAACTACCTGATCGGCGACCTGCCCGGCAGCGTGCGCGCCGGCAAGCAGGTGGTGAGCTGGGGCGAGAGCACCTTCATCGGCAACAGCATCAACGCGATCAACCCGGCCGACGTGGCGGCCTTCCGCCGCCCCGGCTCGGAGATCAAGGAAGGCCTGATCCCGGTGAACATGCTCTATGTCACCCAGGGGCTGACCGAGAACCTGTCCGTCGAGGCCTTCTACCAGCTGGAATGGGAGAAGACCGTGCTCGACAACTGCGGCACCTTCTTCGGCACCGACACCGCCGCCAAGGGCTGCGAGTACGGCATGACCACCTTCGGCAGCGACCGGAACCGCGACCCGGCGGTGTACGGCTGGGTGCCGCGCCTGGACGACCGCGAGGCCCGCGACGGCGGCCAGTTCGGCGTCGCCCTGCGCTGGCTGGTGCCGGCGCTGAACGACACCGAGTTCGGCGTCTACGCCCTGAACTACCACAGCCGCACGCCGGAAAGCATGTGGCAGGTGGGCAACGCCGACTTCAGCGCCGTCACCGGCGCCCCCGGCCCGGCCAGCGCGCGCTACTACCTGCAGTACCCGGAAGACATCCGCCTGTATGGCCTCAGCTTCGCCACCACCACGCCGGACGGCACCGCCCTGTCCGGCGAGATCAGCCACCGGCCGAACATGCCGCTGTCGCTCAACGGCACCGACGTGTCCACCGCCGCCAGCGTCGGCGGCCTGGTCGGCGCGCTGGGCATCGACGGCCTGGCGATCTTCGACACCGGCTGGGCCGGCACCGAGACCGGCAGCCTGGTGCAGGGCTACAAGCGCATGCCCTTCACCCAGGCCCAGGTCAGCGCCGTGCGCACCTTCGATCAGGTGCTCGGCGGCGACCGCCTGGTGCTGGTCGGCGAGGTGGGCTACAGCCACATCGGCCGCCTCGGCTCCAGCGACGGCTCCGACCTGCGCTTCGGCCGCAGCAGCGTGTTCGGCAACGGCCGCCTGCCGGATTCCGCCGCCGCCCTGGGCATGACCGGCAATGGCCTGTGCACCGCGCTGCTCAACACGACCAACCCGGACCAGTGCACCGGCAAGGGCTTCTACACCCGCAACTCCTGGGGCTACCGCCTGCGCACGCAACTGGAGTTCAACGACGCCATCGCCGGGGTCAACCTCAAGCCCAACCTGGCCTTCGCCCACGACGTGGAAGGCTTCGGGCCGACCTTCACCGAGGGCAACAAGTCGGTGAGCCTCGGCCTGGACGCCGACTACCTGTCCACCTACACCGCCAGCCTGAGTTACACCAACTACTTCGGCGGCGACTTCAACACCAACACCGACCGCGACTTCCTCGCCTTCAGCGTCGGCATGAGCTTCTGAGGTCTATGCACATGACGTATTCCCCGATCCCCACGCAACTGCTGCGCGCCGGCGCGCTCGGCCTCGGCCTGCTCGCCGGCCAGGCGCTGGCCGCGGTGCCGGCCGAGCAGATCGCCCGCCTGGACCAGGACCTGACCCCGGTCGGCGCCGAACGCGCCGGCAACGCCGACGGCAGCATCCCGGAATGGACCGGCGGCCTGGCCAGGGACGCCGGCCAACGCGACGCCAACGGCTTCCTCGCCGACCCGTTCGCCGCCGACCAGCCGCTGTTCACCATCACCGCCGCCAACGTCGAGCAGTACCGCGACAAGCTGACCCCCGGCCAGCTCGCCCTGTTCAAGCGCTACCCGCAGACCTACCGCATCCCGGTCTACCCGACCCGGCGCTCGGTCGGCCTGCCCCAGAGCTACCTCGACACCACTCGCCAGAACGCCGCCGACACCCAGCTGGCCGAGGGCGGCAACGGCCTGCACAACTACCGCAGCGGCGGCCTGCCGTTCGCCATCCCGCAGAACGGCCTGGAGGTGATCTGGAACCACATCGGCCGCTACCGCGGCCTGGCCTTCCAGCGCATGGTGGTGCAGGCCTCGCCCCAGGCCAACGGCGCCTTCACCCCGAGCCTGATCAAGCAGCAACTGGCCTACCCGGTCGGCCTCAGCGACTACGCGCCGCAGGAGATGACCAACATCCTCTACTTCTACCGCGAAGAGTTCCTCTCCCCGGCGCGCCTGGCCGGCGGCGTGCTGCTGGTCCACGAGACCATCAACCAGGTCAAGGAACCGCGCATGGCCTGGCAGTACAACGCCGGCCAGCGCCGCGTGCGCCGCGCCCCGCAGATCGCCTACGACAGCCCCGGCGCCGAGGGCATGCGCACCCTGGACGACTTCGACATGTTCAACGGCGCGCCGGACCGCTTCGACTGGCAACTGGTGGGCAAGAAGGAGATGTACATCCCCTACAACAGCTACAAGCTGGCCTCGCCGGACCTGAAATACGCCGACCTCATCAAGCCCGGCCACCTCGACCCCGCGCACACCCGCTACGAGCTGCACCGCGTGTGGCACCTGAGCGCCACCCTCAAGCCGGGCCAGCGCCACGTCTACTCGCGCCGCGACCTGTTCATCGACGAGGACAGCTGGCAGGCCGCCGAGGCCGACGCCTACGACGGGCGCGGCCAGCTGTGGCGCGTCTCCGAGGGCCACGCCAGCTTCTTCTACGACCAGCAGATTCCGCTGTTCAACGCCGAGACCCACTACGACGTGCTGTCCGGCCGCTACGCGGTGAACGCGCTGTACAACGAGGAGAAGAACGCCTACCAGTTCGACGTCCGCTACAGCCGCAAGCAGTTCACTCCCGGAGCCCTGCGCGCTTCCGGCATCCGTTGAGCGCCACTCGCCACGCCGGCGGCCCGCGGGCTGCCGGCGTTTTCCCCGCCATTGACCCGGAGCACTGCCGGTGTCCGCGTTTTGCTTTACATTCAAGGCTTCACCCACCGCTATCCTGGCGTCGCCCATGAAGCTGCACCAACTCCGCGCCATGCTCGCGATCAGCGAGAGTGGCAGCATCCAGGAGGCCTCGCGCCTGCTGCACATCTCCCAGCCGGCCCTGTCCAAGGGCATCAAGGAGCTGGAGGCCGAGCTCGGCGTGCCGCTGCTGATCCGCTCCAACCGCGGCATCACCGTCACCGAGTACGGCGAGCGCCTGGTGCGCCGCGCCCGCCTGATCCTCGAGGAAGTGCGCCGCGCCCGCGAGGAGATCGAGACCCTCAAGGGCACCATGGACGGCAAGGTGGCCATCGGCGTGTCGCCGGTCACCCCCGGCGCCCAGTTCGTCGCCAGCCTCAACCGCTACCGCAAGCGCTACCCGCAGGTGCGGGTGCAGATCCACGAACTGCGCCCGTCCAAGCTGATGGAGGGCCTGCGCGAGGGCCAGCTCGACCTGGTGCTGACCTCGCAGCCGGCGATCCGCAACAGCTACGGCTTCCACTGGACCGAGCTGTACGCCCAGCCCACCGTGCTGGCGGTGCGCAAGGGCCATCCGCTGGGCGGCGCGCGCCGCTCGCTGGCGGAGCTGCGCGAGCACGAATGGCTGCTGCAGGATTCGCTGGAACAATCACGGGTCGGCCTGATGTTCGACCACTACCGGGTCGAGCCGCCGGAGCGGATCATCGAGTGCGCCTCGGTGGTGCTGTTCTCCGAACTGGCGCTCAACACCGACGCCATCAGCTACTGGTCGCAGCGCCTGCTGGAGCGCGTGCAGACCCTCGGCCAGGCGCTGGAAGTGCTCGACCTGGCCGAGCAGATACCGCCGATGAACATCTCCCTGGTCTGCCGCGACCAGGAACTGATGACCCGCGAGGCCAAGGCCCTCTCCGACGAGCTGGTGTACGCCTACAAGAGCCCGCACGCGCCGCAGGCCTGATGCGGCGCTGGTGCGCACGGCGCACCCTGCGGGGATCAGGGGACGTAGTGCGGCTCGCAGCGCACCTCGGTCTTCACCGAACTGGCGATGAAGCACTCCTCGTGCGCGGCGTGGTGCAGCGCATCGAGTTGCTCGCGGCTGGGCGCGGCGCCGGCGAAGGTCACTGCCGGGCGCAGGGTGACGCGGGTCATCGCCAGGCGGCCCTCGGCGTTCCGGCCCATCCGCCCCTCGGCCGTGTCGCGGTAGTCGTCCACCCGCCAGCCGTCGCGGGCGGCGAGCGAGAGGAACCAGAGCATGTGGCAGCTGGACAGCGCGGCGACGAAGGCTTCCTCCGGGTCCACCGCGTCCTCGCGCGAGCCGGGCAGCGGCACCACGTGGGGCGAGGACGAGGCCGGCACTTCCACGCCGCCGTCGAAGCGCCACAGGTGGCCACGGCTGTAGCGGTTGTCGAGGAAGTCCTGGTCGCCGCGCGACCAGAGGATTTCGGCGGTGTAGAGCGCCATCGCAGTTCTCCGAACCAGGCGGCGGGCCAGCATAACCAAAGCCGATACACATGCGCAGAGGTGATTATCCAGCGGCGGCCCGCTGCGGCATGCTGCACGGCATCCGGGAAGTACAAGGACCACGACAGATGCAGCCGACCCCGCAGCCCCTCGCCCAGCGCCGCCGGCGCCTGGCCACGCCCCGCCCGCGCGAGGCCTGAGCCATGCCGCTTCCCGCCCACGACCGACGCGGCCTGATCGTCGCCATGCTGATGGCGGTGATGGTCATCAGCGTGCTGGACAAGACCATCTTCGCCTTCGCCGGCCCGCAGATCATCGACGAGCTGCAGCTCACCCCCGAGCAGTTCGGCTTCATCGGCAGCGCCTTCTTCTTCCTCTATTCCGTCTCCGGCGTGCTGGTGGGTTTCCTCGCCAACCGCCTGCCGAGCCGCTGGATTCTTTCCGGCATGTCGCTGGTGTGGATGGCCGCCCAGCTGCTCACCGCGCTGTCCACCAGCTTCTTCGCCCTGGTCGCCAGCCGCATGCTGCTCGGCGCCGGCTGCGGCCCGGGCACGGCGGTGACCCAGCACGCCTGCTTCAAGTGGTACGCGCCGCGCGAGCGGGTGCTGCCCTCGGCGCTGATCCAGGTGGCGATCATGCTCGGCGCCATCGCCGGCGCTCTGTCCCTGCCGCTGCTGATCCAGCACCTGGGCTGGCGCGTCGGCTACCTGATCCTGGCCGGCATCGGTCTGCTCTGGCTGGGGCTGTGGCTGGCGGTCGGCCGCGAGGGCCGGCACGACGACGCGGCCGGCGAGACCGGCGGCGCCACCACGCCCTACCGCCACCTGCTGCTCAACCGCACCTTCGTCTTCATCACCCTGGCCGGCTTCTGCTCCTACCTGCCCACCGCGCTGATCTACAGCTGGGTGCCGACCTACCTGCAGAAGGGCCTGGGCATGACGCCGATGCAGTCCGGCTACGTGGTGATGGCCGCCACCCTCGGCGTGATCCTGCTCAACCTGGGCGTCTCCGGCCTGTCGCAGCGCGCCCTGAAGCGCGGCGCCAGCGTGCGCCTGGCCATGGCCCTGCCGCCGGCGCTGGCCTGCCTGGTCGGCGGCCTGGCCATGAGCCTGATGGGCTTCTTCGACCAGGGCCTGCACCTGACCCTGGCGCTGTACCTGGTCGGCGGCGTGGTGGTGAACCTGCTGCCGGCCTTCGCCAACTCCATCGTCGCCTACATCGCCCCGCCCCGGCAGCGCGGCAGCATGCTGGCCATCCACATCGGCCTGATGACCAGCGCCGGCATGCTCGCCCCGCACGTGGTCGGCCAGGCCATCGGCTGGCAGGGCGGCGACCTGGTGCGCGGTTTCGAACTGGCCGTCGGCCTGTTCGGCCTGGCCCTGCTCGCCGGCGGCCTGCTCGCCCTGCGCCTGGTCGACCCGGAGCGCAGCCGCGCCGACCTGGCCGCCCGCGCCATCCCCGAATCCGTCAACGCGCCGGCCGCCAGCCAGGCCTGATCAGGAATCCGCTCCATGCACCAACGAGTCAAAGCCCCGCAGCAACGCCCCGAATCCCTGGAACTGCAGCCGACCTGGCGCAACGCCGACGTGGAAGACGGCTTCTGCGTGGTCGCCGTCGGCGACATCATCATCACCCACGCCATCCGCGCCAAACTGGCGCGCAAATCGCCCGAGCTGCTGGACATCCTGCGCCGCGGCGACGTGGTGGTGGGCAACTACGAAGGCTCGGCCATCGACCTGCGCACCTACGACGGCCACCCCGAGGCCCAGTCCGGCTTCGCCTGGCTGATCAGCGATGCCGACGCGCCGGCCGACCTGGCCGCCCTCGGCTTCAACCTGATGGCTCGCGCCAACAACCACGCGCTGGACTGGGGCGCGGCTGGCCTGCGCATGACCGACCGGCTGCTCGACGAGGCCGGCATCGCCCACGCCGGCACCGGCGCCAGCCTGTCCGCGGCGCGCGCGCCGGCCTTTCTCGACACCGCTAGGGCGCGGGTGTCGCTGATCGCCTACGCCACCACCTTCGAGGCCAACGCGCCGGCCAACGACGGCCTCGGCGTGGTGCCGCCGCGCCCGGGCCTCAACCCGCTGCGCACCACGGCGCATCGCCTGGTGAGCGCCGAAGACTTCGCCGTGCTCAAGCGCCTCAACGCCCACGAACCGTTCCAAGACCACTACCTGCTCAAGGCCCTGTACGGCGAGCACAGCCTGCACCTGGGCATGGCCCTGCACTACCGGATCGACCCGAACGCCGCCCCCGGCTCGCTGCGCATCCACTACGAATGCGACAAGCGCGACCAGACCGGGATCGTCCACAACCTGCGCCAGGCCAAGCAGACCAGCGACTTCGCCATCGTCGCCCAGCACACCCACGAGCCGGACAACTTCACCACCGAGGTGCCGAACTACCTGCCGGCCCTGGCCCGCCAGCTGATCGACGACGGCGCCGACATGCTCTGCGGCCACGGCCCGCACCAGCTGCGCGGCATCGAGATCTACCGCGGCAAGCCGCTGCTGTACTCCCTGGGCAACTTCTGCTTCATGGACAACAGCCAGCAGGTGGTCGCCCGCGACGAGTGGGAAGAGCCGGAGTGGGCCGCCGCCGAAGCCATCGCCGGGCCCAGGGGCATCACCGACCCGCGCGTGTCGACCCCGGCCGAGTTCCTCGAATGGAAGCGCGTGGTCGGCATCTTCAGCGAACCGATCTGGTTCGAGAGCGTGGTCGCCGAATGCCGCTTCAAGGCCGACGGCACCCTGCGCGAACTGCTGCTGCACCCGATCGAACTGGGCTTCGCCGGCCGCGACGCCGAGCGCGGCATCCCGCGCCTGGCCCTCGACACGGCCGACAACCGGCAGCAGGCGCGGCGCATCCTCGAGCGCCTGCGCGAGCTGTCCGCCGAGTTCGGCACGCTCATCGAGATCGACACCGTGCAGCTCGGCGAGCGCCGCAGCAGCCTCGGCCGCGTGGTGATCGCCCCATGACGGCCACCTGACGCCGGCGGCCCTCGAGGCCGCCGCTCCCTCCTAATCCTTACCGCCGACGCCCGGCACAGGCCACGAGCCCGCGCCGAGGGCCCGGCCGTGCCCGCGAAACCTTGCGGGCGCCCTCACCACACGGAAACGCCATGGACCTGACCTGTTTCGCCCAGCGCTACGCCGAAGCCCGGCAGAAATTCCTCGACGCCTGCACCGCCAACGGCCTGGCCGTCGAGTCGCACATCCACCCCCTGCGGGGACGCGACCGCGAGCAGCTGGCGATGGACGTGGCCCGCCTGGGCGCGCCGGACGCCGCCAACCTGCTGGTGCTGAGCAGCGGCTGCCACGGTGTGGAGGGCTTCTGCGGCTCGGCCGTGCAGATCGACCGCCTGCGCGATGCCGCCTGGATGGAGCGCTGCCGGCGCGACGACCTGGCCGTGCTGTTCATCCACGCCCTCAACCCCCACGGCTTCTCCTGGCTGCGCCGGGTGAACGAGGACAACGTCGACCTCAACCGCAACTTTCTCGACTTCACCCAGCCGCTGCCGGACAACCCCGGCTACCAGCGCATCGCCCACCTGCTGCTGCCCCGCCGCGAACCGCCGACCCTGGCGACCACCCTGGGCCTGATCGGCCACGCCCTGTGCGGGCGCATGACGCTGCAGGGCGCCATCTCCCGCGGCCAGCACAGCGACCCCCGGGGTATGTTCTTCACCGGCACCGCGCCGACCTGGAGCAACATCATCCTGCGCCGCGTGCTGCGCCGGCACGGCCGCGAATGCCGGCGCATCGGCTGGATCGACGTGCACACCGGCCTCGGCCCGCGCGGCTTCGGCGAGCGCATCTACAAGGGCCACGACACGCCGCTGGCCATGCGCCGGGCCAAGGCCTGGTGGGGCGACCAGGTGACCAGCAGCCTGGACGGTAGCTCCACCTCCGCCGCCCTCGACGGCACCCAGGATCATGCGGCGATGAGCGAATGCGGCCAGGCCGAATACAACGGCCTGACCCTGGAATACGGCACCCTGCCGGGGCTGAAGGTGCTCAACGCGCTGCGCGCCGACCACTGGCTGCACCGCAACCCGCAGGCCAGCGCGGCCCAGCGCGAGCGCATCGGCCGCCAGCTGCGCGACGCCTTCTACGTGGACGCCGACGACTGGAAGCGGCAAGTCCTGGAACAGGCCCGCGAGGTGCTGGAACAGACCCTGGACGGCCTCTCAACCCCGCTGCCGGACTGAACCGCTAGCGCAGGCTCATGCCGTGGCGGCGGTACAGGGCCTGCACCCAGCCTTCGCGATACATCTGCCACAGCTCGCGCTGCAGGCGTCGCAGCTCGGCGGGGTCCATCTCCGGGTGGCAGGCGATGTCCTCCATCAGGGTGAGGAAGGGCAGCACCTCGCGCGGCGGCGGCCTGGCCGCCAGCGAGTCGGCCACCGCCGAACTGGTCGCCCACAGCCGCGCGCGGCTGCGCTGCAGCATGCTCAGGTTGAGCGACTCCTTGTTCGAGTAGATCACCGCGACGCCGGTGCTCTGCAGGTATTCGCCGGCCCCGGAGCCCTGGTGGCTGAGCACGCGCAGGCCGCGTACCTGCTCCAGGCTGGCCAGTTGCAGATCGTCGTCGGCCTTGGCGTACAGCCCCAGGCGCGACACCAGCAAGGGGCCGACCCAGCCGAAATGCGGCTCGCGCTCCTGCTGGCGCTCCACCAGCAGTACGCAGCTGCGTGGCTGTTGCTGGACCTGGTGCAGGGCCCGCTGCAACGGCAGGAAGCTCAGCCGGTAGCCGATGCCGGCCCGCCGGAACAGCTCGTCGGCCAGCTCCGGCACCAGGCCGGCCGCCCCGCCGTCCGGGCGCTGCTGCACCAGCGGGGCGCGCTCCCAGGCGTACAGCTGCAGTTCGGCCGCCGCCAGCGGCCAGCCGAGCAGGCTCAGCAACAACAGGCTAATCCCACGCACGCAGGGCCTCCTCGTACGTCTGGGTGCGCCCGGGCGGGCGTTCGTTGTCCAGCTTCGGCCAGGGCGCACCGGGGCGCGCCAGCCACTCGTCCGCCGCGCGCGGCGCATTGAGCCGGGGCGCACAGGGGTGCCGCTGGCTTTGGCCGAGCGCCTGCAGATGCTGGTCGAAAATCCGAGCCAGGTTGCCCAGGGCCTGGTCCGCGCCGAGCCGGCCCGCCACCACCGGATGCAGCTGCCGCCACCACAGGCTGGCCATGCCGCTGTAGTCCGGCACGTTGGCGCCGGTGGGCGTCCAGCGCCGCGCCGCCGGGCTGCGATAGAACTCCACCAGCCCGCCGAGACGCGGTGCCTCGGCCTGCATGGCGGGTGACTCCATGTCGGAGCGGCGGATCGGCGTCAGCCCCACCAGGGTCTTGCGCAGCGACACGCTGCGCGAGGTGACGAACTGGGCGTACAGCCAGGCCGCCTGGCGCTGGCGCAGCGGCGTCGCTTCGAGCAGGGTCCAGGCGCCGACGTCCTGGTAGCCGGACTTCATCCCGTCGCGCCAGTAGGCGCCGCGCGGCGACGGCGCGACTCGCCACTTCGGCCGGCCCTCGGCATCCACCACGGCGCTGCCCGGCCTGATGTAGTCGGCGGTGAAGGCGGTGTACCAGAACACCTGCTGCGCCACGTGGCCCTGGGCGGCGACGCTGCCGGCCTGGTTGAAGCTCATTTGCTGCGCCTCCGGCGGGGCGTAGCGGCGCAGCCAGTCGACATACTGGCGGACGGCGTAGACCGCCGCCGGGCTGTCCAGCGCGCCGCCCCGGGCGACGCTGGCGCCGGCCGGGCGGCAACCCTCGACGCGGATGCCCCAGTCGTCCACCGGCAAGCCGTTGGGCAACCCGGGGTCGCCCACCCCGGCCATGCCCAGCCAGGCGTCGGACAGGCGCCAGCCGATGGACGGATCGAAGCCGCCATAGTCCATGTGGCCGTAGACCCGCTGGCCGTCGATCTCGCCCACCTGCTCGGTGAAGAACGCGGCGATGTCCTCGTAGGCCGACCAGTTCTGCGGCACGTCCAGCTCGTAGCCATAACGCTCGCGGAACGCCTTGCGCAGCGCCGGGCGCTCGAACCAGTCGCGGCGGTACCAGTAGAGGTTGGCGAACTGCTGGTCCGGCAGCTGGTACAGCTTGCCGTCCGGCGCGGTGACGAAGGGCAGCCCGATGAAATCGTCGAGGGCCAGGGTCGGCGACGTCACCACGGCGCCTTCGCCGGTCATGAAGTCGGACAGCACCAGCACCTGGCCGCCACGGAAGTGCTGGCCGAGCAGGTCGCTGTCGCTGACATAGGCATCGTAGAGCGGCAGGCCGGTCTCCTGCTGGGTGCGCAGCTTGTTGACCACGTCGTCCTCGCCGCTGATCTCGTGGATCACGCGGATGCCGGTCAGGCGGGTGAACAGCGGGGCCAGCACGTTGGCCTCGTACCAGTGGGTGGGAATGCGCTCGGCGATCACCCGCACCTGCACGCCACGGAACGGTTCGCCGGCCTCGGCGAACCAGGCCAGCTCGGCACGCTGCTCCGCGGCGCCCAGGGAACTGGGCTGCAGCGCGGCCATGACCTCCGTCACCGGGTCGGCGGCGTGCGTGGCCGCGCTCAGCATCAGGCCGAGCAAGATCGCAGCGCGCATCGGTGGCTCCTTCTTATAGTTATGCACCGAGTCTAGGCGAGCCGAGGGGCATATCGCCACCATCGGGAGAACGACAGAAAACAGGCAATTCCTACGATATGCAGCTATAGAAATAAGAGGGATGGCCGACATAGCGACAACACAATAACCGCACTTATGGTCACGGGATGACCGACAAATGGCCTTTAGCCACTAATCGGCTTTCTGTACACTTCTGCGCCCCCGAATTGGGTATCTGCCATGTTGAAGAATCTGTCGCTGACCCTGAAGTTGTCACTGCTGCCAGCTGTCGCCCTGCTCGGCCTGCTGCTGTTCGTCGGGTACACCTCGATCCAGCTCTCGGCCAACGACAAGCGCCTGGTCACGCTGGAGACCCACAGCTTCCCGTCGCTGGAGAAGGCAGACGCGGTGATCTTCCAGTTCTCCCGCCTGCCCGGCCTGCTCAACAGCGCGGTGGCCGCCGGCGAGCTGGAGACTCTGGGCGAGGCGCGCCAGGTGCTCGGCGAGATCGCCAGCATGCAGCAGGCCCTGCAGCCGCTGACCCGCGCCAACGCCGAGCGCACCAACGAGCTGGAGCAGTGGCGCGCCGCCATCGGCCGCTACGCCGACAACGCCCTGTCCGCCTCCGAGCAGCTGATCAAGGGCAGCGCCGGCTTCGACGACCTGCGCCCGAGCCTGGACCGCATGGCCAGCGACCTGAAGACCGCCCAGGACCTCGGCTCGGTGTTCCGCGCCCACACCTATAAAGACTTCCAGGACACCCTGGCCCAGGCCCGCACCGACAACGCCGACACCACCCGCGTCGGCTTCATCCTCACCGCGCTGCTGGTGGCCCTGGTCGGCCTCGGCGCCTGGCTGATCATCCGCGGCATCATGGGCAACGTGCATGGCGTGATCGAATCGCTGCAGGCCATCGCCAAGGGCGACGGCGACCTGACCCGCCGGGTCAACGTCGACTCGCGCGACGAGATCGGCGAAATGATCCAGCTGTTCAACGGCTTCCTCGACAAGCTGCAGAACACCATCCGCCAGATCATCGACGCCGCCAGCCCGCTGGGGCAGATGTCCAAGGAGCTGTACCGGCTGACCCAGGAGGCGGAAGAGAACGCCAAGTCGCAGCAGGGCCACACCGATTCCATCGGCCGCGACATCCAGACCATGACCAGCAGCATCCAGGAAGTGGCCCAGCGCTCCCAGCAGGCCTCCCAGGGCGCCGGCGACGCCTCGCGCCAGGCGGTGGCCGCGCGCACCAGCATCGGCGCGCTGTCCGGCAGCATCAGCGACCTCGGCAGCAGCGTGCTCGGCGCCGTCCAGGCCATGCAGCAACTGGAGGAAGAAACCCAGCAGGTCGGCTCGGTGCTCACCGTGATCCGCAGCATCGCCGAACAGACCAACCTGCTCGCCCTCAACGCCGCCATCGAGGCGGCCCGCGCCGGTGAGCAGGGCCGCGGCTTCGCCGTGGTCGCCGACGAGGTGCGCAACCTGGCGCAGAAGACCGCCGCCTCCACCGCCGAGATCCAGCAGATCATCCAGCGCCTGCAGAACAGCGCCAACGGCGTGCTCGACGTGATGACCGCCAACGGCGACAAGGCCCAGGCCAGCATCGAACGCTCGGTGGAAGCCACCCACATGCTCGAGACCATCGCCACGGCGGTGGGCCAGATCGACGAACTGAACGCCGGCATCGCCCAGCTCACCCAGGAGCAGATCGGCCTGTCCAGTTCGATTCAGCAAGACACCCAAGTGTTGCAGCAGGACGCACAAGCAACCGCCCATGGCGCCGACGCCACCGCACGCCTCGGCGAGCAGCTGGTCAGCACCGGAGACCACCTGCGCGCGGCGACGGCCCAATTCCGTGTATAACCCTCCACCGGAGCATCACTGCATGACTACTGCCCGTGTACTTGGCCTGGCCGTCTGCCTGGCCAGCACCCCGACATTCGCGCTGGAACAAGGCGAGGCCCTGATCAACGCCTTCGGCACCCTCGGCGTCACCCACCTGGGTGGCGAGGATGACGGCCGCGGCTACGGCGTTTCCGGCCAGACCAAGGATTCCTGGCGCGGCGACCAGCTGAGCAAGTTCGGTGCCCAGCTCAGCTACGGCATCACCGACACCGTCGGCCTGACCCTGCAGACCACCGCCAAGGCCTACGGCGACGAGTGGAAGGGCAATCTGGAGTGGGCCTACCTGTCGTGGCAGAGCACCGACAACCTGATGCTCCGCTTCGGCCGCCTGCGCACCCCGGTGTACATGTACTCCGAGAGCATCGACGTGGGCTTCAGCTACCCCTGGCTGCGCCTGCCGGACGAGGTCTACAGCCAGGTCCAGCTGTCCAACTACGAAGGCGCCGACCTGGTCTACAACCTGCCGCTGTCCTTCGCCACCGCCTCCTTCCAGCTGGCCGGCGGCGTCGCCAAGAACCGCGACTACTACGCCTACGACGACGAGTTCGACATCGACTACTCCAAGGTCTTCGGCGCCAGCGTGAGCCTGGCCACCAACGACTTCGGCACCGTGCGCATCGGCTACGCCGAGGCCGACATCAAGACCGAAATCTCCGGCAGCTTCGTCGACGTGCTCGGCAACCCGGGCTCGGCCACCCTGCTGTCCCTGGACGACGACAAGGGCAAGTTCACCTCCGTCGGCTACCAGTACGACAACGGCACCTGGCTGACCGCCAACGAGTGGACCCGCCTGGTGATCGAGAACAACGCCGGCGACAGCACCGAGGCGTTCTACCTGATGGGCGGCCGCCGCTTCGGCGACTTCCTGGCCCACGTCACCTACGCCCAGCTGGACGAGGACGACGGCCGGCAGAACTCCTGGACCCTCGGCCTGAACTACAACGTGCTGCCGACCGTGGTCGTCAAGGGCGAGTACAAGCGCGTCAACACCACCGGCGGCTACGACGGCGTGTTCGTGCGCAACGCCCAGGAGCTGTACGACAACACCGTCAACGACATCAGCGGCGGCGCGCTGGGCGTTCCGGCCCGCAACTACGACGGCGACATCATCAGCGCCGGCGTCGACTTCGTGTTCTGAGGAGCGTGCATATGAAGCAATCCATTCGCGTTCTCCTCGCCGCCGCCAGCCTCGGCGCCGCGGCCCTGGCCCAGACCGGCATGGTCCAGGCCGAGGTCGCCGTGATCGTCAACGCCGGCGCTTCGGCCAGCCCGTCGCAGTCCGACGTGGCCAACATCTTCCTGGGCAAGAACAAGTCGCTGAAGGGCGTCGACCAGAAGGACTGGAACCCGACCAAGGAGAAGTTCTACGCCGCGGTCACCAGCAAGAACGAGGCCCAGCTGAAGTCCTACTGGTCCGGCCTGGTGTTCACCGGCAAGGGCCAGCCGCTGCCGAGCGTGGGCGGCGACGCCGAGGTGGTGGCCAAGGTCGCCGCCGAGGCCGACGCCATCGGCTACGTGGACAAGGCCGCCGTGACCGACCAGGTCAAGGTGCTGTTCACCCTGCCCTGATCCCGGGGCAGCGCAACGAAGAAGGCCGGCGGGGCGACCCTCCGGCCTTTTTTCATGTGACGCGGTCCCGCAAGCCTCCGACGCCACGCCAGATACCCCACTCCCGGACGACGAAAACGCGATATCGTTCGGAACGGGTACAAGCAGGTGCCGGCGCGTATCGCCGGGAACGGCGGCAACCTCCCAGCGGACCGAGCCACTGACCGGCACACCACGATAGAAGGAGTTTCGAACCATGCAGACCACAGACATCCTCGCCCAGATGGGCGGCGTCCAACCCATGGCACAGGCGCTCGGCGTGAGCGAGAGCGAAGCCATGCAGGGAGCCGCCGCGCTGCTCCCGGCGATACTCGGCGGCATGAAGAAACAGGCGCAGTCGCAGGCCTCCGGCCTCGATGGCCTCGGCGGGCTGCTCGGCCAGCTGGGCGGCGGCGGTGGCCTGCTTGGCCAGGTGCTCGGGCAAGCGCTCGGTAACGGCGGCGGCGGCAATGACATCCTCGGGGAGATCTTCGGCTCCAAGGACGTCAGCCGCACGGTAGCCGAGGACGCCGCCAACCGCTCCGGCCTGGACGCCTCCCTGCTGAAGAAGATGCTGCCGATCCTGGCCATGCTGGTCACCAGCTACCTGAGCCAGCAGGGCAAGGCGAGCGCAGGGCAGCCGTCCGAGTCGTCGGGCGGCCTCGGCGACCTGCTGGGCGGGATGCTCGGCGGCGGCAACGGCCAGGGCCAGCAGAGCGGGTTGGGCGGGCTGGCCTCGATGCTGGACATGAACGGCGACGGCAACGTGCTGGACGACATCCTGCGGATGGCCGGCAAAGCCCAGCGCTGATCCCGGGCCTCGAAGCGCGGGATGGGCCACAGCCCGCCCCGCGCTTCTCCTTCTGCCATGTACCGCGAACACACACTGTAGGAGCGGCTTCAGCCGCGAAGCTTTTTACCGTGCCACCTCGGTTCGCGGCTAAAGCCGCTCCTACAACTGCGCCCTTCTGATGCTCTCGCGAGATCGTGAACACAAGATCAGGCCCGGCGTGCGCTCGATGCCGGGCGAAGACGCCTGGCCGTCGTGGGCGCTACAGCGAAGGCCGCGACGCCTCCGCCATTTCCCTCACCAGCACCGCCACCAGTTCGGACGCCGGCAGCTCCCGGACCAGGGGCGCACCCTGCCCGGCCCACTGGGCGGCGAAATCGTGGCTGCCCCTGGCGCTGGCCACCGCATGCAGAGCCTTGGCCGCGTCGTAGCAGATCGGGTAGTCCGGCAGGGCCGCGCCCAAGTCGCCGTACAGGCGGTTGGGCAGGCCCCGCGCCGGACGGCCGGAGAGGTTCGAGGTGATCTCGGTGCGCCCGGCCTTCTCGCCCTTCAGCGCCGCACGGTAGGCGGCGTTGGCCGAGGACTCCGGGCACAGCACGAAGGCCGTTCCCAACTGCACGCCGGCGGCGCCCAGGGCCATGGCCGCGCGGATGCCGGCGCCATCCATGATGCCGCCGGCGGCGATGACCGGCAGGCGGCTGCGCTTCGCCAGCAGGCGCACCAGGGCGAGGGTGCCGATGGCGGCGTCGCCGCGCTCCGGGGCGAACACCCCGCGATGGCCGCCGGCTTCGACGCCCTGGGCCACCAGCGCATCCACCCCGGCCGCCTCGGCCAGCTGCGCTTCCTCGGGCGTGGTCACGCAGGCCAGCAGCACGATGCCGACCTGGCGCAGCCGCTCGATCCAGTCCCGCGGTGGCAGGCCGAAGTGGAAGCTGACCACCGCCGGGCGCTGCTCCAGCAGCACTTCCAGCATGTCCGGGTCGGCCAGGAAGCTCGGGTAGATCTCGCGCAGGGTGGCCGGCGGCTCGGCGTCGAACTCGGCGAACAACGGGCGCAAGCGCTCCAGCCAGGCCCACTCGCGCGCCGCGTCGGCGTTCGCCGGGGCATGGCAGAACAGGTTGAGGTTGAACGGCTTCGCCGTCAGCGCCCGGGTCTGCTCGATCAGCTCGCGCGCCTGGGCCGGGCTGCTGGCGCCCAGCCCCAGCGAACCCAGGCCGCCCGCCTCGGAAACCGCCGCCGCCAGTTGCGGCGTGGACACGCCGACCATGGGCGCCTGGATGATGGGGTGCTGGATGCCCAGCAGCGTGCTCAGGGACGACATGGAAACCTCCGGGATTGACTGATCGATCTCTAATAAAGATTATTAACACAACTTTATTCTTTTTTTGAGATTTAAATCTATGGATCTCGCCACCCTCGCCATCTTCCGCGCCGTGGCCCTGGAGCAGAGCGTGACCCGCGCCGCCCAGCACCTGCAGCGCGCCCAGTCCAACGTCACCACGCGAATCCAGCAGCTGGAGGAAGACCTGGGCACCGCCCTGTTCCTGCGCGAAGGCAAGCGCATGGTCCTGACCGAGCGGGGCACCACCTTCCTCGCCTACGCCGAGCAACTGCTGGCCCTGGCCGACGAGGCGCGACATGCCATGCACCCGCAGCGGCCGGAAGGCAGCCTGCGCCTGGGCAGCATGGAGAGCACCGCCGCCGTGCGCCTGCCGCAGCCGCTGGTGCGCTTCCACCGCGAGCACCCGCAGGTGACGCTGGAAGTCGGCACCGGCCCCAGCCTGGCGCTGCTCGACGCCGTGCTGGCGCGGCGCCTGGACTGCGCTCTGATCGCCCAGCCCCACAGCTGGCAACAGGGACGCTGGCAGGCAGAGGCGCTGCCGGCCGAGGTGGACGCACAACCGGTGTTCCGCGAGGAGCTGCTGCTGGTGCTGCCCGCCGACCACCCTCCGGTCGACCACCCCGAGCAGGTGCGGGTGCGCACCCTGGCGGGCTTCGTCCAGGGCTGCAGCTACCGCCACATCGCCCTGAGCTGGCTGGGCGTCGGCGGCGCGCCCGTGCGGGTGCAGGAAGTCGGCTCCTACCACGCCATTCTCGCCTGCGTGGCGGCCGGCGCCTGTGTCGGCGTGGTGCCGCGCTCGCTGCTCGAACTGCCGCGCCAGGCCCCGGCCGTGCGCAGCGTGCCGCTGCTGCAACTGGATACCCTGCTGATCCGCCGCCACGGCTACGCCAGCGTGGCCTTCGAGCGGCTGCACGAGGCGCTGCGGAGCCCCGCGTGAAGCGCCGGGCGCTGCTGGACGCGCTGGCCGGCGCCCTGATCCTGGCGGTGGGCATGGGCTTCGGCCGCTTCGCCTTCACCGGGCTCTACCCGCAGATGATCGCCGACGGCGTGCTCGACCTGCGCGGCGGCTCGCTGGCCGCCTCGGCGAACTACGCCGGCTACCTGCTCGGCGCCCTGCTGCTGGCCTGGCGCCACCCGTGGCGGCCGGGCACCCTGTGCCGTGCCGGGCTGTTCGCCAGCCTGGCCTGCCTGCTGGCGATGGCCGTCGCACCGGGAGTCGCCGGCATCCTGCCGCTGCGCTTCCTGGCCGGCGTCGCCAGCGCCCTGGCCCTGGTCGGCGCCTCGCTCTGGCTGCTGCGCGCCGACCACCACCCGCAGGCGGCGCCGGTGCTGTACGCCGGCGTCGGGCTGGGTATCCTGCTGTCCGCCGAGCTGATCGTCGCCGGCCGCGCGGTCGGCTGGCACAGCCCCGCGCTGTGGCTGTTGCTGGCCCTGGTCGCCGCGCTGCTCAGCCTGCCCGCGCTCGGAGCGCTGAAGCGGCCGACCGACTCCGCAGCCGAGACGGCACCGGCGCAACGCGCATTGCCCGCCGGCCGCCTGGTGGCGCTCTACGGCCTGGCCGGTTTCGGCTACATCGTCACCGCCACCTATCTGCCGCTGCTGCTGCGCGACGGTCTGGGCAGCGTCGACCCGCTGCAGCTCTGGGCCGCCTTCGGCCTCGGCGCGGCGCCCTCGTGCTTCCTCTGGCACTACCTGCGCGAGTGCCTGGGCACGCGCGCGGCGCTGGCGTTCAACCTGGGGCTGCAGGCCGTCGGCGTGGCCCTGCCGGCGTTCGCTCCCGGCGTGCCCGCCTGCCTGCTCAGCGCGCTGCTGGTCGGCGGCACCTTCATGGGCACGGTGACCATCGCCATGGCGGCGGCCCGCGGCGAGTCGCAGCGCCGGCCCCAGCTCGCGGCCTGGATGACCGCCAGCTACGGCGTCGGACAGATCGCCGGCCCGCTGCTCGCCGATGCCCTGCACAGCCGCTACCAGCACTTCGCCCCGGCCCTACTGGCGGCGGCCGCCGGCCTGGCCCTGGGCGCGCTGCTGAGCCTGCCGCGCCCAGCGCCTGCGACCTAGGTCCAATAGGCGCCCCGCGGCGCAGGCGCGACGATGGCTCGACTCGACCATCGGAGCGTCGCATGTCCTCCACCTCCGCCGGCAAGACGGCCGTACTGCAGAACATCCACGGCACCAGCGAGTTCCTGCGCAAGTACCCGCCGTTCAACCAGATGGACAGCGCCCAGCTGGCCTACCTGGTGGAGCATTGCCAGCTGCGCTTCTATGCCGCCGGCGAGAGCATCATCAAGCCCGACGACGGGCCGGTGCAGCACTTCTACATCGTCAAGCAGGGCCAGGTGGTGGGCGAGCGCCCGCACTCGGCCCGGCGCGGCAGCGAGACCACCTTCGAGATCGCCAGCGGCGAGTGCTTCCCCCTGGCCGCGCTGCTCGGCGAGCGCGCCACCCGCACCGAGCACCTGGCCGGCGAGGACACCTTCTGCCTGCTGCTGGGCAAGGACGCCTTCGTCCGCCTGTTCGCCCAGTCGGCGCCGTTCCGCGACTTCGCCCTGCGCGGGGTCAGCAGCCTGCTCGACCAGGTCAACCAGCAGGTGCAGCTGCGCGCCGCCGAGAACCTCGGCGCGCAATACTCGCTGGATACCCCGCTACGCGAACTGGCGCCGCAGCAGCCGGTGGCCTGCGCCGCCGAGACGCCGCTGCGCGAGGCGGTGCGGCGCATGCACGAACAGCACGTCGGCAGCATCGTCATCGTCGACCAGGGCGACCGCCCCCACGGCATCTTCACCCTGCGCGACCTGCGCCGGGTGGTGGCCGACGGCGAATCGCTGGAGCAGCCGATCCACGCGCTGATGACCCAGCGCCCGTTCCACCTGTCGCCCGGCGCCAGCGCCTTCGACGCCGCCCTGGCGATGACCGAGCGGCACATCGCCCACGTCTGCCTGGTGGAGGACGAGCGCTTGGTCGGCGTGGTCTCCGAGCGCGACCTGTTCTCCCTGCAGCGGGTCGACCTGGTCCACCTGGCCCGCACCATCCGCCACGCCGGGCGCATCGAGACCCTGGTGGCGCTGCGCGGCGACATCCGCCAGTTGGTCGAGCGCATGCTGGCCCACGGCGCCAGCTCGACCCAGATCACCCAGCTGGTCACCCTGCTCAACGACCACACCGTATGCCGGGTGATCGAACTGGTGCTGGAGGAAATGGGCGACCCCGGCGTGCCGTTCAGCTGGCTGTGCTTCGGCAGCGAGGGGCGCCGCGAACAGACCCTGCACACCGACCAGGACAACGGCATCCTGTTCGAGGCAGCGGACGCCGCCGACGCCGAGCGCATCCGCCAGCTCCTGCTACCCCGCGCGCGGCGCATCAACCAGCTGCTCGCCGACTGCGGCTTCGCCCTCTGCCGCGGCAACATCATGGCCGGCAACCCGGCGCTGTGCCTGTCGCGCCAGGAATGGACGCGGCGCTTCTCCACCTTCATCCGCGAGGCCACGCCAGAGAGCCTGCTGGGGTCGAGCATCTACTTCGACCTGCGGGTGATCTGGGGCGCCGAGGCAGGCTGCGAGCAGCTGCGCCAGCAACTGCTCGCCGAGGTCGCCGACAACAGCCTGTTCCAGCGCCTGCTGGCGGCCAACGCCCTGCGCCACCGCCCGCCGCTGGGGCGCTTTCGCGACTTCGTGGTGGCCCGCAAGGGAGCCGAGAAGGACACCCTCGACCTCAAGGAAGAAGGCCTCACCCCGTTCGTCGACGGCGCCCGCCTGCTGGCCCTGGCCCACGGCATCGGCGAGAGCAGCACCCTGCGCCGCTTCGCCGAGCTGGTGCGCCAGCGGGTGATCGACGCCCAGGACGGCGCGGCCTACGAGGAGGCCTACCACCTGATCCAGCAGATGCGCCTGCAACTGCACCAGCAGCAGGCCGCCCAGGGCCTGGCCTTCTCCAACCGCCTCGATCCGGACAGCCTCAACCACCTGGACCGGCGCATCCTGCGCGAGTCCTTCCGCCAGGCCCAGCGCCTGCAGGCCAGCCTCGCGCTGCGCTACCAGCTATGAGGAAGACCATGCCCCCACGCGCGCCGTGGACCCGCTCTCGCAGGGTGCGCCGTGCGCTCCCGCCGGCCAGCGCCTTGTGCCGGTGCGCACAGCGCACCCTGGGGTATCCATGAAGAAGCTGCTCGCCCGCCTCCGTCCCGGTCGCCCGGCCCTCGACCCGCGCAGCCTGCACCTGCCGGCCCCGGCGCCGCTGGACGACCGCCCGCTGGCCCGCCAGCGCCTGGTGGTGGTGGACCTGGAGACCAGCGGCCTCAACCTGCAGCGCGACCACCTGCTGGCGATCGGCGCGGTGGTGATCGAGGACGGCGCCATCGACCTGTCCCAGCAATTCGAATGCACCCTGCGCCAGCCCGGCCACCGGGCCGGCCCCAGCACCCTGATCCACGGCATCGCGCCCAGCGCGGTGGCCGCCGGCCGCGAGCCGGACGAGGCGCTGCTGGACTTCATGACCTTCGTCGGCGACAGCCCGCTGCTGGCCTTCCACGCACCGTTCGACCAGCACATGCTGGAGCGCGCCCTGCGCGAGACCCTCGGCTACCGCCTGACCCACCCCTTCCTCGACGCCGCCGTGCTGGCACCGCTGCTGTGCCCCGAGGCGCCGGCCTACCGTGGCCTGGACGAGTGGCTGGGCCACTTCCGCCTGCTGGCCAGCGAACGCCACCACGCCAGCGCCGACGCCCTGGCCACCGC
Source organism: Pseudomonas sp. GD03875 (assembly GCF_029840585.1). Taxonomy (NCBI): domain Bacteria; kingdom Pseudomonadati; phylum Pseudomonadota; class Gammaproteobacteria; order Pseudomonadales; family Pseudomonadaceae; genus Pseudomonas; species Pseudomonas sp. GD03875. Next base: position 72,569 of record NZ_JAOCCV010000004.1, on the reverse strand, counting down.
CGAACTGGCGCTGATCCTGTTCAGCAAGGCGCGCCGCCAGGGCCTGGACAGCCTGGCCGAACTGCAGCGCCGGGCGCAGTCATGGCGCCGCCGCCAGCTCGCCCCGTCCCTCTGAACCCCGCACCCACTGCACGCCCTCACACCGTCATCCCCGCGAAGGCGGGGCCCCCAAAAACACCGTGCATCTGGATTCCCGCTTTCGCGGGAATGACGGGATGTTCCAGCTGCCCTGTCCGTACCGGGCCACCCCACCCGCCACCACTGCCCGTCCCACTCCGTCGTCCTCGCGAAGGCGGGGACCCAAAAAACACCGCGCACCTGGATTCCCGCCTTCGCGGGAATGACGGGATGTTCCAGTGCCCTGCCCGTACCGGGCCACACCACCCCGCACCCGCTGCACGCCCCTCCCCCGTCGTCCCCGCGCAGGCGGGGACCCAATAAACAACAGCTGGCCCCCCGCCTGCGCAGGGATGACGGGATTTCCTGACCTGCCCCCGCCCATATCACCCGATCACCCTGCGCCACCCATCGACAACGATTGCGATGACCTGCGGCAATCTGACACTATATGAGAAGCATTCTCGCTTCTCTCTTTCTGCCCCCATTGGCGGAGGTGACAGTGTCCGTCGGGGAAAACACCCACAACGAGCTGGTCGGCCTGCTCTATCGCGATCACCGCGACTGGCTGCTCGCCTGGCTGCGCAAGAGCCTGCAGTGCCCGCAGCGCGCCGCCGACCTCGGCCAGGACACCTTCGTCCGCCTGCTCGGCCGCCCCGACCTGCAGGCGCCGCGGGAACCCCGTGCCCTGCTCACCACCATCGCCCGCGGCCTGCTGATCGACCATTTCCGCCGCAGCGCCCTGGAACGCACCTATCTGGAAGAACTGGCGCAGCTGCCGGAGCCCGAGCAGCCCGGCCTGGAAGAGCAGGCCATGACCCTGGAGGCCCTGCGCGAGGTCGACCGCCTGCTCGGCCAGCTGTCAGCCCGGGCCCGCGCCGCCTTCCTCTATAACCGTCTGGACGGCCTGGGCCACGCCGAGATCGCCGAGCGCCTCGGCGTGTCGGTGTCGCGGGTGCGCCAGTACCTGGCCCAGGGCCTGCGCCAGTGCTACATCGCCGTCTACGGGGAGCCCCGGTGAGCGCCGTGCCGCTGCGGGTGCTCGACGAGGCTATCGGCTGGCAGCTGTGCCTGGGCTCCGGCGAGGCCAGCGAGCAGGACCGGCTGGCCTTCGGCGTCTGGCTGGCGGCCCACCCGGAGCACGCGCGGGTCTGGCAGCAGCTCGGCGAACTCGACCAGCAGCTGGGCGCCGCCGCCCCGGCACCAGCGCGGCGCGCCCTGACCCGCCCACAGCGCAGGATCGGCGGCCGCGCCCTCGGCCTGCTGCTCGCCGTGGGTCTCGGCCTCGGCCTGCTGGCCAACCAGCAGCGCCCGCTGGGCGACTACCTGGCCGACGCCTACACCGGCACCGGCGAGGTGCGCGAGCTGCAACTGCCCGACAACACCCGGGTCAGCCTGAACAGCCGCAGCGCGCTGGACATCCAGTTCACCCCGGACGAACGCCGTCTGTACCTGCGCAGCGGCGAAATCCTGGTGGAGACCGCCCACGGCGACACCCGGCCGTTCCTCGTGGTCACCGCCCAGGGCAGCCTGCGCGCCTTGGGCACCCGCTTCCTGGTGCGCCGCGAGGGTGAGGCGACGCGCCTGATCGTGCTGCAGTCGGCGGTCGCCGCCCAGCCCCAGGCCCAGCCCGACGAACGGGTGATCGAGGCAGGTAGTCAGGTGCTGATGCGCCGCGACCGTCTCGGCGAGGGCGCGCCGGCGCCGCTGGGCGCCGATGCCTGGAGCCACGGCATGCTGGTGGCCGACAACGAGCGCCTGGCCGACCTGCTGGGGCGCCTGGACGACTACCACACCGGCTACCTGAGCGTGGACCCGCGCATCGCCGACCTGCGCATCAGCGGCAGCTTCCCCCTGCGCGACAGCGCGCAGGCCCTGGCCGCCCTGCCGCCGAGCCTGCCGGTGCGCATCGAACGCTATACCGACTGGTGGATACGGGTGGTGCCGGCGGAGCGCTGAGGGCCGGCTGAAAGCCCACTGCGCGCCCGGCCCGCAGACCTGCGGACAGGCTCCCAGGCGGTCCTTCGAAAAAATTTTCGCGGGCCCCTGTCACTTTCCGCTTCTGCTTCGGCAAGGAAGACATCGAGAGACTTTTTTCTTTCTTCAGGAGCCGTTCACCATGTCCCGTACCCTGCACCTGCTGCGCCCCAGCTTGCTGGCCGCCGCCATCGCCCTCGCCACAGTGCCGGCGCTGGCCCACGCCCAGAGCTACCAGCTGCCGTCCGCCCCGCTGGCCAGCACCCTCAGCACCATCGCCAGCGAAGCGGGCATCGTGCTCAGCATCGACCCGGCGCTGACCGCCGGCAAGACCGCCCAGCCGGTGCGCGGCGACTACTCGCCGCTGGCCGCGCTTGACGCCGCCCTGCAAGGCAGCGGTCTGCAGCTGGTGCAGAACGCCGGCGGCAGCTACAGCCTGGCCCCCGCCGCCGACGAGCTGACCCTGCCGAGCACCAGCATCAACGCCCGCGTCCAGGCCCCCGGCAGCGCCGAGGCCGGCTACCGCAGCGAAGCGGTCAAGAACGTCGGCGCCCTCGGCGGCATGCGCCTGCAGGACACCCCCTACTCGATGAGCGTGGTGTCCCGGGAACTGCTGCAGAACACCCAGACCACCTCGATCGACGACGTGTTCAAGCGCAACCCCTTCACCCAGATCTACTCGCCGAAGAACGCCGGCTACGCCAGCGCAGTGGCCATCCGCGGCTTCAGCGGCGCCGGCAACATGAGCATCGCCAACGACGGCCTGCGCTACTCCACCGGCTACGACAGCGGCAACTTCGTCGAGGAAATGGAACAGATAGAGATCCTCACCGGCCTGTCCGGCTTCCTCTACGGCCCGGCCAGCCCCGGCGGCCTGGTCAACTACGTGATCAAGCGGCCGACCTACGAGCGCTACAACAGCGTGACCCTGGGCAACGCCGGTGGCGAGAACTACTACCTGCACGGCGACTTCGGCGGCCCGATCGACGACGCGGGCGTGTTCGCCTACCGGGTCAACCTGCTGACCCAGGACGGCGAGACCGCCATCGACCTGCAGAAGCGCCGCCGCCAGATGATCAGCCTGGCCCTGGACTGGAACGTCAGCGACGACCTGCTGATCCAGTTCGACGCCTCGCACAAGAAGAACGAGACCCGCGGCCTGACCAGCTACTGGTACTTCGGCGACCAGTCGTTCCGCCCGGACGCCGACGACCTCGACAACGACAAGCTGTACAGCCAGAAGTGGGCCTTCTCCGACAGCGAGCACGACCGCGTCGGCAGCCGCTTCAACTGGCGCCTGAACGACGTGTTCAGCCTGCGTGGCGCCCTCGGCTACAGCCAGTACACCCAGGAATACACCTACACCGGCCCGACCGTGTACAGCGCCGGCAGCTACACCCAGCCGCTGTACGCCTTCGCCCCGGTCGAGACCGAGGAGACCTCGGGCAACCTGTTCCTCGACGCCGCCTTCGCCACCGGCAGCATCGGCCACAAGGCCACCGTCGGCTACCAGGGCAACGTGGTGCGCAGCCGCGACTACACCGACTACGTGCCCTACCCGGGCCCGCAGTACGTCGACGTGGTCGGCACGCCGTCGCCGTTCGGCGAAACCCCGCAGGTGGACAAGCCCAGCTACTCCATCGGCCACGGCGACCAGCGCGTGTCGTCGCGCACCCAGTCGGACAACTTCCTGGTCGGTGACGTGATCACCTTCAACGAGCAGTGGTCGTCGATCCTCGGCCTGACCCACACCCGGATCAAGACCTACAGCAACGACTTCGTCTGGGCCGGGGCCTTCGGCTACGCGGAAACCGCGACCAGCTACAACGAGTCGGAAACCTCGCCGAACGTCTCCCTGATCTACAAGCCGCTGCCCTGGCTGACCACCTACGCCACCTACATCGAGGGCCTGCAGGCCGGCGGCATCGCGCCGAACACCGCGCTCAACGCCGGCGCGGCGATGGCACCGGAAGTCAGCGAGCAGTACGAAGTGGGCGTCAAGGCTAGCGTCGGCGAGGCCCTGCTGACCCTGGCCCTGTTCAACATCGACAAGCCCAACGCCTACACCAACGGCGCGGGCTACTACGTGCAGGACGGCCGCCAGGAGAACAACGGCCTGGAATTCGGCATCACCGGCAAGGTGCTGCCCGAACTGACCCTGGTCGGCGGCGTGACCCTGCTCGACCCGGAAGTGAAGAAATCCAGCGTCGCCGCCAACGAAGGCCAGAAGCCGACCAACGTCGCCTCGCAACTGGCCAAGCTGTACGCCGAGTACGACATCAACGCCGTGCCGGGCTTCGCCGTCACCGGCGGCGCCTACTACACCGGCAAGCAGTACAGCGACGAGGCCAACCAGCACAGCCTGCCGTCGTTCACCACCTTCGATGCCGGTGCCCGCTACCGCATCCCGGTGGCCGACAACAGCGTGACCCTGCGCGCCAACGTGAGCAACCTGGCGAACAAGTCGTACTGGCTGAACAGCTCCTACCTGGGCGACCCTCGCACCGTGACCTTCTCCGCGCAGCTGGAGTTCTAAGAGCCCGTTTACGATCTCTTGAGCAACTCGGTTTTTTACTGGAACCCTGCCTTCCAGCTCGTCACCCCGGCGCAGGCCGGGGTCCAGAAAACCGACAGGCTGCTCGGCGCGGGCAACTGGATACCGGCCTGCGCCGGTACGACGGGCCCATGGCCCTGCGTGTTGGAGAAGATCCGGGCAGCTGGCTAGGATCGTAAACAGCTTCTGAACGGCCCGGCCCCTGTGCCGTAGCCCGAAGCCGCCGTCACGGGCGGCTTCGTCGTTTTTCCACCCGACCTCGTATCGGGCAACACTTCTGGACTGGACATGAAATCCACCACCATCCGCCGCTGGTCCGTCGTCCATACCTGGACCAGCCTGGTCTGCACCCTGTTCCTCTTCCTGCTGGCGCTCACCGGCCTGCCGCTGATCTTCCACCACGAGATCGAACACCTGCTGGGCGAGGCCCCGGAACTGCGCGAGATGGCGCCGGACACGCCGCGCCTGGACCTGCAGCAGATCGTCGAGGCCGGCGAGCGGCACCGGCCCGGCGAAGTGGTGCAGTACCTGGGCTGGGAAGACGACGAACCCAACGGCGTGGTGACCATCATGGCCGCCACCGCCGGCACCGAGCCCAACTCCTCGCACACCTTCATGCTCGACGCGCGCAGTGGCGAGGCCGTGGAGATGCCGGCGGCCAACGGCGGCTTCATGATGCTCATGCTGCGCCTGCACGTGGACATGTTCGCCGGCCTGCCGGGCAAGCTGCTGCTGGCCTTCATGGGCGTCCTCTTCGTGGTGGCGATCATCTCCGGCGTAGTGCTCTATGCGCCCTTCATGCGCCGCCTGAAGTTCGCCGAGGTGCGCCAGCACAAGTCCACGCGTCTGCGCTGGCTCGACCTGCACAACCTGATCGGCATCGTCACCCTGGTGTGGGCACTGACGGTGGGCATCACCGGGGTGATCAGCGCCTGCGCCGACCTGCTGATCAGCGCCTGGCGCAACGACACCCTGGCGGCCATGATCGGGCCCTACCGCGACGCCCCGCCGCTGACAGAGCGGGCGCCGGCCACCCGCCTGCTGGACATCGCCCAACAGGCCGCCCCCGGCATGCAGCCGGACTTCATCGCCTTCCCCGGCACCCGCTTCTCCAGCGAGCACCACTACTCGGTGTTCATGAAGGGCAGCAGCCACCTGACCTCGCACCTGTGGACCCCGGTGCTGATCGACGCGCGGACCCTGGACGTCACCGCCGTCGGCCAGCGGCCCTGGTACATGGACGCCCTGGCCATGTCCCAGCCGCTGCACTTCGGCGACTACGGCGGCCGGCCGATGCAAATCCTCTGGGCGGTGCTCGACGTGCTCACCCTGATCGTCCTCGGCAGCGGCCTGTACCTCTGGGGGGTACGCCGCCGCGCACCGCGCGCGGCCCTGCGCGACGAGGTGGCGGCATGAAGCGCTGGCGCGAATCGACCTTCGCCATCCCCACCGCCCTGGGCCTGCTCAGCGCCGCCGGCCTGTTCGCCGCGCTGCTCGGCGACGGCCCCTGGGACGCCCTCGCCTGGCTCGGCCTGGGCCTGCCAGCCGTGCTGGGCACCTGGCCGCTGCTCAGGCGCAGATAGCCATGGATTACCGGAATCATGTGCGGGACGGGGTGCTCGTAGGGTGCGCCGTACGCACCTACGATGCACTCCGCTCAACGACACACACCATGAAAAAGGCTATGTCCCCGTTAGATGTTGTAGTGCCCTGAGCCCTTCTGGGTCCCCGCCTGCGCGGGGATGACGAGGTAGGGGTGGAGTTTCTTCCGAAACCGTCATTCCCGCGCAGGCGGGAACCCAGGGGCAGGCAGCTGCAGTGTTCAGATAGAGGGGCTTGACCGCGCAACGCATAGGGTGAGGTAGCCGCTTGCCGGCGTACCCCAGCGGTACCGCGGTCGATCGCGCTGATGGGTTATGGCCTGCCAGCCAACCACCCTACCGGCTCCCAGGCAGGCCGCTTCCGCAGGGCAGCTGTAGCGTCTGCAACACGTAACGGATACATAGTCATGAAAAAGCCCCGCCTAGGCGGGGCTTTTTTCACACCGGGGCGACTCAGAACTGAGTGGCGTCCAGCAGGTACAGCGGCTCGCTACCGGCCTTGACCGAGGCGGTCAGGGAGTGGATGCGCGGCAGCAGGCGGGCGAAGAAGAAGCGTGCAGTGCCCAGCTTGCTGGCGTAGAAGTCGTCCTGGCCTTCCTTGCCCTGAGCGGCCCGTGCCATCAGCGCCCATACGTAGGCGTAGGCGGTGTAGCCGAACACGTGCAGGTACTCCACCGAGGCGGCGCCGATTTCGTTCGGGTTGGCCTTGGCGCGGTCCAGGACCCAGGCGGTCAGCTCGTCGAGGTTCTCCACGGCCGCCTTCAGCGGTGCGGTGAACTCGCCCAGCGAGGCGTCGGCGCTGGCGATGAAGGCCTTGATCTCCTCGGCGAAGTGGCGGTAGTAGCTACCGCCGCTGCCGACGATCTTGCGGCCCATCAGGTCCAGCGACTGGATGCCGTTGGTGCCTTCGTAGATCTGGGTGATGCGGCAGTCGCGGATCAGCTGCTCCTGGCCCCACTCGCGGATGAAGCCGTGGCCGCCGAAGATCTGCTGGCCGTGCACGGTGGTTTCCAGGCCCATGTCGGTCAGGAAGGCCTTGGCCACCGGGGTCAGCAGGGCGACCAGTTCCTCGGCGCGCTTGCGGGTGGTGGCGTCTTCGCTGTACTTGGCGGTGTCCAGCTGCATGGCGACGTAGCTGGAGAAGGCGCGACCACCCTCGTTCAGCGCCTTCATGGTCAGCAGCATGCGGCGCACGTCCGGGTGCACGATGATCGGGTCGGCGGCCTTGTCCTTGTTCACCGGGCCGGTCGGCGCGCGGCTCTGGATGCGGTCGCGGGCGTACTCGATGGCGCTCTGGTAGGAACGCTCACCCAGGGCCAGGCCCTGGATGCCGACGCCCAGGCGCTCGTAGTTCATCATGGTGAACATGGCGTTGAGGCCCTTGTTCGGCTCGTCGACGATCCAGCCGGTGGCGCCGTCGAAGTTCATCACGCAGGTGGCCGAGGCCTTGATGCCCATCTTGTGCTCGATGGAGCCGCAGCCCAGGCTGTTCTTCTCGCCCAGGGAGCCGTCGGCGTTGACCATCACCTTCGGCACCAGGAACAGCGAGATGCCCTTCGGACCGGCCGGGGCGTCCGGCAGCTTGGCCAGCACCAGGTGGATGATGTTCTCGGTCAGGTCGTGCTCGCCGCCGGTGATGAAGATCTTGGTGCCGGTGATCTTGTAGCTGCCGTCGGCCTGGGGCTCGGCCTTGGTGCGGATGATACCCAGGTCGGTGCCGGCGTGCGGCTCGGTCAGGCACATGGAGCCGGCCCAGACGCCGGAGTACATGTTCGGCAGGTACTGCTGCTTCAGTTCTTCGCTGGCGTGGTTGAGGATCGACAGGCAGGCGCCCGCGGTCAGCATCGGGTACAGGCCGAATGACAGGTTGGCCGAGTTGACCATTTCCTCGACCTGGGCGCCGATCGCCTTGGGCATGCCCATGCCGCCGAACTCCGGCGAACCGCCGACGCCGACCCAGCCGCCTTCGGCGTAGGTGCGGTAGGCCTCGGGGAAGCCTTCCGGGGTCTTCACCGCGCCTTCGTGCCAGGAGCAGCCTTCCTCGTCGCCGCTGCGGTTCAGCGGGGCGATGGTGCCGCCGGTGACCTTGCTGGCCTCTTCCAGGATGGCGGACGCGGTGTCGGCGTCGACCACTTCGGCCAGGCCGGGCAGCTCGGCCCACAGCTTGGAAACGTCGAAGACTTCATTGAGTACGAAGCGCATGTCGCGCAGGGGAGCTTTATAGTCGGCCATAAGGGCAATCCTCGAACGGAGCAACGAGCGGCCGAAAGAGCCGGCCGCTTTGAGTGCAGCCCTCGAGTCTATAAGAACACCCTATTAGGACATAGGTTCTGTTCGTGACCGAAAAGTCACAGCCAGATCATGCTTCCGCCCCACGGCAAAGGCCACGACCACGCTAGTTGTGGCGCACCTTGTGGGAGCGGATTTATCCGCGATCGGAATGCCACCCAGCCTCTCCCACGGAAGCAGGATTGTGCCCCACACGTCACGGCGACATAGCCACGGAAAAGGCTATGTCCCCGTTAGTTATTGCATACCTTGTGGGAGCGGATTCATCCGCGAATTTCGCGGCCAAGGCCGCTCCCACAAGAGCAGGATCGCGCCACCCGCACATAACAGGGATGTAGCCACGGAAAGGCCGTAGCGGGCCTCCCGAGGGCTCGGCGGCCGTCCGCGATCAGAACAGGAACTGCTCCGCCGACAGGCGCATCAGGCACTCGCCGCCGGCTTCCGCCGCGGCCAGGTGTGCCGCCGCGCGGGGCAGCAGGCGGCGGTAGTAGAAGTCGCAGGTCGCCAGCTTGGCCTGGTAGAAGTCCGCTTCGCCGCTTCCGGCGTCCAGCTGCGCCTGGGCCACCACGGCCATGCGCGCCCAGAAGTAGGCGAGCACGACGTAGCCCGAGTACATCAGGTAGTCCACCGACGCGGCGCCGACCTCCTCCGGGTTGCGCATCGCGGCCATGCCGACGCGCTGGGTCAGCTCGCCCCACTGGCGGTTGAGGCGCGCCAGTTCGGCGAGCTTGTCCTTGAGCTGGGGATGCTCGGCCTGGGCCTGGCAGAAGAGGTGGACCTGCCGGGTGAAGCCGCTGAGCAGCTTGCCCTGGCTGCCGAGGATCTTGCGGCCGAGCAGGTCCAGCGCCTGGATGCCGTTGGTGCCTTCGTAGATGGAGGCGATGCGGCAGTCGCGCATCTGCTGCTCCTGGCCCCACTCGCGGATGTAGCCGTGGCCGCCGAACACCTGCATGCCGAGGGTGGTCACCTCCAGCCCGGTGTCGGTCATGAAAGCCTTGGCGATGGGCGTGAGCAGGGCCAGCAGATCGGCCGCCTGCTGTCGCTGCTCGGCCTCCGCCGCGCCGTGCTCCAGGTCGAGCAGCTGGGCGCAGAAGAACGCCAGCGCGCGGTTGCCTTCGTTGAACGCCTTCATGGTCAGCAGCATGCGCCGCACGTCCGGGTGGACGATGATCGGGTCGGCCGCCTGCTGCGGCGCCTTCGGCCCGCTCAGGGAACGCATCTGCAGGCGTTCGCGGGCGTAGCGCACGGCGTTCTGGTAGCTCGCCTCGCCGTGGCACAGGCCCTGGATACCGGTGCCCAGGCGGGCGTGGTTCATCATGGTGAACATCGCCGCCAGGCCCTTGTTGGCCTCGCCCACCAGCCAGCCGGTGGCGCCGTCGAAGTTCATCACGCAGGTGGCGTTGCCGTGGATACCCATCTTGTGCTCGATCGAGCCGCAGGACACGGCGTTGCGCGCCCCGCCCGCGGGCAGGAACTTGGGTACCAGGAACAGCGAGATGCCGCGGGTGCCGGCCGGCGCGTCCGGCAGCTTGGCCAGCACCAGGTGGATGATGTTCTCGCTGAGGTCGTGCTCCCCGGAGGAGATGAAGATCTTGGTCCCGCTGATCGCGTAGCTGCCGTCGGCGTTGGCCGCCGCGCGGGTCTTGATCAGGCCCAGGTCGGTGCCGCAGTGCGGCTCGGTCAGGCACATGGTGCCGGTCCACTGGCCAGCGACCATGGGCGGCAGGTAGGCGTCCTTCAGTTCGTCGCTGCCATGGGAGTGGATGGCCGCGATGGCGCCCTTGGTCAGCCCCGGGTACATGCCCCAGGCGTAGTTGCTGGAGCCGATCATCTCGCCGACCTGCAGGTCCAGCGAGTGCGGCAGGCCCTGGCCGCCGTATGCCGGGTCCATGCCCAGGCCGTTCCAGCCGGCCTCGGCGTACTGGGCAAAGGCTTCCTTGAAGCCCTTGGGCGTGGTGACTTCGCCGTCGCGCCACTGGGCGCCTTCCTCGTCGCCGCTGCGGTTCAGCGGGGCGATCACCTGTTCGCAGAAGCGCGCCGCTTCCTCGCGGATGGCCAGCACCATGTCCGGAGTGGCATCGCGGGCGCCGATGGCAAGGTAGGTGGCGGGGAAATCGAAGACCTCGTCGGCCAGGAAGCGCATGTCGCGCAGCGGAACCTTGTACTCGGGCATCACGGCCTCTCCATGAAGGGCACGCCGACGCGGCGCACGCACTGCACGGAAACTACTGCGCGCCGACCCGGCGGAACAACGACGCTGCGGACGCTGAATGCAACGTCATAACTCCGCCGCTCAGGCGGCCGGGGACTTCACCCGCACGGCGCCACGACGGCTCTCGCCCTGCGCCATCACCCGGTTGCGCCCGGCCTGCTTGGCCGCGTAGAGGGCCTTGTCCGCGCTGCGGATCACCTCGTCGGCGCCGCGCTGGTGCGCCTCCCGCTCGGCCATGCCGATGCTGATGGTCACCGACACCGTGGGGGCACTGCCGGCCGTACGGCGCTGGCGCCCTTCCTTGTCGCTCGCCGGCCGCTGCTGCTTGTCGCGCAGCTGCAGGGGATAGTGCTCCACCGCCTCGCGCACGGCCTCCAGATACGGCCGGCACTCGTCGAGGGTCTTGCCCGGGAACACCAAGGTGAATTCCTCGCCGCCGTAGCGGTAGGCCTTGCCGCCGCCACCAACCCGGCGCAGCCGGCTGGCGACCAGGCGCAGCACCTGGTCGCCGACGTCGTGGCCGTGGGTGTCGTTGAATTTCTTGAAGTGGTCGACGTCGGCCATGGCGATCACGTAGTTGCGCCCCAGGCGCTCCAGGCGGTCGTTCAGCGCGCGCCGCCCCGGCAGGCCGGTCAGCTCGTCGCGGTAGGCCATCTGGTAGGCCTCGTGGACCACCGCCGCGACCAGCATCAGCATCACCAGGCTGCTCATCACCTGCAGCGCGTGGGGCAGGATGAAGGTGTTGGGCAGCATCCACAGCAGGCCGAGCAGGCCCAGGAACAGGGCCGCGTGCACCGGCCGCGGCTGGCGCAGGTACTGCACCAGCAGCAGCACGCCGGCGATCAGGAACAGCGGATAGGCGAGCTGGATCAGACTCATCCACTGCCCGTGCCAGAGCGGCCAGTGGATTTGCGCCAGCCAGGCCTGCAGCCCCTCGGGAAAGCGCCGGGCCAGGGCCACGAAGGTGCCGCCGACCGCCACCAGCACGGCGGCGCGGGCCACCATGTCCTGCAACAGATGGCTGCGCTCGCGCCAGGCGCCGTAGAGGCCGTAGAACAGTGGCAGCAGCAGGCTGCACAGGTGGAACACCCGCGCGGCGTCCTCGCGCACCTGGCCGTGCTCGCGGAAGTGGTCGGTCTGAGTGTCGAGCAGGAAGTAGACGAGGTACACCACCACCAGCAGGGAGAACTCCCGCTGGCGGCCGTAGACCACGCAGAAGGCGCCTCCGAGCAGCAGGAGCAGGGTCGGCAGCACGTTGAACAGGGACTGGAAGAACTCGCTGAGCGAGTCCATGCGCGCGACCACCAACCCGGCCACCAGCAGCGGCAACGCTGTCAGCAGATGGTGGGGACGATAGGCGGCGAGACGTGGCACGTGCGGTGTCGGAATGGCTGGCGGGATGCGGCATTTTGCCCGTATCGCCGGCAAAGACCAGCGGAAATCGCTCGCATTCCGTCGGCGGGCGATGGTTGCTGGATGAAGCGCCGTAGGGTGCGCCATGCGCACCAATAAGCCGGCAACTCCGATGCTCAGCTGTTGACCCAGCGGCATGAAAGTTCTGGTTTCGCCCTTCTGGGCGAAACCAGAAGTATCGAAACACGCGGTAATCGACTGGGAAGTCCAGGCTCCGACCGAACCGCTCCCGGATTTCATCCGGGCTACGACCGGTGCGCGCGGCGCACCCTACGAGCATGCCCTACCAGGAATGCAAGCAAAAAAAACCGCGGCCCGAAGGCCGCGGTTCTTTTGACCCGAGGTCGGACCGGACTCAGTAGCCCAGAGCGAAGTGCTCTTCGTCCATGTCCATCAGGTTGCTGGCGCCGGACAGCATGGTCGCGACGTGGGTACGGGTACGCGGCAGGATGCGCTCGAAGTAGAAGCGAGCGGTCTGCAGCTTGGCCTTGTAGAAGGCCTCTTCCTCGGTACCGGCAGCGATCTTCTCGGCGGCCAGACGGGCGATGTCGGCCCAGAAGTAGGCCAGGCAGGCGTAGCCGGAGTACATCAGGTAGTCCACCGAGGCGGCACCGACTTCTTCGCGGTCTTTCATCGCGGCCATGCCCACTTTCATGGTCAGGTCGCCCCACTCCTTGTTCAGTTGAGCCAGCGGTGCAACCAGGCCTTTGATGGCCTCGTTGCCTTCGTTGGCCTGGCAGAACTTGTGCACGATCTTGGTGAAGCCTTTCAGGGCTTCGCCTTGGGTCATCAGGACTTTACGACCCAGCAGGTCGAGAGCCTGGACGCCGGTGGTGCCTTCGTACAGGCAGGAGATACGGCTGTCGCGCACGTTCTGCTCCATGCCCCACTCGGCGATGAAGCCGTGGCCACCATAGATCTGCACGCCGTGGTTGGCGGCTTCGAAGCCGACTTCGGTCATGAACGCCTTGGCGATCGGAGTCAGGAACGCCAGCATCGCGTCGGCGGCCTTCTTCTCTTCTTCGTCCTGGCTGTACTTGACGATGTCGACCTGCTTGGCGGTGAAGTACACCATCGCGCGGTTGCCTTCGGCGAAGGCCTTCATGGTCAGCAGCATGCGACGCACGTCCGGGTGGACGATGATCGGGTCGGCAGCCTTGTCCGGCGCCTTCGGGCCAGTCAGGGAACGCATCTGCAGACGCTCGCGAGCGTATTTGATGCCGCCCTGGAAGGCGATTTCGGCGTGGGCCAGGCCCTGCAGGGCAGTACCCAGGCGAGCAGTGTTCATGAAGGTGAACATGCAGTTCAGGCCTTTGTTGGCCGGGCCGATCAGGTAGCCGGTGGCGCCGTCGAAGTTCATCACGCAGGTGGCGTTGCCGTGGATGCCCATCTTGTGCTCCAGGGAGCCACAGGAAACGGCGTTGCGCGAACCGACGCTGCCATCGGCGTTCACGTTGAACTTCGGCACGATGAACAGGGAGATGCCCTTGGTGCCTTGCGGGGCGTCGGGCAGGCGGGCCAGCACGATGTGGACGATGTTATCGACCATGTCGTGTTCACCGGCGGAAATGAAGATCTTGGTGCCGGACACTTTGTAGGAACCGTCAGCCTGCGGCTCGGCCTTGGTGCGCAGCATGCCCAGGTCGGTACCGCAGTGCGGCTCGGTCAGGCACATGGTGCCGGTCCACTCGCCGGATACCAGCTTGGTCAGGTAGGTGTGCTTCTGCTCGTCGGTGCCGTGGGCCTCGATGGTGTTCATCGCGCCGTGGGACAGGCCGGGGTACATGCCCCAGGACCAGTTGGCTTCGCCGACCATCTCGCTCAGGGCCAGGCCCAGGGACTCCGGCAGGCCTTGGCCACCGTGGTCGACGTTGTGCGCCAGGCTCGGCCAGCCGCCTTCGACGAACTGCTGGTAGGCTTCCTTGAAGCCGGTCGGGGTCTTCACGCCGGATTCGGACCAGGTGCAGCCCTCGAGGTCACCGACACGGTTCAGCGGAGCGATGACTTGCTCGCAGAACTTGGCGCCTTCTTCCAGGATGGCGCTGACCATGTCCGGGGTGGCGTCTTGGCAGCCGGGCAGGCTCTGATAGTGCGCTTCGTAGCCGAGCAGTTCGTCGCGAACGAAACGGATATCACGCAAGGGGGCCTTGTACTCAGGCATAGCGGTAAACCTCTACGGTGGATTCCTTGGTATTGGGATGACCGTCTGGAGCGGTCGTTCGCGGGATTTCTCCCGGCGCCCGGCAGGCACTAACCGGCCCGGCACTCAAACAGGCGTTTGAAACATACGTTTACGCCCAATCCTTGTCAAGCACCCGCCAGCCCCGTTTCACGCCATCAGGTCGACGGTCGCTGACGGGGTCTGCAACTGGGCGAGACGCTGGTAGATATCCAGCCCGGGCGGCGGTGCGAGGGGCTGTTTCGTCTGCCCTTGATCTTCATCTTCGGCGGCACGCTTCTCCTCTTCCTCCGCCAGGCGCTCCTCGCGCTGCTCGCTGCGCGCCTCGGCGGCGGCCATCGCCTCTTCCCGGCGCAGCTGGGCCAGCTCGGCGCGGGCCTGGGTCGCCTGGGCCGCGGCTTCGGCAGCGACGCGCAGGTCCTGGGCCGAGGGCTCCGCCGGCGCCAGGGCGGCGCGCTGCACCAGCTCCATCTTGCGCAGGGTGGCCTCGGGGTCGTTGGGGATGGGGCTGGTGTCGATGCCGACTTCGCCGGCGACGGCGTAGCTCTTGCCGTCCGGGCCGCGCTTGAAAGTATAGGTGGGGGCGCCGGCATAGGCGCCTCCGACCGAGGCATGCGCCTGCTCGTGGGCACGCACCTCGCGGTCGCGGCTGGCCAGCTCGGTGATTTCCCGCTGCTCCTGGCGCAGCACCTCCGCTTCGCGCGCGGTCCGGGCATCGCCCTCGGCGCCGGGGCGGGTGCGCTCCTCGTCCGGGTCGCGCAGCGTGCTCGAATCGGCAGAGGCCTCGACGGGGCGAGCGGAGAGATCCTGTTCGGACGAAGGCGGACGCACCGCCTGTGGCGACGGCGGCGGAGCAGCATAGGCGATGGCGCTGCCGATCTGCATCAGACCCTCCTCGCACCGCCGGGGCGAGCCCCCGGGGTCACTGCGACGCCGACAGCCCCGTCAGGCGCGGGTGTCGATCAGGGTACCCAGCACTTCGTCGGCGGTTTCCACCACCCGCGCGCTGGCCTGTACTTCGTTGCGGCCCTGGGTCAGGCCCACCAGGCTCTGCGCCAGGTCGGGCTCGTTGGCCGGCCGTGCCTGGGAGGTCGGCTGCGCCTGCTGGGTCTGCTGGGTCGGCGACGGCTGTTGCTGCTGGGTCGGCAGGGTGTTGCCGGCGATTTCGCTGGCCGCCTGCTCGACACGCCGCTGCCCGGCCTGGATGCCGCTGAGGCCTGCGTTGAAGGCGCTTCCGGAGATTTGCATGCTGGTGACTCCCTGACGGGGACAGACTCGTGCCGGTAATTGAAGCAGATAATGCTCAAAAAACGTACAAGCAAAGCGCTATCAATCGATCAGCGGCTTATAACGCGGCGCCCGACGGCGGCAGAGAAAGGTGCGCGGCCACGGCGGCCGGCGTGGCCCGCTCGAGGCGCGGCACCCGCCCGAGGCAGGGCGCCGGCAGGCGCTCGGCGAGGGTTGCCAGGTTGTCCTCCAGGCGCGAGGTGCGCGGCTCGACGATGTTGGCCACCCAGCCGGCCAGGGCCAGGCCCTCGCGCTGGATGGCCTCGGCGCTGAGCACGGCATGGTTGATGCAACCCAGGCGCACGCCGACCACCAGGATCACCGGCAGCCGCAGCGCCACGGCCAGGTCGGACAGGCTCTCGTCACCGGCCAGCGGCACCCGCCAGCCGCCGGCGCCTTCGACCAGGGAGAAGTCGGCGCCCCTGTCCAGCACCCGGCGCACCGCGGGCAGCAGGCGTGCCACGCTGAGTTCGACGCCTGCCTCGCGCGCCGCCAGGTGCGGGGCGATGGCCGGCGCGAAGGCGAACGGATTGACCTCGTCGTAGGCCAGCGCCAGCGAGCATTCGCCGAGCAGGGCCAGAGCGTCGTCGTTGCGCAGCCCCTCGCCGGTCGGCACGCAGCCGGAGGCCACCGGCTTGGCCGCCGCCGTGCTCAGCCCGGCCAGGCGCGCCGCATGCAGCAGGCCGGCGGCGATGGTGGTCTTGCCGATCTCGGTGTCGGTACCGGTGACGAAATAGGCCTGGGTCATGTCAGTCCTTGCGCAGCACGCCGTACACCACCTGGTAGGTGGCCGGCAGCCCCTCGGGTGTGCGGAAGCCTTCGTAGGCGGCGGCCAGGGCGCGGATGCGCGCGGGGCCGGTGAGCCCGCCCGGGCGGCCGGGGTTGAGGTTGTGCGCACCGAGGTCCTTGAGCGAACGGGTCAAGGTGCGCAGATCGGGGAAGTGCAGGGTGGTCGCCTGGCGTTCGAGCGTCAGCACCCGCAGACCGCTCCCGGCGCACAAGGCCTGGTAGCCCTCGAAGGGGCGGAAGCGATTGACGTGGACGAAGCCGTCCACCGCCTGCCAGCTGTCGCGCAGCTCCTGCAGGGTGCCGACGCACAGGCTGCTGAAGGCCAGCATGCCGCCCGGGCGCAGCGCGCGGCGCGCCTCGGCCAGCACGGCGGCGAAGTCGGCGCACCACTGCACCGCCAGGCTGGAATAGATCAGGTCGAGGCTGTGGTCGCGCAGCGGCAGGGCTTCGGCGTCGCCGGCGACGAAGTGCCGTGCGCCGCCGCGGGGCCGGGCGTGGCGCAGCATGCCTTCGGCCAGGTCCAGGGCCACGCCCTCGCCGACCGCGAAACGCTGCGCCAGCAGCCGGGTGAAGTGCCCGGTGCCGCAGCCCAGGTCGAGCCAGCGCGCGGGCGCCAGGGCCGGCAGCCGCGCCAGCAGCTGCGCGCCGACCGCGCGCTGCAGCGCGGCCACGCCGTCGTAGCTGTCGGCCGCGCGGGAAAAGGACGCGGCGACCTGACGCTTGTCCGGCAGACCGTCGTAGGCCGCGTGCTCAGGCATCGCCGGCCTCGCCGAGGAAGGCCAGGATCGCCGCCGCCACCTCGTGGGGGCGCTCCAGCGGGAAGGCGTGGCTGACGTCCTCGATCAGTCCCACCTCGATGTCTGGCTGCAGCGCCAGCAGCTCGCCGGCCACCTCGGCCGGCACCAGGGCGTCGGCGCCGGCCAGCAGGTGCAGTTGCGGCCCGGCGAAGCGCTGCAGGGCGCTGCGCCCGTCGAAGTTGCCGAGCACCTCCAGGCCGGCCAGCAGCACCTCCGGCGCACCGTGGGGCGCCGCGGCCTGCAGCTGGCGCGCCAGGCCGCGGGCCTCGGCCGAACCCTGGGTGCAGAGCAGGCTGAAACGCCTGAGCGTGGCGCCGGGATCGACGCGGCAGCCGTCGACGAAGGCGTCGAAGGTCGCCTCGTCCATGCCGTGCGGCCAGTCCGCACCGGCGACGAAGCAGGGGTTGCTGGCCAGGGTCAGCAGGCCGCGGCAGCGCTCGCCACGCAGGGCCGCCAGTTCGCTGGCGAGCATGCCGCCAAGCGACCAGCCGCCCAGCCAGGTATGCGGTGGCAAGCGCTCGTCCAGCTCCAGCAGCCAGTCGCGCGGCTCGCCGGAGACCAGCTCGGGCAACGGCTCGATCTCCACCCGCAGCGCCGGATCGAGCCCGCGCAGGGCCTCGGCCAGCACTTCCAGCGGCAGGCTGCCCAGGCCCCAGCCCGGCAGCAGGATCAGATGGTCACGCATGGCGGTTCACCTCGGGCCAGCACTCGGCCAGCGCGTCGAGCAGGCGCTCCAGCTGCGCCTCGCTGTGGGCGGCGGACAGCGTCACCCGCAGGCGCGCGCTGCCGGCCGGCACGGTGGGCGGGCGGATGGCGCCGACCAGCAGGCCGCGCGCCTTCAGCAGGGCGGAAAGCTTCAGCGCGCGCTCGCTGTCGCCGACCAGGATCGGCTGGATCGGCGTGGGGCTGGCCATCAGGCTCAGGCCGATTTCGGCGGCACCGGCGCGGAAGCGGGCGATCAGCCGGTTCAGGTGCTCGCGGCGCCAGTGCTCGGTGCTCAGCAGCTCCAGGCTCTTCAGGGTGGCGCAGGCCACCGCCGGCGGCTGGCTGGTGGTGTAGATGTAGGGCCGGGCGAACTGGATCAGCGTCTCGATCATGTCCGCGCTGCCCGCGACGAAGGCGCCGGCCGTGCCGAACGCCTTGCCCAGGGTGCCGACCAGCACCGGCACGTCGTCCAGGCCCAGGCCGAAGTGTTCGACGATGCCGCCACCCGTGGCGCCCAGCGGACCGAAGCCGTGGGCGTCGTCGACCATCACCCAGGCGCCGCGGCTGCGGGCCTCGGCGCAGAGTTCGGGCAGGTCGGCGAGGTCGCCGTCCATGCTGAACACGCCGTCGCTCACCACCAGGGTATTGCCCTCGGCCCGGTCCAGGCGCTTGCTGAGGCTCACCGCGTCGTTGTGCAGGTAGCGCGAGAAGCGCGCGCCTGACAGCAGGCCGGCGTCCAGCAGGGAGGCGTGGTTGAGGCGGTCCTCCAGCACTGTGTCGCCCTGCCCCACCAGCGCGGTGACGGCCGCCAGGTTGGCCATGTAGCCGGTGGAGAACAGCAGCGCGCGGGGCCGGCCGGTGAAGGCGGCCAGCGCCTCTTCCAGTTCGTGGTGCGGGCCGCTGTGGCCGATCACCAGATGCGAGGCGCCGCCGCCCACGCCCCAGCGCTCCGCGCCGGCGCGCAGGGCCGCGATCACCTCGGGATGGTTGGCCAGGCCCAGGTAGTCGTTGGAGCAGAAGGCCAGCAGGCGCTGGCCGTCGACCAGCACGTCCGGCCCCTGCGGCCCCTGCAACAGCGGGCGCTGGCGGAACAGCTGGGCGGCCTGGCGTTCGGCGAGGCGGGCAGCGAGATCGAAAGACATGGGCAACCTTGATGGCCGTGGGAGCGGCTTCAGCCGCGATTGTCCGTGCAATCAATTGCGGCTGAAGCCGCTCCCACGGAAAAAACGGGTCTCAGACCGCGGCGTCGTAGAACAGCTGCGAATCGCGCTGCTCGACCAGGGCCTGCTCGATGGCCGCCTGGTGCACTTCGTCCGAATGCTCCTCGCGCGCCTCGGGCTTGATGCCGAGGCGCTTGAACAGCTGCATGTCCTTGTCGGCCTGGGGGTTGGCGGTGGTCAGCAGCTTCTCGCCGTAGAAGATCGAGTTGGCGCCGGCCATGAAGGCCAGGGCCTGCATCTGCTCGTTCATCTGCTCGCGGCCGGCGGACAGGCGCACGTGGGACTTGGGCATCATGATCCGCGCCACGGCCAGCATGCGGATGAAGTCGAACGGGTCGACGTCTTCCTCGTGGGCCAGCGGCGTGCCCTCGACCTTGACCAGCATGTTGATCGGCACCGATTCCGGGTGCTCCGGCAGGTTGGCCAGCTGGATCAGCAGGCCCGCGCGGTCGTCGAGGGACTCGCCCATGCCGAGGATGCCGCCGGAGCAGATCTTCATCCCGGCGTCGCGCACGTAGGCCAGGGTCTGCAGGCGCTCGGAGTAGGTGCGGGTGGTGATGATGTTGCCGTAGAACTCCGGCGAGGTGTCGAGGTTGTGGTTGTAGTAGTCGAGGCCGGCTTCGGCCAGGGCGCGGGTCTGCTCCTGATCGAGCCTGCCGAGGGTCATGCAGGTCTCCAGGCCCAGCTTCTTCACGCCCTCGACCATCTTCAGCACGTAGGGCATGTCCTTGGCCGACGGGTGCTTCCACGCCGCGCCCATGCAGAAGCGGGTGGAGCCGATGGCCTTGGCCTCGGCGGCGGCCTCCAGCACCTTCTGCACCTCCATCAGCTTCTGCTTGTCCAGGCCGGTGTTGTAGTGGCCGGATTGCGGGCAGTACTTGCAGTCTTCCGGGCATGCGCCGGTCTTGATCGACAGCAGGGTGGAGACCTGCACCCGGTTCGGGTCGAAGTGCGCGCGGTGGACGATCTGGGCCTGGAACAGCAGGTCGTTGAACGGCTGCTCGAACAGCGCCTTCACCTCGGCGAGGGACCAATCGTGACGGGTGGCGGAAGCGATGCTGGCGCTCATGGGGATATTCCTTGTTCTAGGCTGTGTTACACGGCTGCGAGGCATAGTCGAAGGAAGGACCATGCGCTGTCAACCATTCACGGACGACCAGGTTTACATCTGGACAAAAAACAAACAACACTGCCTGCTCTGCGACGAGACGGCGGACACCGGCCAGCCCCTGTGCGGCGCCTGCCAGGACGAGCTGCCCTGGCTCGGCGGTCACTGCCGCATCTGCGCAGTACCAC
Source organism: Pseudomonas sp. GD03875 (assembly GCF_029840585.1). Classification (NCBI taxonomy): domain Bacteria; kingdom Pseudomonadati; phylum Pseudomonadota; class Gammaproteobacteria; order Pseudomonadales; family Pseudomonadaceae; genus Pseudomonas; species Pseudomonas sp. GD03875. Next base: position 52,133 of record NZ_JAOCCV010000004.1, on the reverse strand, counting down.
TGCCGGCCAGTGGGCTGATCTGCGGCGCCTGCCAGAAACGGCCACCGGCCTTCGACCGGGTGGAGGCGGCCTGGCGCTACGCCTTTCCGGTGGACAGCCTGATCACCCGCTTCAAGCACCAGGCAAGATGGCCTCTGGGACGCCTGCTGGCGGAGCAGTTGTCACATCACCTGCTGCACGCCTTCGCCGAGGGACTGCCCCGGCCCGCCCTGCTCCTGCCCGTGCCGCTGGGGCGCAAGCGCCTGCGCCGCCGGGGCTTCAACCAGGCCGGGATGCTGGCCGACTGGCTGGGGGCGGCACTGGGGATACCCGTGCGCGACGACTGGCTGCTGCGCCCGCGGGAGGGCGCGAACCAGCAGGAGCTGGACGCCGCCGCGCGCCGGCGCAACCTGCGCCATGCCTTCGCCCTTGCCGATCATGCACAGCCGGACGGCCTGGCCGTGGCCCTGGTCGACGACGTGCTCACCACCGGCGCGACGGCCGGCGCACTGGCGCGGCTGCTGCGCGGGCGCGGCGCCGCCCGGGTGGACGTCTATTGCCTGGCCCGCACGCCGCGGCCCGGCGACTGAACCGGTAAAGCGGCCCTGCCGGGGGTACACTGGGCGCCCCCGACCGGAGCACGCCATGAGCCATCCCTTCTCCACCCTCACCCCCGATCTCGTTCTCGATGCCGTGGAAAGCCTCGGCTACCTGAGCGACGCCCGGGTGCTGGCGCTGAACAGCTACGAGAACCGGGTCTATCAGGTCGGCATTGAGGAGAGCGAGCCGCTCATCGCCAAGTTCTACCGGCCGGATCGCTGGAGCGACGCGGCGATCCGCGAGGAACACACATTCAGTCGGGAACTGGTCGAGCACGAGGTACCGGTGGTGGCGCCGCTGGAGCGCGACGGCGAGAGCCTGTTCGAACACGCCGGCTTCCGCTTCGCCCTGTTCCCCCGCCGCGGCGGCCGGGCGCCGGAGCCGGGCAACCTGGACCAGCTGTACCGGCTCGGCCAGTTGCTCGGCCGCCTGCACGCGGTAGGGGCGACCCGCCCCTTCGCCGAGCGCGAGACCCTGGCGGTGGACAACTTCGGCCATGCCTCCCTGGACACCCTGCTGCAGGGCGGCTTCATTCCGAGCGGCCTGCTGCCGGCCTACCGCTCGGTGGCGCAGGACCTGCTGGGCCGCCTCGACGCGCTGTTCGGCCGGGTGCGCTACAGCGCCATCCGCCTGCACGGAGACTGCCACCCGGGCAACCTGCTGTACCGCGACGAGACCTTCAACGTGGTCGACCTCGACGACTGCCGCATGGGCCCCGCCGTGCAGGACCTGTGGATGATGCTCGCCGGCGAGCGCCAGGAACGCCTGGGCCAGCTCGCCGAGCTGATCGACGGCTACCAGGAATTCCACGATTTCGACCCGCGCGAGCTGCCGCTGATCGAGGGCCTGCGCGCCCTGCGCCTGCTCCACCACAGCGCCTGGATCGCCCGCCGCTGGGACGACCCCGCGTTCCCCCTGGCCTTCCCCTGGTTCGCCAACGAGCGCTACTGGGGCGACCAGGTGCTGATGCTGCGCGAGCAGATCGCGGCCCTCGACGAAGAGCCGCTGCGGCTGTTCTGAGGGTCAGGCGCGGGAGGCGTTGCGCACGGAAATCTGCGTGTTCAGCGTCCAGAAGTCGTACAGCACGCCGATCAGGAACAGGCCGCCGGTGCACAGGTAGATGATCCCGGTGATCCACTTGCCCTGGTACATGCGGTGCACGCCGAACACGCCGAGGAAGGTCAGTAGAATCCAGGCGACGTTGTAGTCGACGTCGCCGGCGGTGAAGCGCAGGTCGGCCTCGCGATCCATGGAGGGGATCAGGAACAGGTCGATGATCCAGCCGATGAACAGCAGGCCGAAGGTGAAGAACCAGATGGTCCCGGTCACCGGCTTGCCGTAGTAGAAGCGGTGCGAGCCGAGGAAACCGAAGATCCACAGCAGATAGCCGATGACCTTGCTGTGCGTGTCCTGTCGTTGCATGTGAACTCCCTGAATGACGGGCCGACGACCGGCCGGAACGAGACCTTGCGCGTTAGTTGATCACAAAATACTGTATATAAAAACAGTATATCGACCGACGCATGGAACTCATCGACAAGCTAACCGTATTGGCCGACGCGGCCAAGTACGACGTGTCCTGCGCCAGCAGCGGCGCGCCGAAGCGCGACTCGCGGGGCAAGTCCGGCCTGGGCGCGACCAACGGCATGGGCATCTGCCACAGCTTCACGCCGGACGGGCGCTGCGTGGCCCTGCTGAAGATCCTGCTGACCAACTTCTGCCTGTACGACTGCCAGTACTGCGTCAACCGCCGCTCCAGCGACGTGCCGCGCGCCCGCTTCAGCCCCGAGGAAGTGGTGCGCCTGACGCTGGACTTCTACCGGCGCAACTGTATCAGCGGCCTGTTCCTCAGCTCGGGGATCATCCGCTCGGCCGACTACACCATGGAACAGCTGGTGCGCGTCGCCCGGCTGCTGCGCGAGGAACACGAGTTCCGCGGCTACATCCACCTCAAGACCATCCCCGACGCCTCGCCCGAGCTGATCGCCGAGGCCGGCCGCTACGCCGACCGCCTCAGCGTCAACATCGAGCTGCCCAGCGAGGCCAGCCTGATCCGCCTGGCGCCGGAAAAGAGCGTCGGCACCATCAAGCAGGCGATGGGATCGATCCGCCTGGGCGTGGACCAGGCCAGCGAGGAAAGGCGCGGGCCGGCCTTCGCACCCGCCGGGCAGAGCACCCAGATGATCGTCGGCGCCGACGACACCGACGACCGCACCATCCTCCACACCGCGCAGACCCTGTACGGCGCCTACAAGCTCAAGCGGGTCTACTACTCGGCCTTCAGCCCCATCCCGCACAGCCCGAAGAGCGTACCGTTCGAGGCGCCGCCGCTGCTGCGCGAGCACCGCCTGTACCAGGCCGACTTCCTCCTGCGCGGCTACGGCTTCGACGTCCGCGAGCTGATCGCCACGCCCGGCAACCTGGCCCTCGACATCGACCCCAAGCTGGCCTGGGCGCTGGCCAACCGCGCCCACTTCCCCCTCGACCTGAACCGCGCGGAACCGGCGATGATCGCCCGCGTGCCGGGCATCGGCGTGCTCAGCGCCAAGCGCCTGGTCGAGCTGCGCCGCCAGCGGCGGATTCGCTACGCCGACGTGGTGCGCCTGCGCTGCGCAATGGACAAGGTCAGGCCCTTCATCGTCACCCAGGACTACCGCCCCCGGCAGGCCACGCTGGAGTCCGCCGCCCTGCGCCGCCAGCTCAGCGACACGCCGGCGCAGATGGCCCTGTGGTGATGCACGACGCGCGCTTCGACGGCAGCTTCGCCGACTGGCGCCGCGAGGCCCGCCGCCTGCTGCGGGCCGGCGTCGAAGCCCAGGCGGTGAACTGGCGGACGGGCGACGACGGCGGCCAGTTGTTCGCCGGTTTGTCGGCCACGGTCCCGGCACCCACGTCCGCTCCCGCCCCGCGCATCCCCCGGGAGCTGCCCGAACTGCTGGAGAGCGCTTCGCGCTATCGCGCCGACGACCGCTGGGCCCTGCTCTACCGGGTGCTCTGGCGCGTGGCCCACGGCGACCGCGCGGCCATGCTTGCCGGAGACGGCGACGGCAGCGTGCTGCAGCGACGGATCAAGGGCGTGCGCCGCGAGGCCCACCACATGCACGCGTTCCTGCGCTTCCGGCAGCGCCCCACCGAGGCGGGGCCGCCGGCCTTCGTCGCTTGGCACGAGCCGGCCCACGACATTCTGGAGATGGCCGCCGGTCATTTCGCCGAGCGGCTGGGGCGGAGCAGTTGGCTGATCGCTACGCCGGACGCGGCGGCACTCTGGGACGGCGCCCAGCTGCGCTTCCTGCGGCCCTGCCCGGCGGAGCTGCGCGAACTGGCGCGCGCCGCCGACGACCCCGGCGCCGAACTCTGGCTGGCCTACTACGGCAGCACCTTCAATCCGGCGCGGCTCAACCGCGACGTGCTGGAAAGCAACATGCCGGTGCGCTTCTGGAAACACCTACCGGAAGGCCCGCTGATCCCGCAGCTGATGAGCCAGGCCCGCGCCGGCCAGCAGCGCCTGGCGCAGGCCGCCAGCGTCGGCGAACGGGAGGGCAAGGAGGTGCTGATCGCCAGCGACAAGGCCCAGCCACGGCGGGCACCGAGCACCTCGCTGGGCGAATGCCGCGACTGCGATATCTGGCGCGGCGCGACCTGCGCGGTGCCGGGGGAAGGGCCGGAGCAGGCGCCGATCATGCTGGTCGGGGAACAACCGGGCGATCAGGAAGACCTCGCCGGCCGCCCCTTCGTCGGGCCCGCCGGGCAGGTGCTGAACCGCGCGCTGGCGCGGGCGGGGCTGCGCCGCGAGGCGCTGTACCTGACCAACGCGGTGAAGCACTTCAAGTGGACTCCCCGGGGCGGCCCGAACAGCCGCGCCGCCACCCGCAAGCACGCCACGCCCAAGCCGGGCGAGATCGAGGCCTGTCGCCGCTGGCTCGACGAGGAGCTGGCGCGGGTCGCGCCCGAGGTGGTGGTGGCGCTCGGCAAGACAGCCCTGGCCGCGCTGCTGGAAACCTTCGAGCCGCAGCGCCTGCGCCTGGCGGACTTCGCCGGCGCGCCGTTCAGGCAGGGGGAGCGATGGATCGTGGTGGCACCCCACCCGGCAGCGGTGCTGCGGGCGGGGGAAGAGGGCGAGCGGCGGTTCGCCGAGCTGGTCGCGGCCCTGGAGCAGGCGCGCCAGCTGGCGGCGGAGGCGGTCAGCGGAAGCGCCGCCCCGGATCTTCGTCGCTGACCTCCAGGCTCAGGCCCTGGGCGATGCTGGTCAGGTGATCGCCGTCGGTCTCCGAACCCAGCTTGATCATCAGGCGCAGGTCGTTCGCCGAGTCGGCGTAGAGCAGGGCGTCCTCGTAGGTGATCTCGCCCTGAGTGTAGAGGTTGTACAGCGCCTGGTCGAAGGTCTGCATGCCCAGCTCGGTGGAGCGCTTCATCAGGCCCTTGAGTTCGTGCACCTCGCCCTTGCGGATCAGGTCGGCGGCCAGCGGGGTGTTGATCAGTACCTCGATCACCGCGCGGCGGCCCTTGCCGTCCGGCGTCGGCACCAGCTGCTGGGCGACGATGGCCTTGAGGTTGAGCGACAGGTCCATCCACACCTGGTTGTGCCGGTCAGGCGGGAAGAAGTTGATGATCCGGTCCAGCGCCTGGTTGGCGTTGTTGGCGTGCAGGGTGGCCAGGCACAGGTGGCCGGTCTCGGCGAACGCCACGCCGTAGTCCATGGTTTCCCGGGTACGGATCTCGCCGATCAGGATCACGTCTGGCGCCTGGCGCAGAGTGTTCTTCAGCGCCACCTCGAACGACTCGGTATCGATGCCGACCTCGCGCTGGGTGACGATGCAGCTCTGGTGCTGGTGGATGTATTCGATCGGGTCTTCGATGGAGATGATGTGGCCGCTGGTGTTCTTGTTGCGGTAGCCGATCATCGCCGCCAGCGAGGTGGACTTGCCGGTACCGGTGGCGCCGACGAACAGCACCAGGCCGCGCTTGGTCAGCGCCAGCTTCTTCAGCACCTCGGGCAGCTTGAGGTCGTCGAGGGTCGGGATGTTGGTCTCGATGCGGCGCAGCACCATGCCCGCCAGGTTGCGCTGGTAGAAGGCGCTGACCCGGAAACGGCCGATGCCGCGGGCGCTGATGGCGAAGTTGCACTCGTGGTTCTCGGCGAACTCGCGACGCTGCTGCTCGTTCATCACCGAGTGCACCGTCTCGCGGGTCTGCTCCGGAGACATGGAGGTCTTGGTCACCGGCATGATCTTGCCATTGACCTTCATCGAGGGTGGCACGCCGGCCGTGATGAACAGGTCCGACCCGCCCTTTTCCACCATCAAGCGCAACAGTTTCTCAAATTCCATTTTTCCCGCCCATGTGTCTCGTGCATGGCCGACACGGCGGCCACGTCATTATTAGAAGTTTTCCGGCGTCTTGGCCTTCTCGCGCGCCGCGTCGCGGCTGACCAGGCCCTTCGCCACCAGGCCCTTGAGGCAGTTGTCGAGGGTCTGCATGCCCAGCGAACCGCCGGTCTGGATCGCCGAGTACATCTGCGCGACCTTGTCCTCGCGGATCAGGTTACGGATCGCCGGCGTGCCGATCATGATCTCGTGGGCCGCCACCCGACCGCCGCCGATCTTCTTCAGCAGCGTCTGCGAGATCACCGCCTGCAGCGACTCGGAGAGCATGGAGCGGACCATGGACTTTTCCTCGGCGGGGAACACGTCCACCACCCGGTCGATGGTCTTGGCGGCGGAGGTGGTGTGCAGGGTGCCGAACACCAGGTGGCCGGTTTCCGCGGCGGTCAGCGCCAGGCGGATGGTCTCCAGGTCACGCATCTCGCCCACCAGGATGATGTCCGGGTCTTCCCGCAGCGCCGAGCGCAGGGCCTCGGAGAAGCCATGGGTGTCGCGGTGCACCTCGCGCTGGTTGACCAGGCACTTCTTCGATTCGTGGACGAATTCGATCGGGTCCTCGATGGTGAGGATGTGGTGGTACTTGTTGTTGTTCAGGTAGTCGAGCATGGCCGCCAGGGTGGTCGACTTGCCCGAGCCGGTCGGCCCGGTCACCAGCACCAGGCCGCGCGGCACGTCGGTGATCTTGCGGAACACCTCGCCCATGCCCAGCTCTTCCATGGTCAGCACTTTCGAGGGAATGGTCCGGAACACGGCGCCGGCACCGCGGTTCTGGTTGAAGGCGTTGACCCGGAAGCGCGCCACGCCGGGCACTTCGAAGGAGAAGTCGGTCTCGAGGAATTCCTCGTAATCCTTGCGCTGCTTGTCGTTCATGATGTCGTAGATCAGCGCGTGGACCTGCTTGTGGTCCATCGGCGGCAGGTTGATCCGGCGCACATCGCCATCGACGCGAATCATCGGCGGCAGGCCCGCCGAGAGGTGCAGGTCCGACGCGCCTTGCTTGGCGCTGAAGGCGAGCAGCTCGGTAATATCCATGGGACTCCCCAATCGAATGCAAGCAGGTAGAATGCCGCAGACCCCTGACGGGCGGGCTATAGAGCGCAAGTAATGTCCACGATAGCAGAGAATATTGCAAAGGTTCGCGAGCGTATCCGTGAGGCGGCGCAAGCCTCGCAGCGCAATCCGGACTCGGTCCGCCTGCTCGCCGTGAGCAAGACCCACCCTGCGCAGGCGGTGCGCGAGGCCAACGCCAGCGGCCAGGTCGACTTCGGCGAGAACTACCTGCAGGAAGCCCTGGCCAAGCAGCTCGAGCTGGCCGACCTGGACCTGGCCTGGCATTTCATCGGTCCGATCCAGTCGAACAAGACCAAGGCGATCGCCGAGCACTTCCACTGGGTACATTCGGTGGACCGCCTGAAGATCGCCCAGCGCCTGTCCGAGCAGCGCCCCGATCACCTGCCGCCGCTGAACGTCTGCCTGCAGGTCAACGTCAGCGGTGAAACCAGCAAGTCCGGCTGTGCGCCGGAGGAGCTGCCCGCGCTGGCACAGGCGGTTACACAACTGCCGCGACTGCGTCTGCGCGGATTGATGACAATCCCCGAACCCAGCGACGACCCGCAGGCCCAGCGCGAGCCCCTGGCCAGACTGCGCCAATTGCGCGACTCGCTGAACGCCGACCTCGACACCCTGTCCATGGGCATGAGCCAGGATCTGGAAGCCGCCATCGCCGAGGGCGCCACCTGGGTGCGCATCGGCACCGCATTGTTCGGCGCCCGGGACTACAACCAGCCCGACCGCGGTCAGCCCCACTAATAAAGGAAGCACACGATGAGTCACCCCCGCATCGCCTTCATCGGCGCCGGCAACATGGCCGCCAGCCTGATCGGCGGGCTGCTCGCCCAAGGTCTGCCGACCAGCCACATCCGCGCCAGCGACCCGGGTGCAGAGCAGCGCGCCAGGGTCGCCGCCGAACATGGCATCGAACTGTTCGAAAGCAACGCTGAAGCCATCGCCGGCGCCGACATCGTGGTGCTGGCGACCAAGCCGCAGGTGCTCAAAGGCGTGTGCCAGGCCCTGGCGCCGAGCCTGCAGGCGGGCCAGCTGGTCGTCTCCATCGCCGCCGGCATCACCTGCGCCAGCCTCACCGCCTGGCTCGGCGAGGTGGCACTGGTGCGCTGCATGCCCAACACCCCCGCGCTGCTGCGCCAGGGCGTCAGCGGCCTGTACGCCAACCCGCGGGCGTCCACCGAACAGCGCCAGCAGGCAGAGCAGCTGCTGGGCGCCGTCGGCCTGGCCGTGTGGCTGGACGAGGAACTCCTGATCGACGCCGTGACCGCCGTCTCCGGCAGCGGCCCGGCCTACTTCTTCCTGCTGATCGAGGCGATGACCGCCGCCGGCGAGCAGCTCGGCCTGCCCCGCGAAACCGCCGCGCAGCTGACCCTGCAGACCGCCCTCGGCGCCGCGCGCATGGCCACCGAAAGCGACGTCGACGCCACCGAGCTACGCCGCCGGGTCACCTCCCCCAACGGCACCACCGAAGCGGCGATCAAGACCTTCCAGGCCGGCGGCTTCGAGGCCCTGGTGCAACAGGCCCTGGATGCCGCCGCCCGGCGCTCCGCCGAACTCGCCGAACAACTGGGTCAATAAGGAATCCGCATCGATGAACGGACTGGATACCGCCGCCATCTACATCCTGCAGACGCTGGGCAGCCTCTACCTGCTGATCGTCCTGCTGCGCTTCGTCCTGCAACTGGTTCGCGCCGACTTCTACAACCCGCTCAGCCAGTTCGCGGTCAAGGCCACCCAGCCGCTGCTGCGCCCGCTGCGCCGGCTGATCCCGGGCTTTGGCGGCCTCGACCTGGCCTCGCTGCTGCTGGCCATCCTGCTGCAGATGGTGATCATGGCCATCACCCTGCTGCTGGCCTACGGCACTACCGGCAATCCGCTGCAGCTGCTGATCTGGGCGCTGATCGGGGTGACCTCGCTGTTCCTCAAGATCTTCTTCTTCGCCCTGATCATCAGCGTGATCCTGTCCTGGGTCGCCCCGGGCAGCTACAACCCGGGCGCCCAGCTGGTGAACCAGATCTGCGAGCCGCTGCTGGCGCCGATCCGCAAGCTGCTGCCGAGCCTCGGCGGCCTGGACATCTCGCCGATCTTCGCCTTCATCGCGATCAACCTGCTCGACATGCTGGTGGTGAAGAACCTCGCCGCCGCCACCCACATGCCGTCGGTGCTGGGCCTGCTGATGTGAGCTGGTTCCGCTGGGATGGCGAGGACCTGATCCTCGACTGCCACCTGCAGCCCCGGGCGAGCAAGGACGAATTCGCCGGGCTGCATGGCGAGCGGATGAAGATCCGCCTCACCGCGCCGCCGGTGGAGGGCAAGGCCAACGCCCACCTGATGGCCTTCCTGGCCGCCGCCTTCGGCGTCGCCAAGAGCCAGGTGAGCCTGGAGAGTGGCGAGCTGAACCGGCAGAAGCGGGTGCGCGTGCGCGCCCCGCGCACCCTCCCCGACCTGCCCGGGCTGACCGTCCGCCCCACCTGAACAACCACCCAGCCACAGTTCCGTCACGCCTCGATTGACGGCAGCCATGGCCGTCGCATAATGCGGACATCTCCGGTGAACCGTCCCGGATCGTTGCGCCCTTGTCGAGCCACGAACCACCCCTCGGAGGAGTGTCGGGATGAGCATGGAACGTCTCAGCCAGCAGGTAGATGCCTACGTCGCCTGGAAGCGCGAGCTGATGCGCGAGATCACCCGCTACCGCAGCTGGCTGGCGCAGCACCGCCTCGGCTCGGAAGCGATGGACGCCCGCCTGGAGCGCTCCCTCAAGCTGCTGCGCACCGACCACATCACCCTGGCCTTCGTCGGCGAGTTCTCCCGCGGCAAGACCGAGCTGATCAACGCCCTGTTCTTCTCCGAGTACGGCCAGCGCATGTTGCCGTCCCACGCCGGACGCACCACCATGTGCCCCACCGAACTGTTCTTCGACCCCCGCTCCGAGCGCCCCTACATCCGCCTGCTACCGATCGAGACGCGCATGGCCGACGCCAGCGTGTCGCAGTTCAAGCGCATCCCGCGGCACTGGGTGAACATCCCGCTCGATCCGAGCGACCCGGACAACATGGCCCTGGCCTTCGCCCAGGTGGCCAAGACCAAGCCGATGCCGGTGGAGCAGGCGATCCAGCTCGGCTTCCTGCCGGACATGCTGGAGGCGACCGGCAAGCCCGGCCAGGTGCTGGTGCCGGCCTGGCGCCACGCCATGGTCAACTTCGACCATCCGCTGCTGCGCCAGGGCCTGCGCATCCTCGACACGCCCGGCCTCAACGCCCTCGGCAGCGAGCCCGAACTGACCCTGTCGATGCTGCCCAATGCCCAGGCGATCCTGTTCCTGCTGGCCGCCGACACCGGCGTCACCTCCAGCGACATGGCGATCTGGAACGAGCACATCCGCCAGCTCGATGGCGACGCCCAGGCCAGCCTGTTCGCCGTGCTCAACAAGGTCGACGTGCTGTGGGACGACCTGGCCGGCGAGGAAAGCGTCGCCAGGGCCATCGCCCAGATGCAGGACGCCACCGCCCGCCAGCTCGGCATCTCCACCGCCAGCGTGCTGCCGCTGTCGGCCAAGCAGGCCCTGCTGGCCAAGGTACGCAAGGACGAGCCGCTGCTCGCCCGCAGCCAGCTGGCCGACCTGGAGAACCTGCTGTGCGAACGCATCGTCGCGCAGAAGGAGCGGCTGCTCGAGGACCGCGTGGTCAACCAGGTGCTGGCCCTGCTCAACAACAGCCAGCACGTGCTGAACCTGCGCCTGGAAAAGGTGCGCGAGCAGCAGTCGTTGCTCCAGGCGCACCAGCACGACAACGGCCAGCTGCTGTTCGACCTGACCGCCAAGACCAAGGAAGACCACAGCCAGCACCACAAGCGCCTGCTCGGCCTGAAGACCAACCAGCGCCTGCTCCACCGCCAGGGCGACCTGCTCCGCGCCGCGGTGCGCCCGGAGCGCCTGGAAGACCACCTGGCCCAGGTCCGCCAGGGCCTGAGCGGCAGCTGGACCACCCTCGGCATCAACCAGGCCATCGTCGAGTTCTTCCGCAACGTGGAGCACGACCTCGGCAACCTGGCGCACGAGGCCGAGATGGCCAACAAGATGGTCGCGGCCATCTACCGCCGGCACAACGAGGAAAACCCGCTGCACGGCGTCGATGCGCCGAAGTTCAACAGCCGCGGCTACCAGCGCGAGCTGCAGCAGCTGCGCGGCAAGGCCGACCAGTTCCGCCTGCACCTGAAGACACTGATGACGGAGCAGCGCAGCCTGACCCGGCGCTTCTTCTCCACCCTGGTGCAGGAGGTCGTCGGCCTGCACCGGCGCCTGCGCAGCGAAGCGGAACAGTGGGCCAGCGACGCCCTGATGCCGCTGATGCAGAACACCCTCGAACACAAGCAGATGCTCGAGAGCCACATGCTGCGCCTCAAGTCCCTGGCCCAGGAAACCCAGCAGGCACGCCAGCGCGGCCAGCAGCTGGCCGGCTACTGCACCCAGCTGGAGAACCAGCTGGCCCAGGCCGGCGAGATGCTCCGCGCCCTGCGCAAGCCGGCACCGATCCAGCGCCAGGGCAAGGTCGTCACCCTGCCCGGCGTCGCCCGCCAGCAGAGCGCCGCCGACCCGGCGTGAGGCCAGCCAAATCAGCGGCTTAGCCACGGCCCCCGCGCTTGCTGCCGGGGGCCGTGCTCTTTAGACTGCTGCACTTTCCTGCAGCGAGAGCTGGCTCGATGCCGACCGTTTTCCCCGCCGATTCCGTAGGCCTGGTGACCCCGCAGGTCGCCCGCTTCAGCGAACCGCTGGCGCTGGTCTGCGGCCGCAGCCTGGCCGACTACCAGCTGGTCTACGAGACCTACGGCACCCTCAACGCCTCGGCCAGCAACGCCGTGCTGATCTGCCACGCGCTGTCCGGCCACCACCACGCCGCCGGCTTCCACAGCGTGGAAGACCGCAAGCCGGGCTGGTGGGACAGCTGCATCGGCCCGGGCAAGCCGATCGACACCGACCGCTTCTTCGTCGTCAGCCTGAACAACCTCGGCGGCTGCAACGGCTCCACCGGCCCCTCCAGCCTCAACTCGGCCAGCGGCAAGCCCTATGGCGCCGACTTCCCGGTGATGACGGTGGAGGACTGGGTGCACAGCCAGGCACGCCTGGCCGACCTGCTCGGCGTGCGCCAGTGGGCCGCGGTGATCGGCGGCAGCCTCGGCGGCATGCAGGCCCTGCAGTGGACCATCAGCCACCCGGAACGGGTCCGCCACTGCCTGGCCATCGCCTCGGCGCCCAAGCTCTCGGCGCAGAACATCGCCTTCAACGAGGTGGCGCGTCAGGCGATCCTGACCGACCCGGAGTTCCACGGCGGCCACTTCCAGGAGCAGGGCGTGGTGCCCAAGCGCGGCCTGATGCTGGCGCGCATGGTCGGCCACATCACCTACTTGTCCGATGATGCCATGGGCGAGAAATTCGGCCGCGAGCTGAAGACCGACAAGCTCAACTACGACTTCCACAGCGTCGAATTCCAGGTCGAGAGCTACCTGCGCTACCAGGGCGAGGAGTTCTCCGGGCGCTTCGACGCCAACACCTACCTGCTGATGACCAAGGCGCTCGATTACTTCGACCCGGCCGCCGCCCACGGCGGCGACCTGGCCGCCACCCTGGCCGCGGCCAAGGCGGACTTCTGCGTGATGTCCTTCACCACCGACTGGCGCTTCTCGCCGGCGCGCTCGCGGGAGATCGTCGACGCCCTGCTGGCGGCGAAGAAGAACGTCAGTTACCTGGAGATCGACGCACCGCAGGGCCACGACGCCTTCCTGATGCCGATCCCGCGCTACCTGCAGGCCTTCGGCGCCTACATGAAACGGATCGAGGTATGAGCATGCGCGCGGATCTGGAGATCATCCAGGAATGGATTCCGGCCGGCAGCCGGGTGCTCGACCTCGGCTGCGGCGACGGCGAACTGCTGGCCTGGCTGTACGCCAACAAGAACGTCAGCGGCTACGGCCTGGAGATCGACCCCGAGAAGATCGCCAAGTGCATCGCCGGCGGCGTCAACGTGATCGAGCAGAACCTCGACGAGGGCCTGGGCAACTTCGCCGACAACAGCTTCGACGTGGTGGTGATGACCCAGTCGCTGCAGGCCCTGCACTACCCGGACAAGGTCATGGCGGAAATGCTGCGGGTCGGCAAGACCTGCATCATCACCTTCCCCAACTTCGGCCACTGGCGCTGCCGCTGGTACCTGACCACCAAGGGCCGCATGCCGGTGTCCGAGTTCCTGCCCTACACCTGGTACAACACGCCGAACATCCACTTCTGCACCTTCGAGGACTTCGAGCGCCTGTGCCTGGAGCAGGGCGCCAGAGTGGAAGAACGCCTGGCCGTCGACCACGCCCACCGGCACAACCTGGGCAGCCGCCTATGGCCTAACCTGTTGGGTGAGATCGGCATCTATCGCGTCAGCGGGTCCGGCCTGGCCGATCACCGCGTAGCCGTCTAACCCGCCACGCTTCGGAGGACCACTCATGCGCCGTTTCGCATCCCTATTGTTCTGCCTGCTTCTCGCCCTGCCGGCCGTCGCCGAACGCAAACAGACCTTCGGCGAACTGGACGTGCACTACAGCGTGTTCAACTCCAGCTTCCTGCAGCCCGACATCGCCGCGGCCGCCGGCCTGACCCGCAGCAAGACCGTCGGCGTGCTCAACGTGGCCGCCCTGAAGGACGGCAAGGGCCAGCCCGCCCAGGTCAGCGGTACGCTGAAGAACCTGATGGGCCAGAGCACAGCGCTGGAGTTCCGCCAGGTGCTGGAAAGCGGCGCGGTGTACTACCTCGCCGAGTTCCCGCTGCGCCAGCGCGAGATGCTGACCTTCAGCATCGTCGTGCAGGTCGGCAGCGGCGCGCCGCACACCCTCACCTTCAACCAGGAAGTGTTCCCGGACGAATGACCATGCCCTTCACAGAACTGGTGCTGGCCAGCCACAACGCCGGCAAGCTCAAGGAACTCCAGGCCATGCTGGGCGAGCACGTTCGGGTGCGCTCGGTGGGCGAATTCTCCAGCATCGAGCCCGAGGAAACCGGCCTCTCCTTCGTCGAGAACGCCATCCTCAAGGCGCGCAACGCCGCCCGCGTGTCCGGCCTGCCGGCGCTGGCCGACGACTCCGGCCTGGCGGTGGACGCCCTCGGCGGCGCGCCGGGCATCTACTCGGCGCGCTACGCCGATGGCCAGGGCGACGCGGCCAACAACGCCAAGCTGCTGGAGGTTCTGAAGGACGTGCCGGACGCCGAGCGCGGCGCCCAGTTCGTCTGCGCCCTGGCCCTGGTGCGACACGCCGACGACCCGCTGCCGATCCTCTGCGAGGGCCTGTGGCACGGCCGCATCCTGCACCAGGCCCGTGGCGCCGAGGGCTTCGGCTACGACCCGCTGTTCTGGGTGCCGGAGCGCGAGTGCTCCAGCGCCGAGCTGGCCAGCGACGAGAAGAACCGCATCAGCCACCGCGCCCGCGCCATGGCCCTGCTCAAGCAGCGCCTGGGGCTATGAAAGCTGCAAGCCACAAGCCGCAAGCTTCAAGTAAAAGCGGCTTGCAGCTTGGGGCTTGCAGCTTCGAACTGCCGCCTCTGGCGGCCTACATTCATATCCCGTGGTGCGTGCGCAAATGCCCGTACTGCGACTTCAACTCCCACGCCGCCGGCCCCGAGCTGCCGGAAGAGGCCTACGTCGACGCCCTGCTGGCCGACCTCGACACCGACGCCGGGCACGTCCACGGCCGCCGGCTGACCTCGATCTTCTTCGGTGGCGGCACCCCTAGCCTGTTCTCCGCCCGCGCCCTCGGCCGGCTGCTGGAGGGCGTGGAGCGGCTCGTCGGCTTCGCCGACGACATCGAGATTACCCTAGAGGCCAACCCGGGCACCTTCGAGCAGGCCAAGTTCAGGGACTACCGCGCGCTCGGCATCAACCGCCTGTCGATCGGCGTGCAGAGCTTCCAGGGCGACAAACTCGTGGCTCTCGGCCGCATCCACGACGGCGACGAGGCCGTGCGCGCGGCGGACATGGCGCGCGCCGCCGGCTTCGACAACTTCAACCTGGACCTCATGCACGGCCTGCCCGGGCAGAGCGTCGAGGACGCCCTCTCCGACCTGCGCACCGCCATCGACCAGGCGCCCACGCACCTGTCCTGGTACCAGCTGACCATGGAGCCGAACACGGTGTTCTGGAGCCAGCCGCCCGAGCTGCCCGAAGACGACCTGCTGTGGGACATCCAGGAAGCCGGCCAGGCCCTGCTCGCCGCCGAGGGCTACGCGCAGTACGAGGTGTCCGCCTACGCTCAGGCTGGCCGCGCGGCGCGGCACAACCTCAACTACTGGACCTTCGGCGACTTCCTCGGCATCGGCGCCGGCGCCCACGCCAAGCTGAGCGCGCCGGACGGGCGCATCGTGCGCACCTGGAAGACCCGCCTGCCCAAGGACTACCTCGACCCGGCCAAGCCCTTCCAGGCTGGCGAGCGCGCGCTCGACGCCGAGGAACTGCCGTTCGAGTTCCTGATGAACGTGCTGCGCCTGACCGACGGCGTGCCGGCCGAGCTGTTCGAGCGGCGCACCGGCCTGCCCCTGGCCAGCCTCGCCACCGCGCGGCGCGAAGCCGAGACACGCAAGCTGCTGACCGCCGATCCCGCGCGCCTGGTCGCCACCCGCGAAGGCCAGCTGTTCCTCAACGATCTGCTCCAGCACTTCCTGCCCTGACAGCGGCGATGCCGATCCGGTAGTCTATGCGCCCAGCCCACCACCGCAGGCGCTCCGAGTGCTCGACCCGCGCAGCATCGTCTTCATCCTGGCGGCCCTCAGCCTGCTGATGGCCGTGGTGCTGTTCGCGATGCCCACGTCGATCCGCCAGCGCCTCGGCGGCGCGCGCCACTGGAGCCTGGCGATGCTGGTGCTGGCCGGCGGCTCGGCGCTGTTCGGCCTGCGCGACATCGTCCCGGACCTGCTGTCGGTGACGGTGGCCAACGCCGCCAGCCTGGCCTCGGTGGCGATGATCTACTCCGGCGGCCGCGCCTTCTTCGGCCTGGCGCCACGCAACGGCCTGCTGGCCGCCACGGTGGTCGTCGCCTGCCTGGTGATGGTCGTCTGCACCTATGTGCAGGACCTGTTCTCGGTGCGCGTCGTTGTCTTCTCGCTGGTCTCCGGCGGCTTGCTGTTCCTGTTCGGCCTCGACACCTCGCGGCGGCGCCCGCGCCACCCCGGCAGCGCGCGCTTCCCCTACCTGTTCACCTCGATCACGGTGTTCTTCGACGTGCTGGTGTCCGGCCTGCGCATCGTCAACGCGGTGCTCGCCCCGCACACCGGCAGCGAGAACTTCTTCGCCCCCACACCGATCAACGTGCTGTATTTCTCCACCCACAGCCTGCTGGCGATCTGCATCTCGGTCGGCTTCATCCTGATGCTCAACGAGCGTCTGCACGCGATGCTCGAGCACCAGCTCAGCCACGACGCGCTGACCAACGCCTACACCCGCACCATCGTCATCGAGATGGCCGAGCGCGCCCTGGCCGGCGGCCGCCGCCCGGTCTCCCTGCTGCTGCTCGACGTCGACCACTTCAAGCACGTCAACGACACCCTGGGCCACCAGACCGGCGACGCGGTGCTGCAGCACATCGTCGCCACCCTCGGCACCGCCCTGCGCCCGGACGAGCCGCTGGGCCGCTACGGCGGCGAGGAATTCATCCTGCTGCTGCGCGACGCCAGCGCCGAACAGGCCATAGTGGTGGCCGAGCGCCTGCGCCAGCGGGTCGCCGATACACCATTCACCCGCGCTGGCGAGGCCCGCAGCATCACCCTGAGCATCGGCTGCGCCACCGCCGCGCCGGGCGAGACCCTGGAACAGCTGCTGCAGCGCGCCGACGCCGCGCTGTACCGGGCCAAGCGCGCCGGGCGCAACCAGGTGCAGCAGGGCTGACCCCTTCGACCGACACGAGGACTCCAGATGGACCTGCTACTCGACCTGATCGCCACCCTGTCCCGCTGGTGCCGCGGGCACCTGTACGAGATCGCCCTGGCGATCATGGCCACCCTGCTGGTGCTGTTCGGCCCGGCCATCAACGCCTGGGTGCAGCGCTCCATCGGCGGCCTCAACTTCATCCTGCGCACGCTGATCTTCGTGCTGGTCTGCGCCGTCGGCTACGGCCTGGCGATGGTCTTCCTGACCCCCTGGCTGGCCAAGGGCCTGGGCTACTTCAACAACTACACCCTGTCGCCGGTCCTGCTGCTGGTGTTCTTCCTGATCGGCGTCCTGGCCGACCGCAACTGACCGTTTCCCCGGACCGGGCGGCACCGCGACGGAGCCGTCCAAAGCATCCGACGAACGGTACAACCCGGCGCAAGCGCCCACCCCGTTTGCTGACCACGCGGTCAATCCATCAGCCCGCCGCAGAGCGGGCGCCGCTCCCTCGCGCGGCGAAACTTGCACCCAGCAGAACCTCGTCTAACGTAAACCCCCACCACGCCTAATCGACGAGCGGAACCACCTTGGCGGCGAGTCTCCTCGCCCCACGCCAGGCCACTCGGATCAATCGGGAGCCCGCAGGGAAAGCCTGGAAAAATGGATAGCTCGCTATTGATCGAGGTCAATATCACCCCCCTCAATGGCGCGCTAAATAAGACATAACTTCTCTCCGGATTGGAGGTGTTCGATGTCCTCTTCAGCGCAGAAACTTCGATTGGGGGCGCTCATCGCCCTGGTGGTGGGTTCGATGGTCGGCGGCGGCATCTTCTCGCTGCCGCAGAACATCGCGGCCAGCGCCAGCGCCGGTGCGACGCTGATCGGCTGGCTGATCACCGGCGTGGGCATGCTGACCCTCGCCTTCGTGTTCCAGACCCTGGCCAACCGCAAGCCCGCGCTGGACGGCGGGGTCTACGCCTACGCCAAGGCGGGCTTCGGCGACTACATGGGCTTCTCCTCGGCCTGGGGCTACTGGATCAGCGCCTGGATCGGCAACGTCAGCTACATGGTCCTGCTGTTCTCCACCCTCGGCTACTTCTTCCCGGTGTTCGGCGAGGGCAACACCCTGCCGGCGGTGATCTGCGCCTCGGTGCTGCTCTGGCTGCTGCACTTCCTGGTGCTGCGCGGCATCAAGGAAGCGGCCTTCATCAACACCGTCACCACCATCGCCAAGATGGTGCCGCTGGCGCTGTTCATCGTGATCGCCGCCATCGCCTTCAAGATGGACGTGTTCACCACCGACTTCTGGGGCAACGGCAACACCGAGCTGGGCAGCGTGATGGACCAGGTGCGCAACATGATGCTGGTCACCGTGTGGGTGTTCATCGGCATCGAGGGCGCCAGCATCTTCTCCGCCCGCGCCGAGAAGCGCAGCGACGTCGGCAAGGCCACGGTGATCGGCTTCGTCGGTGTGCTCCTGCTGCTGGTGCTGGTCAACGTGCTGTCCCAGGGCATCCTGACCCAGGCCGAGCTGTCGGGCCTGAAGAACCCGTCCATGGCCGGCGTGCTGGAACACGTGGTCGGCCCCTGGGGCGCGCAGCTGATCTCCATCGGCCTGATCGTCTCGCTGGCCGGGGCCCTGCTGTCCTGGACCCTGCTCTGCGCCGAGATCCTGTTCGCCAGCGCCCGCGACCACACCATGCCGGAGTTCCTGCGCAAGGAGAACGTCAACCACGTCCCGGCCAACGCGCTGTGGCTGTCCAACGGGCTGATCCAGCTGTTCCTGGTCATCACCCTGTTCAACAGCTCCACCTACCTCAGCCTGCTGTACCTGGCCACCTCGATGATCCTGGTGCCCTACTTCTGGTCCAGCGCCTACGCGGTGCTCCTGGCCTTCCGTGGCGAGACCTACGAGAACGCCGCCGGCGAGCGCAACAAGGACCTGCTGATCGCCGCCATCTCCACCCTGTACGCGGTCTGGCTGGTGTACGCCGCCGGCATCCAGTACCTGCTGCTCTCCGCCCTGCTCTACGCCCCTGGCGTCATCCTCTTCGCCAAGGCCAAGCGCGAGCTGGGTCAACCCATCTTCACCGGTGTCGAGAAGCTGATCTTCGCCGCCGTCCTGATCGGTGCCGCCATCGCCGCCTACGGCCTCTATGACGGTTTCCTCAGTCTGTAAGAGAAGGAGTTCGATATGTCCAAGAAAGCCCTCGGCGTCCATTCCGAAGCCGGCAAGCTGCACAAGGTGATGGTCTGTTCGCCCGGCCTCGCCCACCTGCGCCTGACCCCCGCCAACTGCGACGAACTGCTGTTCGACGACGTGATCTGGGTCAGCCAGGCCAAGCGCGACCACTTCGACTTCATGACCAAGATGCGCGAACGCGGCATCGAGGTGCTGGAGATGCACAACCTGCTGGAGGAGACCGTCCAGAACAAGGACGCGCTGGCCTGGATCCTCGACCGCAAGATCACCCCCAACAGCGTCGGCCTCGGCCTGCAGAACGAAGTGCGCTCCTTCATCGAGGGGCTGGAGCCACGCCGCATCGCCGAATACCTGATCGGCGGCGTGTCCGGCGCCGACCTGGCCAAGCACAAGGGCTCGGACGTGGCGAAGATGTTCAACGCCTACCTGGGCGAGTCCAGCTTCATCTTCCCGCCGCTGCCCAACACCCAGTTCACCCGCGACACCACCTGCTGGATCTACGGCGGCGTCACCCTCAACCCGATGTACTGGCCGGCGCGACGCCAGGAGACCCTGCTCGCCAGCGCGATCTACAAGTTCCACCCGGACTTCGCCAACGCCGACTTCCAGATCTGGTACGGCGACCCCGACGTCGACCACGGCGCGGCGACCCTGGAGGGCGGCGACGTGATGCCGATCGGCAACGGCACCGTGCTGATCGGCATGGGCGAGCGTAGCTCGCACCAGGCCATCGGCCAGGTGGCCCAGGCTCTGTTCGCCAAGGGCGCCGCGGAGAGAGTCGTGGTAGCCGGCCTCGGCAGGTCGCGCGCCGCCATGCACCTGGACACCGTGTTCAGCTTCTGCGACCGCGACCTGGTGACCATCTTCCCCGAAGTGGCCAACTCCATCGTGCCGTTCGTGCTGCGCCCCGACGAGAGCAAGCCCGGCGGCATCGACGTGCGCCGCGAGGACAAGTCGTTCCTCGACGTGGTCGCCGAATCCCTCAACCTCAAGCAACTGCGCGTGGTGGAGACCGGCGGCGACAGCTACGAGGCCGAGCGCGAACAGTGGGACGACGGCAACAACGTGGTCTGCCTGGAGCCCGGCGTGGTCATCGGCTACGACCGCAACACCTACACCAACACCCTGCTGCGCAAGGCCGGCGTCGAGGTCATCACCATCAGCGCCAGCGAACTGGGCCGCGGCCGCGGCGGCGGCCACTGCATGACCTGCCCGATCGTCCGCGACCCCATCGACTACTAAACGCCAAACCACCCGGCGGCCCACCCGCCGCCGGGCGGTGGTTTCCCACACCCACAAGGAGCAAGAACCATGGCTTTCAACATGCACAACCGCAACCTGCTCAGCCTGATGCACCACAGCACCCGCGAGTTGCGCTACCTGCTGGACCTCTCCCGCGACCTCAAGCGCGCCAAGTACACCGGCACCGAACAGCAGCACCTGCAACGCAAGAACATCGCGCTGATCTTCGAGAAGACCTCCACCCGCACCCGCTGTGCCTTCGAGGTGGCCGCCTACGACCAGGGCGCCAACGTCACCTACATCGACCCGAATTCCTCGCAGATCGGCCACAAGGAAAGCATGAAGGACACCGCCCGGGTGCTCGGCCGCATGTACGACGCCATCGAGTACCGCGGCTTCAAGCAGGAGATCGTCGAAGACCTGGCCCAGTACGCCGGCGTGCCGGTGTTCAACGGCCTCACCGACGAATACCACCCGACCCAGATGCTGGCCGACGTGCTGACCATGCGCGAGCACAGCGACAAGCCGCTGCACGACATCAGCTACGCCTACCTGGGCGACGCCCGCAACAACATGGGCAACTCGCTGCTGCTGATCGGCGCCAAGCTCGGCATGGACGTGCGCATCGCCGCGCCCAAGGCCCTATGGCCGACCGACGAACACGTCGCCGCGTGCCAGAAGTTCGCCGAAGAGAGCGGCGCACGCATCACCCTCACCGAAGACCCGAAGGAAGCGGTCAAGGGCGTCGACTTCGTCCACACCGACGTCTGGGTGTCCATGGGCGAACCGGTGGAAGCCTGGGGCGAACGCATCCAGCAACTGCTGCCGTACCAGGTCAACGCCGAACTGATGAAGGCCGCCGGCAACCCGCGGGTCAAGTTCATGCACTGCCTGCCGGCGTTCCACAACAGCGAGACCAAGGTCGGCAAGCAGATCGCCGAGCAGTACCCGAACCTGAAGAACGGCATCGAAGTCACCGAGGACGTGTTCGAGTCGCCCTGGTGCATCGCCTTCGAACAGGCGGAGAACCGCATGCACACCATCAAGGCGATCCTGGTCTCGACCCTGGCCGACATCTGACAGGCGTGCACGGACAATCCCCTCTCCCTCCGGGAGAGGGTCAGGGTGAGGGCGTCGCAGGCCACTCGGTGCTGCCGAACAGTCCCTCGCCCCCGTCCCCTCTCCCAGAGGGAGAGGGAAAACGAACAAGGAGAAGCAAATGCGACTAGTCATCGCCTTGGGCGGCAACGCCCTGCTGCGGCGTGGCGAGGCCATGACCGCGGACAACCAGCGCGAGAACGTGCGCATCGCCTGCGAGCAGATCGCCAAGGTGGCGCCGGGCAACGAACTGGTGATCGCCCACGGCAACGGCCCCCAGGTCGGCCTGCTGGCCCTGCAGGGCAACGCCTACGACCCGGCCAACCCCTACCCGCTCGACGTGCTCGGCGCCGAGACCGAAGGCATGATCGGCTACATGATCGAACAGGAGCTGGGCAACCTGCTGCCGTTCGAAGTGCCCTTCGCCACCATCCTCACCCAGGTCGAGGTGGACGGCGGCGACCCGGCCTTCCGCAACCCGACCAAGCCCATCGGCCCGGTCTACGCCAAGGAAGAGGCCGAGCGCCTGGCCGCCGAGAAGGGCTGGAGCATCGCCCCGGACGGCGACAAGTTCCGCCGCGTGGTGGCCAGCCCGAGGCCGCAGCGCATCTTCGAGATCCGCCCGATCAAGTGGCTGCTGGAAAAAGGCACGGTAGTGGTCTGCGCCGGCGGCGGCGGCATCCCCACCATGTATGACGGCCAGAAGCTGCGCGGCGTGGAGGCGGTGATCGACAAGGACCTGTGCTCGGCCCTGCTGGCCGAACAGCTGTCCAGCGACCTGCTGGTGATCGCCACCGACGTGGACGCGGCCTACATCGACTGGGGCAAGCCGACCCAGAAGGCCATCGCCCAGGCCCACCCGGACGAACTGGAACGCCTCGGCTTCGCCGCCGGCTCCATGGGGCCCAAGGTGCAGGCCGCCTGCGAGTTCGCCCGCAACACCGGGCAGGTCGCGGTGATCGGCTCGCTGGGCAACATCGAAGCCATCGTCCAGGGCACCTCCGGCACCCGCATCAGCACCGCCGAACCCGGCCTCAGCTACCGCTGAAACGACGGGCGTGCAGCCCCGTTTCCCCACCACCGCGCAGGCAGGTCGTGACCTGACAGTCACGACCTGCGTCATCCTGACATCCCGATTCATTTTGAGTCGCCACCGGTAATCACCGCCTGGCCGGACCGGCCATTGCCAACGACAACGCCTGCCGGGGCGATCGAAGGAGTTTTGCGTGATGTCTCGTCTTCCCGTCATCGTCGGCTTCGGCGGCTATAACGCCGCGGGCAGAAGCTCGTTCCACCATGGCTTCCGCCGCATCGTCCAGGAATCCCTGGACGCCACCACCCGCCAGGAGACCCTGGCCGGCCTGGCCGTGATGATGAAGCGGGTGCAGGTGGTCGACGGCCGCTTCCAGAGCCTCGACGGCCAGCCCCTGACCCCGGCCGAGATCGAGGCGCGGCATGGCGCCGAAATCCTCGCCGGCACCCTGGTACGGCGCATCGAGAAGCGCCACCTGGACGTGGACGCGGTGCACTGGCAGAAGAACCTCGCCGTCGCCGGTGCCCAGTTCACCACCCTGCGCAAGCAACTGCCCGAGCCACTGCCGGCCAGCTGGCAGGTAGAAGACGTGGGCGACCAGCAGGTGCGCGTGACCCTGGCGGAGAGCTGCGAATTCAAGGTCGACAGCTACCGCGCCCTGCCGGTGAAATCCGCCGGCCAGCTGCCTTCCGGCTTCGAGCCGGGCGAGCTGTACCACTCCCACTTCCACCCGCGCGGCTTGCAACTGGCGGTGACCGGCGCCACCGATGCCCTGCGCTCCACCGGCCTGGACTGGCGCACCATCCAGGACCACGTGCAGCCGGACGAAGTGGCGGTGTTCGCCGGCAGCATCATGAGCCAACTCGACGAATACGGCTTCGGCGGTATGCTGCAGTCGCGCCTCAAGGGCGGCCGGGTCACCGCCAAGCAGTGCCCGCTGGGCCTCAACAGCATGCCGGCCGACTTCATCAACGCCTACGTGCTGGGCAGCGTCGGCACCACCGGCAGCGTCACCGGCGCCTGCGCCACCTTCCTCTACAACCTGCAGAAGGCCATCGAACAGATCGCCAGCGGCCAGGCCCGGGTGGCCCTGGTCGGCAACGCCGAGGCGCCGGTCACCGCCGAGATCATCGACGGCTACGGCGCCATGGGCGCCCTGGCCACCGAGGACGGCCTGCGCCGGATCGAGGGCCGGGACGAGGTCGACTTCCAGCGCGCCAGCCGGCCGTTCGGCGACAACTGCGGCTTCACCCTCTCCGAGTCCTGCCAGTTCCTGGTGCTGATGGACGACGCTCTGGCCCTGGAGCTGGGCGCCGACATCCACGGCGCGGTGCCGGACGTGTTCATCAACGCCGACGGCTTCAAGAAATCCATCTCCGCCCCCGGCCCGGGCAACTACCTGACCCTGGCCAAGGCCGTGGCCAGCGCCGCCCAGCTGGTGGGCATGGACGGCGTGCGCCAGCGCAGCTTCGTCCACGCCCACGGCTCCAGCACCCCGGCCAACCGGGTCACCGAATCCGAACTGCTGGACCGGGTCGCCGCCGCCTTCGGCATCGAGCAATGGCCGATCACCGCGGTGAAGGCCTTCCTCGGCCACTCCCTGGCCACCGCCAGCGGCGACCAGGTGATCGCCGCCCTCGGCACCTTCCGCCACGGCCTGCTGCCGGGCCTGAAGACCATCGACAAGGTGGCCGACGACGTGCACCGCGAGCACCTGAGACTGGAGACCCACGACCGCCAGGCCGACATGGAAGTCTGCTTCGTCAACTCCAAGGGCTTCGGCGGCAACAACGCCACCGGCGTTGTGCTGGCGCCGCAGGTGGCCGAACGCATGCTGCGCAAGCGCCACGGCGAAGCCGCCTTCGCCGCCTGGCAGGCCAGGCGCGAAACCACCCGCGCCGCCGCCGAGGCGTACGACCAGCAGGCGCTGCGCGGGCAGTACGACATTCTCTACAACTTCGGCCGCGACCTGATCGACGACCAGCAGCTGCGGTTCAGCGCCGAGGGCATCCAGGTGCCGGGCTTCGCCCAGCCGCTGCTGTACAGGAAGGACGAGCGCTACAGCGACATGCTGTAAGCGGGCTGTAGGGTGCGCCATGCGCACCAGCAAGTCCGTGCGAGCCCCCGGTGCGCACGGCGCACCCTACGCGGCGGCCTCAGCGGTGCAGCACGTACTGCCCGTTGAAACGCACCGCCTTGGCGTCGCCGACGAGGATGCGGCTGTGCAGCCTGATCCGCGCCATGCCGCGGCGCCGGTACAAGGCCAGGAATTTCTCCCACTCGACCAGTGGCGGTGCCGCGCAGGCCGCCACGGCATCGCTCAGGACCGGCTCGGCATAGTCGATCTGGCCCTGCTGGATGACAATATGGCCATCGGTGATCCCCGCCTCGCGCAGGCTCAGGTGCAGCCAGCCCCAGCCGGCCAGCACCGCACCGCACCGCACCGCACCGCACCGCACCGCAGTACAGGCTGCCACCGAACATGCTGCTCTTGTGGTTGAGGTTGGCCGCCAGCGGCAGGCCCAGGCGCAGCTCGCCCTCGCGCCAGCCCAGCACACCCAGGCCGAGGGCCTGGGTCAGCGGGATATCCTGGTGCAGCAGCTGCTCCAGGTAGGCGCGATCATCATTCATATTCTGAGTCGGTGCAGGGGCTCGCGAGCTAGAGCCTGGCGAGGCAAAAGTGGGTGAGGAAGCGGAGTTTACTTGTAGTAAATGAGCATGACTCGCTCCGCTCACCCTTCGGGCCGCGCTAAAGCGCGTTAGCAGCAAGCTGCTTGCCGAACCCACTTTTAACACAGCCAGGCCGACGCGCAGCAGCCCCTGCGCGGACTCAGTCCAGCGCGCGGGCCAACTGGATCAGCTCGGCGCGCCATTCGGCGGCCTGGGGCAGGCCGAGGAAGGACGGGTTGAGGTAGCTCTCGCGCGCCTCGTAGGTCAGCGCCTCGCCCTTGAGGTCGAGCACTTCGCCGCCGGCGCCTTCCAGCACGCCCTGGGCCGCGGCGGTGTCCCACTGCGAAGTGGGCGCCAGGCGCGGATAGCAGTCGGCGTTGCCCTCGGCCAGCAGGCAGAACTTCAGTGAGCTGCCGATGTTGGCCAGCTGCAGATCGCCGAAGCGCTCGCTCAGGCCGGCCAGCAGGCGTTCCTGGGCAGGGCTGGAGTGGCGCTTGCTGGCCACCAGGGTGAAGGCCTCGGCCGGCGCCAGGCGCACGGCGATGGCCTCGGGCTCGCCGTCCGGCGCCTGACGCCAGGCACCCAGGCCGGCGCCGCCGAAGTAGCAGCGGCCATTGGCCGGCACGCCGACCACGCCGAACACCACGCGGCCGCGTTCGATCAGGGCGACGTTGACGGTGAATTCCTCGCTGCCGGAGATGAACTCCTTGGTGCCGTCCAGCGGGTCCACCAGCCACCAGCGCTGCCACTCGGCACGCTCGGCGAAGGGGATGCCGGCATCCTCCTCGGACAGCACCGGCACGTCCGGCGCCAGCTGGCGCAGGCCGGCGGCGAGGATTTCATGGGCGGCCAGGTCGGCGGCGGTAACGGGCGAGGCGTCGGCCTTCTCGATCACCGCCACGTCGTTGCGCCAGTGCGGCAGGGTGGCCTGGCCGGCGCGTTGCACCAGGGCGATCACCGCGGGCAGATAGGGATGGCTCACGGCTTGAATTCTCCACGTTGGGTCAGCAGGTCGCGGACCAGATAGAGGGCGGCCAGGGCGCGGCCTTCGGTGAACTGC
This sequence comes from Pseudomonas sp. GD03875, assembly GCF_029840585.1. Classification (NCBI taxonomy): domain Bacteria; kingdom Pseudomonadati; phylum Pseudomonadota; class Gammaproteobacteria; order Pseudomonadales; family Pseudomonadaceae; genus Pseudomonas; species Pseudomonas sp. GD03875. The sequence goes on along the minus strand of NZ_JAOCCV010000004.1, from coordinate 25,906 downwards.
GGATGGCGGATCAGATCGCTGAGTTCACGCAGGCTGACCTTGTCCACCCGCATCGGCTCGGGCTCATCGCCCGGCAGGCGCTCTTCGTAGAGACCGCGGGCCAGCACCACCTGGATCTTCTGGCTCATGTAGCCGGGCGACAGGCTCAGCTCGGCGAGCAGCTCCAGGCGCTCGGCACCGAAGCCGGCCTCCTCCTTGAGTTCACGGTCGGCGGCCACCAGCACGTCCTCGCCGGGCTCGATCAGCCCCTTGGGCAGCGACAGCTGGTAGTCATCGGTGCCGGCGCAGTACTCCTCGACCAGCACGGCGTGCTCGGCGTCGAGCAGCGCCACCACCATCACCGCGCCGTAGCCCGAGCCCTTGCCCACCAGCCGCTCGTAGGTGCGCTCGACGCCATTGGCGAAGCGCAGCTGCAGCTCTTCGACGCGGAACAGGCGGCTGCTGGCGACGATCTCGCGGGCCAGCACCTGGGGTTTCTCACGCATCATTCGCTCCTTGATTCGAACGGGTATCATACCCCGCTCCCCCGGAATGTCCGTGCGGGATATTCGCTCTCCGTCTGTTTCCGGACTTTGCCATGCCTCAGCTGCCCTGGGCCTACATCGATACCGTCCTGCTCGACATGGACGGCACCCTGCTCGACCTGCACTTCGACAACCACTTCTGGCTGGAACATCTGCCGCTGCGCTACGCCGAACTGCACGGCATCACCCGCGAGGCGGCCGACGCCGAGCTGCTGCCGCTGTTCCGCAGCCACGCCGGCACCCTGCCCTGGTACTGCACGGACTTCTGGAGCCGCGAGCTGAACCTGTCGGTGCGCGACCTCAAGCGCGAGGTGGCCCACCTGATCGCCCTGCGCCCGGACGCCGACCTGTTCCTCAGCGCCCTGCGCGACGCCGGCAAGCGCGTGGTGCTGATCACCAACGCGCACCGCGACTCGCTGTCGCTGAAGCTGGAGAAGGTCGAGCTGGCGCCCTATTTCGACCGCCTGATCAGCTCCCACGACTACGGCTTCCCCAAGGAAGACCAACAGTTCTGGTTCGCCCTGCAGCAGGACTTCCCCTTCGAGCCGGCGCGCAGCCTGTTCATCGACGACAGCCTGCCGATCCTGCGCGCCGCCGGACGCTACGGCGTCGCCCACCTGCTGGCGGTGCGCCAGCCCGACAGCCGCGGCCAGGCCCGGGACACCGAGGAATTCGCCGCGGTCGAGGACTACCGCCAGCTCGGCGCCCAGCTGTCGCTGACGGCCTGAACGCCGGACACGAAAAGGCCCGCCGAGGCGGGCCTTGATCGGGCGCGGGACCAGTGAACGTCAGATACCCTCGCGACGCAGCGCGGCGGCGTTGAAGTCGTTCTTCTTCAACTGTACGTCGAAGTTGTACATCGGCTCGTTGTTGTCCAGGCCATCGACGAAGTAGCGACCGCCCTTGAAGTCGTAGATGGTCTCCAGGGTGCTGAGGAACATCGGCACGTCGTAGTAGTTGATCGGATGCGCCTCCTGCAGACCGACCAGCTCGCCGTTCTTGTCGTACAGGTCGACGGCGAGGATCTGCCAGCTGTCCTCGTCGATGTAGAAGCGGCGCTCGGCGTAGGGATGGCTGTGGCCCTTGCGCAGCTTGGCGTCGACCACCCACACGCGGTGCAGCTCATGGCGCAGCAGCTCGGGATTGACGTGTTTCTTCTGCAGGATCTTCTCGTAGGCGATGCCTTTCTGGTGCACGGCGTAGCTGTTGTAGGGCACCAGCATTTCGCGCTTGCCCTCCAGCGTCCAGTCGTAGCGATCCGGCGCGCCGTTGTAGGCGTCCACCACGTCGGCGGTGGCCATGCCGCTGGTATCCGGCTGCATCGCCTCGTAGGCCAGCATCGGCAGGCGGCGCACCCGGCGCTCGCCCCGGCTGAAGCGCCAGGCCTTGCGGATCGCCAGCACCTGGTCGAGGGTCTCCTGCACCACCAGGGCGGAGCCGGCCAGCTTGCTCGGCGCGGTGACCACGTACTTGTAGTAGAACAGGGTGTTGTCCAGGTCGGCCGGGGTCATGCCCTCGCGTCCATAGACGAACATCAGGTCGCGCTCGCGCTTGACCAGGGTGTAGTCACCACTCGCCAGCACGGCGGCATGGTTGGTGGTCATGCGGGTCTGCTCGCCGCGGTAGCGGGTGATGTGGTTCCAGATCGCTTCCTGGCCGTTCTGCGGGATCGGGAAGGGAATCCCCGCCGCGGCGCCCTCGATGCCGTTGCCGCCGGCGATCAGCGAGGCGTTGGTGGCGTTGGAGCGGGTAGCGTCGTAGATGCGCTCCGGCACGGCGGCGCTGCGACGGCTCGGGAACACCCGCAGGTAGTAGTCGGGGCTGCGCTCCAGCAGCTTCTGGTAGCCGGGCGTCAGCAGCGCCTTGTACTGGGCCAGGTTGTTCTTGTCGACGCGATACAGCTCGGCATCGGCGGCGAAGGGGTCCGGATGGTGCATGCCGGACTGGTAGCTGGCCGGCGGCTTGACTCCGCCCTCCCACGACGGAATGGTGCCGGCCGCGTTGCCGGCGCGCTCCCCCCCCAGGGGCGTCAGGTCTTGCCCGAGACGAGCGGCCTGGGCAGCATCGACACGCGCATGGGCCGGCAGGGCGAAAGCCACTGCCATAGACAGGACTGCAATAGTTCTCAGCACAGCGTTCTCCTCGCGACGCGCTCAGGCGTCGCTGCTCTTATACGTACGACCAGTGTAGGTCGCGCTCGCAGATTGCCGTTGGGTGAGGTGGCCATCCTGGCGCCGGGTGGTCCCGGTCGTATCGGCTCCGCGTCCGGCGGAGCCCTGAATGCTTATTCGCAGCGCTGGAACTTGAGATCCCAGACTCCGTGGCCGAGGCGCTCTCCACGCTTCTCGAACTTGGTCACCGGGCGCTCGCTGGGGCGCTCCACGTAACCGGAAGCGCCCGCCAGATTATGGTAGCCCGGTGCCAGCGACATTACCTCCAGCATATGCTCCGCGTATGCCTGCCAATCGGTGGCCATGTGCAGGATGCCGCCGACCTTGAGCTTGCGTCGCACCAGTTCGGCGAAGGCCGGCTGGACGATGCGCCGCTTGTGGTGGCGGGCCTTGTGCCAGGGGTCGGGGAAGAACAGCAGCACGCGGTCGAGGCTGGCGTCGGCCACGCAGTCGCGCAGCACTTCCAGGGCATCGCAGCTGTACACGCGGATGTTGCTCAGGTCCTGAGTCAGCATGCCGTTGAGCAGGGCGCCGACGCCCGGCTTGTGCACTTCCACGCCGATGAAATCCTGCTCCGGCGCGGCGGCGGCCATCTCCAGGGTGGCGTGGCCCATGCCGAAGCCGATCTCGAAGGTGCGCGGCGCGCTGCGGCCGAACACCTGGTCGAAATCGCGCGGGCCGTCGGCCAGCTCCAGGCCGAACTTCGGCCAGCCCTGGTCCAGACCGCGCTGCTGGCCCTCGGTCATGCGCCCGGAACGCATGACGAAACTCTTGATGCCGCGCAGCGGGCGTTCGGCGGCGCCTTCGCCCGCCGACTCGATGATGTCGCTCATGGAATGCTCTTGGAACCTGTTCAGAATCTCTGTCGCATGCGGGAAAACATGCCGTGGGAGCGGCCTTGGCCGCGAAGCTTTTACGGTGCCCTCTCGGTTCGCGGCCAAGGCCGCTCCTACAACTGCGCCTAAGCTCTCGCGAGTGTTTGAACAGGCTCCTACTTGATCAGGCCATCCAGCGGCGACGACGCGCTGGCATAGAGCTTCTTCGGCATGCGTCCGGCCAGGTAGGCCATGCGCCCGGCGATGATCGCGTGCTTCATGGCCGCGCCCATCAGCACCGGGTCCTGGGCATGGGCGATGGCGCTGTTCATCAGCACCGCCTCGCAGCCCAGCTCCATGGCGATGGTGGCGTCGGAGGCGGTGCCCACGCCGGCGTCGACCAGCACCGGCACTGTCGCCTCTTCGAGGATGATGCGCAGGTTGTACGGGTTACAGATGCCCAGCCCGGTGCCGATCAGGCCGGCCAGCGGCATCACCGCGATGCAGCCCATCTCGGCCAGCTGGCGGGCGATGATCGGGTCGTCGCTGGTGTACACCATCACGTCGAAGCCTTCCTTGACCAGCACTTCGGCGGCCTTGAGGGTCTCGATCACGTTGGGGAACAGGGTCTTCTGATCGGCCAGCACTTCCAGCTTGACCAGCGCGCGGCCGTCCAGCAGTTCGCGGGCCAGGCGGCAGGTGCGCACCGCTTCCTCGGCGTTGAAGCAGCCGGCGGTGTTGGGGAGGATGGTGTACTTGTCCGGCGAGATCACATCCAGCAGGTTCGGCTCGCCCGGGTTCTGCCCGATGTTGGTCCGGCGCACGGCCACGGTGACGATCTCGGCACCGCTGGCCTCGATGGCCAGGCGGGTCTCCTCGAGGTCCTTGTACTTGCCGGTGCCCACCAGCAGGCGCGACTCGTAGGTGCGGCCGGCCAGGGTGAAGGGCTTGTCGATGATGGCGCTCATGGCAGTTCCTCGGGCGACTAGCCGCCGCCGATGGCGTGGACGACTTCCAGCTGGTCGCCGTCGTGCAGGACGGTCGTACCGTGCTGGCTGCGCGGCACGATGTCCAGGTTGAGCTCGACCGCCACGCGCTTGCCGGTTGCGTCCAGGCGCACGAGCAGGTCGGCGACGGTGGCGCCGGCGGGCAGCTCGAAGGGTTGGCCGTTCAACTGGATGTGCATGGCTGGGCGGTCAGATCATGAAAGGGTCGGCATTCTAGCTCTATCGGCGGCACTGACCAAGGCATGTGCGTCCGATACCCGGGCAACCGGGCCAGCAGCCGCTCTGCCCCGCCATCCCCGCGAAGGCGGGGACCTAGCGAGGCAGTCCTATGGATTCCCGCCTGCGCGGGAATGACGGGTTTTCCTGATACCTCGTCCATAAGTCCGCCGGGCTGCGCCGTTCCGTCAGGCCCGCCCGGAGCGCAGCGCCGCCAGCCCCAGGCACAGCCAGCCGGCGAGGAAACACACGCCGCCCAGCGGAGTGATCATGCCGAGCTTGCCCAGGCCGCTGAGCGTCAGCAGGTAGAGGCTGCCGGAAAACAGCAGGATGCCGGCGACGAACAGGCTGCCGGCGGCCGTCACCAGACGCCCGGGGAGGCGGTCGGCGAGCAGCGCCACGCCGAACAGGGCCAGGGCGTGGAACAGTTGGTACTGCACGCCGGTCTGGAACACCGCCAGGTACTCCGTGCTCAGCTGGCCCTTGAGGCCGTGGGCGGCGAAGGCGCCCAGCGCCACGCCGGAAAAGCCGGCCAGGGCCGCCAGCGCCAGAAAGACTCGTAACATGATCCCACTCCCGGACAGACTCGATGCGGCCGCTATAATGGCCCGCTCTCCCTGATCGGGCCAAGCCATGCTGCGCAACCTGTTTCGCCGCCTGACCAAACTGCTGCTGTGGTTCGTCGCCGGTTCGCTGCTGGTGGTACTGGCGCTGCGCTGGATCGACCCGCCCGGCACGGCGCTGATGGCCGAACGCAAGGTCCAGTCGTGGCTCGACGGCCAGCCGATCGACCTGCAGCGCAGCTGGCGGCCGTGGCGGGAGCTGCCGGACGACCTGAAGATCGCGGTGATCGCCGCCGAGGACCAGAAGTTCGCCGAGCACTGGGGCTTCGACGTCGCCGCCATCCGCCAGGCCATGGCCCACAACGCGGGCGGCGGCAACCTGCGCGGCGCCAGCACCATCAGCCAGCAGGTGGCCAAGAACCTGTTCCTCTGGTCCGGCCGCAGCTGGCCGCGCAAGGCGCTGGAAGCCTGGTTCACCGGGCTGATCGAGCTGCTCTGGCCGAAGCAGCGCATCCTCGAGGTCTACCTCAACAGCGTGGAATGGAGCGACGGGGTGTTCGGCGCCGAGGCCGCCGCGCGCCACCACTTCAAGATCGGCGCGCCCTACCTGTCGGCCCAGCAGGCCAGCCTGCTGGCCGCCGTGCTGCCCAACCCGCGCGGCTGGAGCGCCAGCCGGCCCAACACCCACGTGCAACGCCGGGCCAACTGGATTCGCCGGCAGAGCCAGCAGCTGGGCGGCAGCCACTACCTCAACCAGCTGGCGCAAAAGCCGATGGCAGTGCCGCAGTGGTGGCCGGAGTGGCTGCCGAAACCCTGATCAGTGGCTGAGCAGGCGCCGGGGCACCACGCGCAGCAGCTGCAGGTGGTCATTCTCGAGGTGGGCGGTCAGGCCCAGCTGCGGATAGACCCAGGCCTCGCCTTCCGGCAGTTGCAGGCGCAGGCGCGGCGCACCCAGGCTGGCGCTCAGGTTCTCCGCGGAGACGGCAGTGGCCTGCCGCGGGCGCAGGTTGAGCGCCTCGATGGGACGCTCGGCCAGTTGCTCGCGCATGGCTTCCGACTGGGGCTGTTCCGGGTCGCCGGGCTTGGTGCCGCTGGCCTGGGCCAGGCTGTCGCGCTGGGCCTGGCTGAGCGCCAACTCGGCTTCCAGCATCCAGTTGCCCTCGCCCAGCGCCGGCTCGTCGCGCAGCAGCAGGCGCGGGCCGTCCAGGCTCGGCTGCAGCCACAACTCGGCCTCCGGCAGGCGCGCCGCGAGTTGGCCCAGGTTCAGGCGATCCTCGGCCAGCGGCTGCAGCACCTCGACCTGCCAGGCGCCCAGCCAGGGCAGCGGCGCGGCCTTTTCCTCACGCGGCATCAGCAGCCAGTAACCGAGCAGGCAACTGGCCAGCGCCACGACGGTGAACAACAGGGCGGGCGGACGACGGGTCAAGGCGATCTCCGGGCAGAAAAAAGCCGCACCTGGGTGCGGCTTTCGGTGGGGTGCGGGTCGGTCAGGCCTGAATGGAGCCTTTCAACTTGTTCATCGCGTTCTTCTCCAGCTGGCGGATTCGCTCGGCGGAGACGTTGTACTTGGCGGCCAGGTCGTGCAGGGTCGCCTTCTCCTCGGCCAGCCAGCGCTGGTTGAGGATGTCGCGGCTGCGCTCGTCCAGGCCTTCCAGCGCCTCGTGCAGGCTGGCGCTGGAACTGTCGCTCCAGTCGGCGTCCTCGAGCTGCAGGGCCGGATCGTAGCGATGGTCTTCCAGATAGTGGGCCGGGGACTGGTAGGCGCTGTCGTCATCGGCGTCGGCCGCCGGGTCGAAGGCCATGTCCTGGCCGGACAGGCGGCTCTCCATCTCGCGCACTTCACGCGGCTCCACGCCCAGGCTCTCGGCCACGGCGTGCACTTCATCGTTGCTCAGCCAGGCCAGGCGCTTCTTCTGGCTGCGCAGGTTGAAGAACAGCTTGCGCTGGGCCTTGGTGGTGGCGACCTTGACGATGCGCCAGTTGCGCAGGATGAATTCGTGGATCTCCGCCTTGATCCAGTGCACGGCGAAGGACACCAGGCGCACGCCCATCTCCGGGTTGAAGCGCTTGACGGCCTTCATCAGGCCGACGTTGCCTTCCTGGATCAGGTCGGCCTGGGCCAGGCCGTAGCCGGCGTAGCTGCGGGCGATATGGACGACGAAGCGCAGGTGGGCCAGCACCATCTGGCGCGCGGCTTCCAGGTCCTGCTGGTAGTAGAGACTCTCGGCCAGCTCGCGCTCCTGCTCGACGGAGAGCAGCGGGATGCTGTTCACCGCATGCACGTAGGCCTCCAGGTTGGCGCCTGGGACTAGGGCATGGACAGGTTGCAGGGAATTGGTCATCAAAAACCTCCGGTATTACGGGATCGGCGCAGTCTAGCACCGTCGATCCTCTGACGGGCAACCCGCGGGAAAGTTCCCATACAGATAGCCATGGATCGATAGGAAAACGAAACTGTTACCGTGGCGCAAGCTCGCTCAGGTGCCGCGCCACGGCCAGCCAGGCGCCAATATAGCCGAGCAGAACCGCCCCTAGAAGCAGCGACAGACCATCGGCCGCCGGCACGCCGCCCAGGGCGAAATCGCTGCCGTAGAGCCCGGCCAGGCGCACCACCGCGTCGTTCAGCCAGTCCAGGCCGAAGGCGAGCAGGCCCCAGGCCAGCAGGCCGGCACCCAGGCCGTAGAATGCCCCCATATAAAGGAAGGGACGGCGCACGTAGCCGTCGGTGCCACCGACCAGCTTGATCACCTCGATCTCGCTGCGGCGGTTCTCGATGTGCAGGCGGATGGTGTTGCCGATCACCAGCAGCAGGGCCATCACCAGCAGCAGGGTCAGGCCGAAGACGAAGCGGTCGCCCAGGCCGAGGATGGCGGTCAGCCGTTCGACCCACTGCAGGTCGAGCTGGGCCTGGTCGACGCCGGGCAACTCGGCCAGGCGCTGGCGTAGTGCGTCCAGGGCGGCCTTGTCGATCTCTTCCGGGGTCACCACCACCACGGCGGGCAGCGGGTTTTCCGGCAGCTCGCGCAGCGCCTGGCCGAGGCCGGACTGCTCCTCGAAGGCGGCCAGGCCGGCCTCGCTGCCAATGAACTCGGCCTCGGCCACGTTGGGCATCGCCGCGATCTCGTCGCGCAGCTGCAGGCCCGCGTCGTCGCCGGCCTCCTGCTTGAGGTAGAGGGAAATCTGCGCGGCCTTCTGCCAGGAGCCGCCGAGCCGCTCGACGTTGTCCAGCAGCAGGGCCAGGCCCATGGGCAGGGACAGCGCCACGGCCATCACCAGGCAGGTGAAGAAGCTGCTGATCGGCTGGCGCACCAGCCGGCCGAGGCTGTCCACCAGGCTGGCGCGGTGGCTCTCGACCCAGGCGGCGAACAGGGTGGAGAAGTCCGGCCCCTGCTTGATCGGCTTGTCGGCCTTGGACTGCACCGAGCCGACCCGCTCGGCAGCCTTGATGTTGCGCTGGTTGTCGCTCATCAGCCGGCCTCCCCGTCGCCGATCAGTCGGCCGCGTTGCAGGGTGAGCATGCGGTGGCGCATGCGTGCGATCAGCGCCAGGTCGTGGCTGGCGATCAGCACCGTGGTGCCGAGGCGGTTGATGTCCTCGAACACGCCCATGATCTCGGCGGCCAGGCGCGGGTCGAGGTTGCCGGTGGGTTCGTCCGCCAGCAGCAGGGCCGGGCGGTGGACCACGGCGCGGGCGATGCCGACGCGCTGCTGCTGGCCGGTGGACAGGTCGGCCGGGAACTGCTCGGCCTTGTCCGACAGGGACACGCGCTCCAGCGCCGCGCCGACCCGCTTGGCGATGTCCGGCTTGGACAGGCCGAGGATCTGCAGCGGCAGGGCGACGTTGTCGAACACGCTGCGGTCGAACAGCAGCTGGTGGTTCTGGAACACCACGCCGATCTGCCGGCGCAGGAAGGGAATCTGCGCGGTGGTGATCTGCGACAGGTCCTGGCCCGCCAGCAGCAGCTTGCCGGTGGTCGGCCGCTCCATCGCCAGCAGCAGGCGCAGCAGGGTGGACTTGCCGGCGCCGGAGTGGCCAGTGACGAAGAGGAACTCGCCCCGGCGCACGCGGAAACTCAGTTCGTGCAACCCGACATGGCCATTGGGATACCGCTTGCCGACCTGCTCGAATCGAATCATCCCCGCTCCTTCTCGGCAAACAGTGCCTGAACGAAATCGTCGGCGACGAAGGTGCGCAGATCGTCGATGCCTTCGCCGACGCCGATGTAGCGGATCGGCAGGCCGAACTGCTTGGCCAGGGCGAAGATCACCCCGCCCTTGGCGGTGCCGTCCAGCTTGGTCAGGGCCAGCCCGGTGAGGGCCACGGCCTGGTTGAACTGCTTGGTCTGGTTGATCGCGTTCTGCCCGGTGCCGGCGTCCAGCACCAGCAGCACCTCGTGGGGCGCGGTCTCGTCCAGCTTGCCAATGACCCGACGGACCTTCTTCAGTTCCTCCATCAGGTTGTCCTTGGTGTGCAGGCGGCCGGCGGTGTCGGCGATCAACACGTCGACGCCACGGGCCTTGGCGGCCTGCACCGCATCGAAGATCACCGAGGCGGAGTCGGCGCCGGTGTGTTGGGCGATCACCGCGATATTGTTGCGCTCGCCCCACACCTGCAGCTGCTCGACGGCGGCGGCACGGAAGGTGTCGCCAGCGGCGAGCATGACCTTCTTGCCCTCGCCCTGCAGCTTCTTGGCCAGCTTGCCGATGGTGGTGGTCTTGCCGACGCCGTTCACGCCGACCACCAGGATCACGTAGGGCTGTTTCTCGGCGCCGATCGCCAGCGGCTGCTCGACCGGCTTGAGCAGGGCGCCCAGCTCTTCCTGCAGGGCCTTGTACAGCGCGCCGCTGTCGGCCAGTTCCTTGCGCGCCACGCGCTTGGTCAGGCTGCCGATGATGGCGCCGGTGGCCTCGACGCCGACGTCGGCCATCAGCAGGCGGGTTTCCAGTTCTTCGAGCAGGTCGTCGTCGATGGCCTTCTTGCCGAGGAACAGGCTGGCCATGCCCTCGCCCAGGCTGGCGCTGGTCTTCGACAGGCTCTGCTTGAGGCGGGCGAACCAGCCGCCCTGGTTGTCGCCGGGCTTGCTCTGCTCGACCTGGACCGGGGCAACCTCGGCCACCGGCTGCGGCTCCGGCGGAGCCTCGACCGGCGCGGGCTGCTCGTGCACCGGGTGGGTGACTTCGCTGCCGGCGTTGATGCGGAAGCGGGAGAAGGCCGGACGCGGCTCCTCGGCCGCCGGCACCGCCTCGACCACCGGCAGGTGCTCGACCGGCGGCTGCACCACCACCGGGGCCGGCTCGGCGGCGGCTTCGGGCACGGGCGCAGGCGGCTCGACGGCGGCAGCGGGCTCGACAGCGGCGGGAATCTCGACGGGCGCCTCGGCCGGCGCGGGCGCGGCAGGCGACTCGGCCAGTGGCACCGGGCTCGCGGGGACCTCGGGTGCAGGCTGCGGGGCCTCGGCTACCGGGGCCGGCTTGGCCGCGGGCTCGGGCTGCGCTGGCGGGGGTGTTTCCTGGGCGTCCTGCGGTTTCTTGCGCAGCCAGCCGAACAGGGATTTCTTCTCGCCGGGCTGCTCCGGCGATGGCTTGTCGTCTTGGGAACCAAACATGGGTCGCTTGATCTCAGGGGAGCCGCACGGATCGCCGCGCCGCCCCGGAAAAGGATGCGGTATCCTAGCACCTCTTCGCCCGCCGGCGGTACGACCGCCCGGGCTGTCCGACAGGTCCAGATTCCCTATGACAAGACTCGCCCGCCGCTGCGCCGGCCTGCTCCTCGCCACCCTCATCGCCCCTCTTGCGGCCATCGCCGCGGAACCGCAACCGACCCACGAATTCCAGCTGGACAACGGCCTCAAGGTCATCGTCCGCGAGGACCACCGCGCGCCCGTGGTGGTCTCCCAGCTCTGGTACAAGGTCGGCTCCAGCTACGAGACGCCCGGTCAGACCGGCCTGTCCCACGCCCTCGAACACATGATGTTCAAGGGCAGCCGCAAGCTCGGCCCCGGCGAGGCCTCGCGCATCCTGCGCGACCTCGGCGCCGAGGAGAACGCCTTCACCAGCGACGACTACACCGCCTACTACCAGGTGCTGTCGCGCGACCGCCTGGCCGTGGCCTTCGAGCTGGAGGCGGACCGCCTGGCCAGCCTCAAGCTGCCGGCCGACGAGTTCGCCCGCGAGATCGAGGTGATCAAGGAGGAGCGCCGCCTGCGCACCGACGACAAGCCCACCTCGCTGGCCTACGAGCGCTTCAAGGCCATGGCCTACCCGGCCAGCGGCTACCACACCCCGACCATCGGCTGGATGGCCGACCTCGACCGCATGACGGTCGAGGAGCTGCGCCACTGGTACCAGGCCTGGTACGCGCCGAACAACGCCACCTTGGTGGTGGTCGGCGACGTCACCAAGGACGAGGTGCGCGGCCTGGCCGAGAAATACTTCGGCGCCATCCCGCGCCGCGACGTGCCGCCGGCGAAGATTCCCCGCGAACTGGCCGAGCCCGGCGAGCGGCGCATCACCCTCTATGTGAAGACCCAGCTGCCGAGCCTGCTGATGGGCTTCAACGTGCCCGGCCTAGCGACCAGCGCCGACGCCCGCGAAATCCACGCCCTGCGCCTGATCGGCGCGCTGCTCGACGGCGGCTACAGCGCGCGCCTGCCGGCCCGCCTGGAGCGCGGCGAGGAACTGGTGTCCGGCGCCTCGGCCAGCTACGACGCGTTCAAGCGCGGCGACAGCCTGTTCCTGCTCTCCGCCACGCCCAACGTGCAGAAGGGCAAGACCCTGGCGCAGGTCGAGGCGGGCCTGTGGGCCCAGCTCGACGCGCTCAAGCAGACCCCGCCCAGCGCCGAGGAACTGGCCCGGGTACGTGCCCAGGTGATCGCCGGGCTGGTCTACGAGCGTGACTCGATCACCAGCCAGGCCAGCACCATCGGCTCGCTGGAAACCGTCGGCCTGTCCTGGCAACTGATGGACCAGGACCTGGCCGCCCTCGAAGCCGTCACCCCCGCCGACATCCAGAAGGCCGCGCGCACCTACTTCACCCCGTCGCGCCTGTCGGTCGCCCACATCCTGCCCGAGAACACCACAGAAGGAGCCCAGCCATGAGCGAGCGCAACGGCATCCGCTACGGCCTGCTCGGCCTCGCCCTGATCCTGCTGGCCGGCCTGCTGGTGTACATCGCCAGCCGCCCGGCCCAGGCGCCCACCCTGGCCGGCGCGCCCGACACGCCGGCGCCCCTGGAATCACTGGCCCTGCTCGAAGGCAAGGCGCCGAGCAAGCGCACCCTGGACATCCAGCGCTGGCAGACCGCCGAAGGCGCCCGGGTGCTGTTCGTCGAGGCGCGCCAGCTGCCGATGTTCGACCTGCGCCTGACCTTCGCCGCCGGCAGCAGCCAGGACGACGGCGTGCCCGGCCTGGCCACCCTGACCAACGCCATGCTCAACGAGGGCGTGCCCGGCAAGGACGTCACCGCCATCGCCGAGGGCTTCGAGAGCCTGGGCGCCGAGTTCGGCAACGGCGCCTACCGCGACATGGCCATCGCCAGCCTGCGCAGCCTCAGCGCCGCCGAGCAGCGCGAGCCGGCCCTGGCCCTGTTCGAGCAGGTGATCGGCCAGCCGACCTTCCCGGCCGACGCCCTGGCGCGGATCAAGAACCAGCTGCTGGCCGGCTTCGAGTACCAGAAGCAGAACCCCGGCAAGCTGGCCGGCCTGCAACTGTTCGAGCGGCTCTACGGCGACCACCCCTACGCCCACCCGAGCGAGGGCAGCGAGCAGTCCATCCCCGCCATTTCGGTGGCGCAGCTGCAGGCCTTCCACCGCAAGGCCTACGCCGCCGGCAACGTGGTGATCGCCCTGGTCGGCGACCTCTCCCGCGCCGAAGCCGAGGCCATCGCCGCGCAGGTCTCCGCCGCCCTGCCCCAGGGCCCGGCGCTGCCGCGCATCGCCCAGCCCGAGGAGCCCAAGGCCGGCCCCAGCCACATCGAGTTCCCGTCCAACCAGACCCACCTGATGCTGGCCCAGCTCGGCGTCGACCGCCGCGACCCGGACCACGCCGCGCTGACACTGGGCAACCAGATTCTCGGCGGCGGCGGCTTCGGCACCCGGCTGATGGAGGAAGTGCGCGAGAAGCGCGGCCTGACCTACGGCATCTACTCCGGCTTCAGCGCCATGCAGGCCCGCGGCCCGTTCATGATCAACCTGCAGACCCGCGCCGACCAGAGCGAAGGCACCCTCAAGCTGGTGCAGGACATCCTCGCCGACTACCTGGCCAACGGCCCGACCCAGAAGGAACTGGACGACGCCAAGCGCGAGATGGTCGGCAGCTTCCCGCTGACCACCGCGAGCAACGCCGACATCGTCGGCCAGCTCGGCGCCATGGGCTTCTACGACCTGCCGCTGACCTACCTCGACGACTTCATGAGCGAAGTGCAGGGCCTGACCGTGGAACAGGTAAAGGCCGCCATGGCCAGGCACCTGGCCGTGGACAAGCTGGTCATCGTCAGCGCCGGGCCGACGGTCGAGCAGAAGCCGCTGCCACCACCCACCGACAAGCCCGCCGAACGGCCGGCCGGCCCGCCGGAGCACTGATGCGCAAGTCCTCCGGCAAACCACCCACCCACGGCGGTGGCGGCCAACTGCGCATCATCGCCGGCCAGTGGCGCTCGCGGCGCTTCGCCTTCCCCGACGGACCGGGCCTGCGGCCGACCCCGGACCGGGTGCGCGAGACGCTGTTCAACTGGCTGGCGCCGCACATCGAGGGCGCCCGCGTGCTCGACTGCTTCGCCGGCAGCGGGGCGATGCTGCTGGAGTCCCTGTCCCGGGGCGCCGCCAGCGCCCTCGGCCTGGACCTCAACCCGCAGTCGGTGGCGGCCCTGCGCGGCCACCTGACGACTCTGGACTGCACAACCGGTCAAGTGCAGCAGGTCGATGCCCTGCGCCACCTGGAAAGCCAGCCAGCGACGCCGTTCGACCTGGTGTTCCTCGACCCGCCCTTCCACCAGAACCTGCTGGCCCCGGCCTGCGCCCTGCTCGAAGAGCGCGGCTGGCTGGCGCCGCGCGCCTGGGTCTACTGCGAGAGCGAGACCGCCCCGTCCGCCCTCGGCCTGCCCGGCAACTGGCGCCTGCACCGCGAGAAGAAGGCCGGCCAGGTGTACTACTCGCTGTGGGAACGCACGCAGGGCGGGTGAAACCCGCGTGTGCGCGCCCCCCTTTTCGCGGGTTCCACCCGCCCTACCGAAACGCCTGTGGGAGCGGCCTTGGCCGCGAAGCTTTTACTCAGCAATTCGCGGCCAAGGCCGCTCCCACAACAGCGTGTGGACACACCCCACGGCTGTCATTCAGCCGGCCGATGGTGCTTCCGCTTTGCGCCGTCGCGCTCTAGCCTGACGCTTTGCGCCCGAACCACCTGCCCATGAACGACACCTTCCAACCCGCCTGGTGGCTGCCCGGCCCGCACCTGCAGACCCTCTGGGGCTCGCTGTGCCGCACGCCGCCGCGCCTCGACCGGCAGCGCGAACGGCTGTGGCTGGAGGATGGCGACTTCCTCGACCTCGACTGGCACGGACCCCACGAAGCCACGGCGCCACTGGTGCTGGTGCTGCACGGGCTGACCGGCTCCTCCAGCTCGCACTACGTGCTCGGCCTGCAGCAGCAATTGGCGGCCCAGGGCTGGTCCAGCGTGGCGCTGAACTGGCGCGGCTGCTCCGGCGAGCCCAACCTGCTGCCGCGCGGCTACCACTCCGGGGTCAGCGAGGACGTGCTCAGCGTGGTCCGCCACCTGCAGGCCCGGCGGCCGCTGGCGCCGCTGCACGCGGTGGGCTACTCGCTGGGCGGCAACGTGCTGCTCAAGTACCTGGGCGAGACCGGCGCGGACTCCGGCCTGCAGGCAGCGGTGGCGGTGTCCGTGCCGTTCCGCCTGGACCACTGCGCCGAGCGCATCGACCGTGGCTTCTCCAAGGTCTACCAGGCGCACTTCATGCGCGCCCTGGTGGCCTACGTGCGTGACAAGCAGCAGCGCTTCACCGACGAGGGCCACCACGAGCGGCTGGCGGCGCTGCGCGAACTGGGCACGCTGGACGGCATGCGCACCTTCTGGGACTTCGACGGCCGCTTCACCGCGCCGCTGCACGGCTACGCGGACGCCGCCGACTACTACCGGCGCGCCTCCAGCGGCTACTACCTGGGGGACATCCGCACCCGCACCCTGCTGATCCAGGCCGGCGACGACCCCTTCGTCTTCCCCCACAGCGTGCCGCGCGCCCACGAACTGTCCCGCAGCACCCGCCTGGAGCTGCACGCCCACGGCGGCCACGTCGGTTTCATCGGCGGTACGCCCCGCCGGCCGCAGTTCTATCTGGAAAGGCGCATCCCCGCCTGGCTGGCGGGCGCGAAGGTCTAGTCGCCCTTGGGCGTCTCGCTGCGCACGGCCTGGGCGAAGGCCATGATCACTTCGCGGACGATCTTGCGCTGCGCCGGTGGCAGCGACAGGTAGGCCTCGAAGGTGGCGCGCTCCTGATACAGACCGGCGTCTTCCCAGCGCGCCCGCTGTTCGCGGATGTGGCGGACCGCCTTGTCGCCGTAGCGCAGGGCCTGCGGCTCGATCCGCAGCCATTCGGCCAGCACCAGCAGCTTTTCCTGAGAGGGAATGGATTGTCCGCGCAGCCAGCGCGACACCGCCTGGAAGGTGACCGAACGGCCCCGGTAGCGGGAGTTGAACTCGCGTTCCAGCACGGCGGGGCGCGCGGGATAGCCCGCAGCGGTCATGGCATTGCGCAGGCGTTCGGCGAATTCGGCTTTCTCGTTCATGGAAGCAAAACTAAATTCGCTTTCACGACGAACTTAACTTTCAATTTAATCTTCTATTAAATAGTTGGTTCAGTTTTACTGAAGGCTTTCGCCGAACCAAGTTCCGGGCTCGGCGGCACAGGAGGAAGACGCACATGGACAAGGAAACGAGTGAGAGGAACGCGCGTATACGCGATCTTTCCCGACGCACCCTGGAAGCGCTGTCGGCGCTCATCGAGCGGGTGCATGACCCGGTCGCCAAGGCGCGCCTGGAGCAGCACCAGGCGCGGCTGCGCAAGCGTCTGGAAGAAAGACGGCGGCACTAGCCGCCTAGCACCTCACCCCGACAGCACCGCCGCCATCGGCACGTGCAGGCGCGCCAGCAGCGCCTGCACGGCGTCGCGCGCCGACTCGGTGACGTGGCCGCTCTCCAGCGCCAGGATCTGGTAGATGCCGCGACGCATCAGCTCTTCGCTGAGGTCGCCGGGGTTGCTGCGGATGGTGCACAGGAAGCGCACCCAGGAGGTCAGGATGATCCAGCTGTTGAGGGTCAGCGCCTCGATCTGCTGCTCGTCCATGGCCAGGATGTCGGCGGCGACGAAGCCCTGGTAGATGTCCGAGGCCGCCCGCAGGCAGCGGTGGGCGAAGGCGCGGTAGCGCTCGGCCAGCTCCAGGTCGCTTTCCAGCAGGTGCTCCAGGTCGCGGTGCAGGAAGCGGTAGTGCCACATGGCCGCCAGCAGCGCCTCCAGGTAGAAGGTCTTGTCCTCCACCGTCAGCGCGCGGCCCTCGGGCAGGCGCAGGAAGGTGTCGACCCGGCTTTCGTACTCGGCGAACAGCTCGGCGATGATCGCCTGCTTGTTGCGGAAGTGGTAGTACAGGTTGCCCGGCGAGATGCCCAGGTGCGCGGCGATGTGATTGGTGGTGACGCTGCGCTCGCCCTGGGCGTTGAACAGCTCCAGGCTGGCTTCGACGATGCGGTCGCGGGTCTTGTTCTTCGGGGCCATGGTTCGGCTCGGCGCGAGAAAAGGGACAAAAGTACAGGGAAGCGGCCGATCTGACGACCGGCGCGGTCCGTGATTGACAGTTTAGAGCAATTACTCTAAAAATCGACTTCACCAATCCGCCGTTCCTTCGAGAGGACGCTCCGCCATGGTCGCCGACGTTGCCTATCTCCAACAAAACCAACAACAGATAGACGCCCTGGAGCCGCTGCTGGCCGCCCAGCGAGCCGCCTACCGCGCCAACCCGATGCCGTCGGCCGAGCAGCGCCGCGCCTGGCTCAAGGCCCTGCGCGAGCTGATCCTGAGCGAGCAGCAGGCGCTGGTCGAGGCGGTGTCCCGCGATTTCAGCAACCGCGCCGCCAACGAGACCCTGCTGGCCGAGATCATGCCCAGCCTGCACGGCATCGACTACACCAGCAAGCGCCTGGGCAAGTGGATGAAGCCGTCGCGGCGCAGCGTCGGCGCGGCCTTCCAGCCGGCCTCGGCGCGGGTGGTGTACCAGCCGCTCGGCGTGGTCGGCGTGATCGTGCCGTGGAACTACCCGCTGTACCTGGCCTTCGGCCCGCTGATCGGCGCCCTGGGCGCCGGCAACCGGGTGATGATCAAGATGAGCGAGTCGACCCCAGCCACCTCGCAACTGGTCAAGGACCTGCTCGCGCGCATCTTCCCCGAGGACCACGTGGCCGTGGTGCTGGGCGAGGCCGAGGTCGGCCAGGCGTTCTCGCGCCTGCCCCTCGATCACCTGCTGTTCACCGGCGCCACCAGCATCGGCAAGCACGTGATGCGCGCCGCCGCCGAGAACCTGGTGCCGGTCACCCTGGAGCTGGGCGGCAAGTCGCCGGCCATCGTCTCCGCCGACGTACCGCTGGAAGACGCCGCCGAGCGCATCGCCTTCGGCAAGACCATGAACGCCGGGCAGACCTGCGTGGCGCCGGACTACGTGCTGGTGCCGGAGGAGCGCGTCGAGGGCTTCGTCGCCGCCTACCGCGCCACCGTGCAGCGCTTCTATCCGAAGTTGGAAAACAACCCGGACTACACCGCCATCATCAACGAGCGCCAGCTGTCGCGCCTCAAGGGCTACATCGCCGACGCCGAGGCCAAGGGCGCGCAGCTGGTGCCGCTGTTCCCCGGCGACCAGGGCCGCCGCCTGGCCCACAGCCTGGTGCTCAACGTCTCCGACGAAATGAAGCTGATGCAGGATGAAATCTTCGGCCCGCTGCTGCCCGTGGTGCCGTACAAGCGCCTGGAAGACGCCTTCGCCTACATCAACGACCGCCCGCGCCCGCTGGCGCTGTACTACTTCGGCTACGACAAGGGCGAGCAGCAGCGCGTGCTGCACGAGACCCACTCCGGCGGCGCCTGCATCAACGACACCCTGCTGCACGTGCCCCAGGACGACATGCCGTTCGGCGGCATCGGCCCCTCCGGCATGGGCCACTACCATGGCCACGAGGGCTTCCTGACCTTCAGCAAGGCCAAGGGCGTGCTGATCAAGCAGCGCTTCAACGCCGCGCGCTTCATCTACCCGCCGTACGGCACCGCGATCCAGAAGCTGATCCACAAGCTGTTCATCCGCTGAGGCCCGCCATGACCGATCTCTCCACCGCCGCGCCGCCGCTGTCGCGCCGCGGCCTGCTCAAGGTCGGCCTGCTCGGCGGCGCTTTCCTCGCCACCGCCGGGGTCACCGCCAGCCTCAGCGGCTGCTCCAGTGATGGCGCGGCCGCCGGCTTCTCGGTGCTGCGCACCAGCGACCTGCCCAGCCTGCGCGCCATCGTCCCGGTGATGCTGGAGGGCGCGGTCGAACCAGGCGCCATGCAGGCGGCGGTGGACGCCACCGTGCAGGGCATCGACCGCAACCTGGGCTACCTCTCGCCCGAACTGCTCAAGCTCACCCGGCAGTTGCTGGACGTGCTGGCCATGGCCGTCACCCGCGGCCCGCTGACCGGCATCTGGGGCAGCTGGGAAAACGCCAGCGCGGAGGACGTGCGCCGCTTCCTCGACCGCTGGGAACACAGCTCGCTGGACCTGCTGCGCATGGGCCACGCCTCGCTGCTGCAGCTGGTACTGATGGCCTGGTATGCGCGGCCGCAGTCGTGGGCCCATTGCGGCTACCCCGGCCCGCCGAGGTTCTGACGGCCGGCTGCGCGTCGGCCAGGCGTCGTTGCAAGTGCACTCGGACAGGTCATTTACAACTCGTAAACTCCCCGTCCTCGCGCACTTGCGCCTAGCCTGACTCTAGCTCGCTCGGCCTCGACTCCGAGCATGACAAGAACAAGAAAGAGAGCCTGAAATGCCTGTACCCGATAGCTTCCGCGAAGGCATCGCCCGCGGCTGGACCACCTACGACGGCTCGCACCTGGACAAGGACCTGCTGCTGGAGGCCGACGTCGCCATCATCGGCAGCGGCGCCGGCGGCGGCACCACGGCGGAAATCCTCAGCGCCGCCGGGCTCAAGGTGCTGCTGATCGAGGAAGGCCCGCTGAAGACCAGCAGCGACTTCAAGATGCAGGAGGCCGACGCCTACCCGCAGCTGTACCAGGAAGGCATCGGCCGGATGAGCAAGGACGGCGCCATCACCATCATGCAGGGCCGCGCCGTGGGCGGCACCACCCTGGTCAACTGGACCTCCAGCTTCCGCACCCCGGAGCCGACCCTGGCGCACTGGGCCGAGGCCCACGGCGTGCAGGGCCACGGCGCCGCCGAGATGGCGCCCTGGTTCGAGAAGATGGAACAGCGCCTGGGCGTGGCGCCCTGGGCCATCCCGCCGAACCCGAACAACGCGGTGATCAGCGCCGGCTGCGAGAAGCTCGGCTACGCCTGGCACATCATCCCGCGCAACGTGCGCGGCTGCTGGAACCTGGGCTACTGCGGCATGGGCTGCCCGGTCAACGCCAAGCAGTCGATGCTGGTCACCACCATCCCCGCCGCCCTCGACCAGGGCGGCGCCCTGCTCTACCTGGCCCGCGCCGAGCGCCTGCTGCACGACGGCGACCACGTCACCGGCCTGGAATGCCTGGGCATGGACGAACGCGCGGTGGCGCCCAACGGCCGGCGCATCATGGTCAAGGCGCGCCACTACGTGCTGGCCGGCGGCGGCATCAACTCGCCGGCGCTGCTGCTGCGCTCCCAGGCGCCGGACCCGCATGAGCGGGCCGGCAAGCGCACCTTCCTGCACGTGGTGAACTTCTCCGCGGCGCAGTTCGAGCAGATGATCGCCCCCTTCTACGGCGCGCCGCAGTCGGTCTATTCCGACCACTTCCAGTGGAACGACGGCACCACCGGGCAGATGTCCTACAAGCTGGAGGTGCCGCCGCTGCACCCGGCCCTGGCGGCCACCCTGCTCGGCCGCTTCGGCGTCGACAACGCCCTGCGCATGGAACAGCTGCCGCACACCAACGTGATGCTGGCGCTGATGCGCGACGGCTTCCACCCGGACAGCGCCGAGGGCACCGTGGAGCTGCGCGGCGACGGCACGCCGGTGCTCGACTACCGCATGACCGACTACACCTGGGACGGTATCCGCCGGGCCTTCCACAGCATGGCCGAGATCCAGTTCGCCGCCGGTGCCAAGGCGGTGCTGCCGGTGCACGCCCAGGCCGACTACGCGAAGACCCTGGCCGAGGCCCGGGCGCTGATCGACCGCCTCGACCTGCGCCTTTACCAGACCCGCCTGGGCAGCGCCCACGTGATGGGCGGCTGCGCCATGGGCGAGGACCCGAGGCAGGCGGTCACCGACAGCCTGGGACGCCACCACCAGCTGGAGAACCTGTCGATCCACGACGGCTCGCTGTTCCCCACCAGCATCGGCGCCAACCCGCAGCTGTCGATCTACGGCCTCACCGCCAAGCTCTCGACCCTGCTGGCCGAGCGCCTGAAGGCCTGAGTGCGGGATGATCGGTGGAGCGGTGCTGCGCCCCCGTCGTCCCCGCGAAGGCGGGGACCCAGAGACGCGCCATCCCGGCCCCCACCTGGATTCCCGCCTTCGCGGGAATGACGGAGTGTTCTACCTTGTCCATCCAAGGCTCCACCCGCTTGCCCTCCCTGCGCCACCTAGGCACGTGGGCGGAACTGCAGCTGCACACCCCGTCGTCCCCGCGCAGGCGGGGACCCAGCGACGTGCTATCCCGGCCTGCGCCTGGATTCCCGCCTGCGCGGGAATGACGGAATCTACCGCCTCGTCCACACAGCCCCATCCCCCGATCACCCCGCCACTGCGCGCCATGCTTGGCCCCGAGCGAAGCGCTGCGCTACCATCCGCGACTCTTCCCGCCTTCCGAACAGGACGATGCGATGAATCGAGTGTTGTACCCAGGCACCTTCGACCCCATCACCAAGGGCCACGGCGACCTTATCGAGCGTGCCTCGCGCCTGTTCGACACGGTGATCATCGCGGTAGCCGCCAGCCCGAAGAAGAACCCGCTGTTCCCGCTTGAGCAACGGGTCGAACTGGCCAGGGAAGTCACCAAGCACCTGCCCAACGTCGAGGTGGTGGGTTTCTCCACCCTGCTGGCGCACTTCGTCAAGGAGCAGCAGGCCAACGTGTTCCTCCGTGGCCTGCGAGCGGTATCGGACTTCGAGTACGAGTTCCAGCTGGCCAACATGAACCGCCAGCTGGCACCGGACGTGGAGAGCATGTTCCTCACCCCGTCGGAGAAGTATTCCTTCATCTCCTCCACCCTGGTGCGCGAGATCGCCGCGCTGGGCGGCGACATCAGCAAGTTCGTCCATCCGGCGGTGGCCGACGCCCTGGCCGAGCGCTTCAAACGGTAATCCCCGGGCTGCGAGCGGGCGGCTCCGTCGCCCGCGCATGGCGCGAAGCCGGCCGATCCGGCACAATTCGCCCACTGAATGCCTGAAAGTGCCATGCCCGTCGGGCCTGGCAGGAGTTGCCCCGATGTCCCTGAAGATCACCGACGACTGCATCAACTGCGACGTCTGCGAACCCGAGTGCCCGAACGCCGCCATCTCCCAGGGGGAAGAGATCTACGTGATCGACCCCAACCTGTGCACCGAATGCGTGGGCCACTACGACGAGCCGCAGTGCCAACAGGTCTGCCCGGTGGACTGCATCCCCCTCGACGACGCCAACGTCGAGAGCAAGGAGCAGCTGATGGACAAGTACAAGCGCATCACCGGCAAGGCCTGAAACACCCCCACGCCCCATCGCGGGTCGATCTCCGCTAGGCTTCAAGCCTGCCAAGCCCGGATCGATCCCATGCCGTTCAAACCCCTTCTCGCCTGCCTGCTGCTGAGCGGCGCCCTCGCCGCCCAGTCCGCGCCGCGTCCCGAGCAGGCCGCCGTCGCCAGTGCCCACCCCGCCGCCACGGTGGCCGGCCTGGAAACCCTGGCCCACGGCGGCAACGCCTTCGACGCCGCAATCGCCATCGCCGCTGCCCTGGCGGTGGCCGAACCCTATGGCTCGGGCCTCGGCGGTGGTGGTTTCTTCCTGCTGCGCCAGGCTGGAGAGCCGCCGACCTACCGCTTCATCGACGCCCGCGAGCGCGCCCCGGCGGCGGCCGGCCCCGACCTCTACCGGCGCAACGGTACGGTGCAGCGCGAGCTGTCGCTGAACGGCCCGCTGGCCGCCGCCATTCCCGGCCTGCCGGCGGCGCTGGACCACCTGGCCCGGCACTACGGCACGCTGCCGCTGAGCGACTCGCTGACGCCCGCCATCCGCCTGGCCCGCGATGGCGTCGGCATCGACCGCATCTACCGCGAGCGCGCCGAATGGCGCCTGCAGGCCCTGCAGCAGGACCCGACCAGCGCCGCCATCTTCCTCGACCAGAACCGCGTGCCGCCGCTGCACGGCCTGCTGCGCCAACCGGCGCTGGCGCGCACCCTGGAGCGCCTGGCCCGGGACGGGCACGCCGGCTTCTACCAGGGCGAGACGGCGCGCCTGCTGCTGGAGGGCGTGACGGCCGGCGGCGGCGTGTGGAGCGCCCGCGACCTGCGCGACTACCGGGTGGTCGAGCGCCAGCCGCTGCGCATCGGCCTGGACGGTGGGCGCGAACTGATCGGTGCACCGCCGCCCTCGGCCGGCGGCGTGGCCCTGGCCCAGAGCCTGCTGATGCTGCAGCAGCTGCCCTGGCAGAAGGCCGGCGCCGTGCAGCGCAGCCACTACGTGGTCGAGACCCTGCGCCGCGCCTACCGCGACCGCAGCCTGCTGGGCGACCCGGACCACGTGCGCAACCCGCTGCCGCAGCTGCTCGCCCCCGACTACCTGAAGAGCCTGGCCAAGGGCATCGCCCTGCAGCACGCCACACCCAGTGCCAGCCTGCCGCCAGCGCCGGCCTGGCGCGAGGGCGACCACACCACCCATTTCACCGTGCTCGACGGCGAGGGCAACGCGGTGGCCGCCACCCTGTCGATCAACCTGCCGTTCGGCGCCGCCTTCACCGCGCCCGGCACCGGCGTGGTGCTGAACAACGAGATGGACGACTTCGCCGCCGACCCCAAGGGCAGCAACGTCTACGGCCTGGCCGGTAGCCAGGCCAACGCCGTCGCCCCGGGCAAGCGGCCGCTGTCGAGCATGAGCCCGACCTTCATCGAGAGCGAGCAGGAACTGGCCTCGTTCGGCACGCCAGGCGGCAGCCGCATCCCCAGCATGGTGCTGCTGGCGGTGCTCGACTACCTGGACGGCAAGCCAGTGCAACAGTGGACGGCCACCCCGCGCTACCACCACCAGTACCTGCCGGACGTGATCGAGTACGAGCCGGACGCCTTCGGCCCCGGCCAGTTGAGCGGTCTGGAGATGCGCGGCCATCGTCTCAAGCGGGTCGAGCGCGGCTTCGGCAACCAGCAGGTGCTGCTGTGGCACAAGCGCAGCGGCCAGGTGGAAGCGGCCAGCGACCCACGGGGCGTGGGCCGCGCCGCGCTGCTGAAGCAGGCGGACTGAGCTATTCGAGGACGATCAGCGGGCCGCTCTCCGGCTCGACCTGGCGCAGGCCGTGCAGCGGCCCCTGCTCCTCGGCCAGCAACAGGACGTTGCGCAGGCTCTGGAAGATGCGCCCGACGTAGCCCAGGTCGTTCATCAGCGAACTGGTCTGCAGGCCGTCCAGCTGGCCCTGGCGGACCAGGGCGAACAGCCGCTCGCGATAGACCCGGTCGAACTCCGCCGCCTCGTCGTCCAGCATGCGCAGGCGGGCGCTCCAGGCCTCGTCGCTGACATCCAGGCGGGACAGCTCGTAGAGTTCGTGCAGCAGCGCCAGCAGGTGGCCGCGCAGCTCGACGTACGCCGAGCGCACGGTGGACGGTTCCTGGCGCAGGTACAGGCCCAGGTTCTTCTGCAGGTGCTTGGCGTCCTTGACCGCATCCACCAGCTGCAGCGCGGCGAGCTGGCCGGCCATCCAGAACTGCCGGTGCGCCTCGTCCAGCGGCAGCTCCAGGCGCCCCATGAAGCTCAGCAGGTCGCCGTACACGCCCTTGATGTGCCGCTGGTACAGCGCCTCGGCCTCCAGCGCGTGGGAGTCGGGCGCGGCGCGCAGCAGCGCCTCGTCGCCGCGCACCCGGGCCAGCTGGTCCACCGGCAGGTACAGGGCATGGCAGATCACCTCCAGGCTGAGCCGGCTGAGGTGACGTAGCTCGCGCATCACCGCGCTGGCGGCGGCATCCACCGAGTCCAGCGCCTGGTCGTTTAGGTAGCGCGCGCGGGTGCGCGGGAATTCCTGCGGGCCCGGGGTGGCCAGTTCGGTGATCAGCACCTGCGGCTCGGCCTTCTCCGGCAGCCAGCGCAGCAGCAGGCGGGCGAGCTGCCCCTGCCAGGGCCAGAACAACAGCACACCGAAGGCGTTGAACAGGCTGTGGAACAGGGCCAGCTGGATCAGGCTGTTGTTGCCCAGCCCGACCAGCCCAGTGAGCCACTGCACCAGCCAGGTGAGCGGGGTGAGCAGGAGGAAGGCGAGCAGCGCGGTGACCACGTTGAACAGCACATGGGCCAGCGCCAGGCGCTGGCCGCTACGGTTGCCGCCGAGGGAGCCGACGATCGCAGTGCTGACGCTACTGCCGACGTTGGAGCCGATGGCGATGGCCAGGCTCTGGCCCAGTTCCAGCTGGCCGCTGGCCAGCGCCGCCAGGGTCAGCATCAGCGTGGCATGGCTGGACTGCAGCACCACCGTCGCCACCAGGCCGATCAGGGTGAACAGCAGTTGCCCGGACAGCCCCTCCGCCCGGTAGATGGCCAGGTCCATGTCGCCGCCGAAGCTGGAGAAGCCGTCCTTGATCTGGTCGATGCCGAGGAAGATGAAGGCGATGCCCAGCACGATGCGCCCGGCCGCCTTGCTCTTCGCCCCGTTGAAACCGGCCAGCACGCCGAACACCAGCAGCGGCAGAGCCAGCGGGCTGAGGCTGAGGTCCTGCCCGGCCAGCGCCAGCAGCCAGATGCCGCTGGTGGCGCCGAGGTTGGCGCCGAACAGGATGGCGATGCCGCCGGCCAGCTGGATCAGGCCGGTACTGATGAAGGCGATGGTCAGCAGCGATACCAGGGTGCTCGACTGCAGCAGCATGGTGCCGCCGACGCCGAACAGCATGGCCTTGCCCGAGGTGGCCGTGCTGCGACCGAGCAGCTGTTCCAGCTTGCCGCCCGCCAGCTGGCGCAGGCCCTCCTCCAGGCACTGCATGCCGAACAAGAACAGGGCCAAGCCGGCGCACAGCTGCAACCAGCCGGCGCTGCTCCAGAAAGACCAGGCCAGGCCGCCCGCCAACAGCGCCAGCAGGCTCGCACGTCCGAATGGGTTCACAGCGTCGCTCCCTTATGCGTTTCGCGCATATTAATGGCACAGCCGCTGGCGGAGCTACGAATGGGGGCGGCGGAGGGGCAAGACTATGAAGCACCCTGGT